>DATGUQ010000240.1:0-38215 GCA_035301145.1 Brachybacterium sp. | reverse complement strand
GCTGACCGAGCCGGGCCGCGCCGAACCGCCCGGCACCGGCACTCCCGTGTGGAATGCTGGGCTCGTCCGGGCCGATGCACGTCCAAGGAGGGGGACCGCCCATGGCACTGATCCATCCGCGCAGCCTCGAGCGCTGGCAGGAGTGGCGGGGCTCGCGCCGGCGGGTCCGCGGCATCCATCGTTCGCGCCCGCTCGACGTCGCGACCGAGGGTTACGTGCTCCACACCCGGGAGGGCGAGGGCCCCTCCCGCATCCTGCTCGGCATCGACACGGCCGACGGCGCGGCCCACGGCGGTCTGCCCGCGGTGCTCCCGTACGTGCACGGCAGCGCCGCGGTGGTCACCCCGGCTGGGCTCTCGCCGGCCGAGCTCAGCGGGCCCGAATGGGAGCATCGGCGCATCGCCCGGCCGTCGGCCGCATTGGACGATCTCGGCATCACCTCGCTGCTCACCCTCGGCTGGCACCGCGCGGTGGGCCGCAGCCTGCACGAGTGGGCGCGGGAGGCCGAGGTGCCCGGCGCCGTCGTCCAGCACGACGTGCTCACCCCCTTCGCCCCGCCGCTGCCCCCGGACACCACGCTGCTGTCCTGGACCGCGGAGGACGGCGAGTTCCATCGCGCCGAGCGCGACGACATCGAGGTGCGCGTGGTGGGCTCGCAGCGGCTGTGGCAGGCGCGCCACGACGCGGCGGGGCAGGAGCCGACGATCGACGGGCAACCGGTGTTCCTGGGCCAGCTCGCCTCGATCGAGCTGCCGCGCCGGGTGAGCCTGCGCGCCGCGCACTCGTACTGCCGCTTCGCCGACGCGCTGTACCAGCCCGGCCCGGGGGAGGACGACCGCCTCGCCCGCGCCGCGCACCTGCTGCTGCGCCGTCGCGGCATCGCCTTCCAGGACCCCTCGACCGCGCTGCCCGCGCAGTCCGGTCCGATCGCCGCCGTGTTCAGCGCCGACATCCTCGAGGCCGCGATGCGCGGCATCCCCGCCTGGGTGCACGCACCCGGCGCGCCCGGCTGGCTCGTGGAGCAGTGGGAGCGCTACGGCATGCGCCGCGCCGGGACGGAGCCGACCCCGGCACCCGAGCTCGGCACGGACGAGCCGGCGCGCCTGATCGCCCAGATCCTCGAGGGCGGTGCGTGAGCCTGTTCGAGCTCGCCGGCCACCCCCAGCACTACGGCTGGGGATCGACCACCGCGATCCCGGAGTTCCTGGGCCGTGCACCCGACGGCAGGCCCTGGGCGGAGGCCTGGTTCGGAGCGCATCCGCTCGCCCCCGCGACCGCGGCCGACGGCACAGGGCTGGACGCGGTCATCGCCGCGGACCGTGAGCGGATGCTCGGCTCGGACGTGGCCCGTGCCTTCGACGGGCAGCTGCCGTACCTGCTCAAGATGATCGCCGCGGAGGCGCCGCTGTCGCTGCAGGTGCATCCCACCAGGGAGCACGCGGCGGAGTCCTTCGCCGCCGAGAGCGCGGCCGGCATCCCCCTGGACTCCCCGCTGCGCACCTACCGCGACGCGGACCACAAGCCCGAGATGCTGATCGCCCTGACCCGCTTCACCGCGCTGTGCGGCTTCCGCACCCCGCGCCGGGCCGCGGTGATCCTCGACGGGCTGGGCACGGCGCTGACCGACCGGCTGCACTCCCTGCTGGTGGACAACCCCACCGCGCACGGCATGCGCGCCGCGTTCCGGACCCTGGTCTCCGCCTCGCTGCGGCCTGCACCCGAGGCGGTCGACGCGGTGGTCGAGGCCTGCCGTGCCCGGTCGGCGGCCGGCGCCTCGCCGTCCCCGCGCGTGGATCGCTTCGTCTCGCTGCTGGCGGAGCACCATCCGGGGGACCCGGGTGTGGTCGCGGCGCTGCTGCTGAACCCGGTGACGCTGCAGCCCGGTGAGGCGATGTTCGTGCCCGCGGGGACGCTGCACGCCTACCTCCACGGCACCGGCCTGGAGATCATGGCCGCCAGCGACAACGTCCTGCGCGCGGGCCTGACGGCCAAGCGGGTCGACGCCGACGAGGTGCTCCAGTGCGTCAGCGTCACGGCCGCACCTCCGCTGCGCGTCGCCCCGGAACGGCAGAACCCCACCTCGATCGCCTATTACGCCCCGGTCGACGACTTCGAGCTCGCCGTCACCGAGCTCGGGGACGGCACCGATCCCGCGCCCTCGGGCCGGCCGGTCCCCGGGTCCGGGCCCCGGATCGTGCTCGGGCTCGAGGGAGAGACCACCCTGGAGACCGCCACCGGCAGTCATGTGCTCCGCGCCGGCCGGGCCGTCTTCGTCCCGGCGGCCGACGGGCCGCTGCGAGCCCGCGGCAGCGGTCGGTTCGCGCAGGCCAGCGTGCCCTGACGGGTGCGGCCGCGCGTCCCGGGGTCACGACCCGGGGGCGGGCAGCTCGCCCTCCTGCTGAGCGGTCGCCAGCTGGGCGCGGATCTCCTCGACGAACTCGATCACGGCGGAGCCGCCGTTCACCGGTCCGCCGGCCAGCAGCCCGTCGGCCCCCAGCAGCACCGCCGACGGGGCGCTGCGGGCGCCGAGCACGGAACGGGCGGTGAACTGCAGATCGTGCAGCGCGAGGTCGCCCACCCGATCCGTGGTGCGCTCGCGCAGCTGATCCGTCTCGCGCGAGAACACGAAGTGGACCTGGAGGAAGGGCGAGAGCACTTCGATCCATCCGGGCGCCTGGTCGAGGACGCGCTCGCACGGGCCGCATCCCTCCGAGACGAACACGAGCAGGGCGGCGCGGTGGGCGGTGAGCCGGCTCAGGGTGGTCAGGCTGCCGTCCGGCCTCTGCAGCACCGCGGCGGGGGTGGCGGTCCGCTCGTAGTCCTCGAGCTCCTCACCCTCGGGGTCCTCGCCGCCCGCCGTGCTCCCGGGCCCTGCCGCGGCCGTGGCCGACGCGGCGCCCGCGGTGGACGTGCCGAGCGTGAGGACGGTCAGCGCGGCCGTGACCAGCACCGTGATCCCGAGGCCGATCAGCGCCAGCGGGGCCTGCACCAGCACCGTCGTCATCATCCCGCCGGCGGCCGCGACTACCGTCAGCAGGCCGAGCGCCGCCAGCAGGATGTTCCTGCCCAGCGTGAGGCGCGAGACGGTGGGGGAGGCGATGGTGCCGAAGCACGAGCACTCCACCGCCTCCTCGAAGGTCAGCGCCCTGGCGATGATCACCAGGTAGGTGAGCATCAGCAGCGCGATCACGACGGCCACCGCCGTCTGCAGCGGCACCGAGGGGATCCACAGCATCAGGGCGAGCACGATCTCCGCCACGGGCAGCACCGAGGCGACCGTGCGGTGCAGCGGCCGCAGCGGCAGCCGCAGCGAGGTCATCGCCTCCTCGGTGCCCTGCCGTGCCCCGAGCTTCGCGAGCCCGGACAGCAGGAGCGTCATGGTCAGCAGCAGCGGTGCGGTCATCAGCACGGCCATCGCCCGCCCCTTCCTCCTCGGCCCGGACGTCGGGCCCTCGGAGCTCCCATTCTCCGTGATCGACGGCCGCGAAGGACAGCGGCCGCCGCTGCGCGCACCGGGGCGTCGCGCGCAGCGGGCCGCGACCGGGCGTTCCCGGCTCCCGGGCCCGGGACCTACGCTGTCCTCATGGCGACAGATGCGCAGCAGATCAGCGGCTCCTCCGGCTCGGTGAGCGGGGACGGCTCGGCGCGAGCCCGCATCCTCGCCGACGTCGCCGCCCTGCGCGACTCCTTCGATGCCGGCACCACCCGGCCCGTCCACGCTCGCCTCGCCCAGCTCGAGGCGCTGCGCCGCGGCCTGCGCCGCGAGGAACCGGCGCTCGCGCGTGCGCTCGCCGAGGATCTCGGCAAGTCGCGCACGGAGAGCGCCCTGACCGAGATCGGCGTGGTCGCGCAGGAGATCACGCACACGATGAAGCACCTGCGCT
Source organism: Brachybacterium sp. (assembly GCA_035301145.1). Lineage (GTDB taxonomy): Bacteria > Actinomycetota > Actinomycetes > Actinomycetales > Dermabacteraceae > Brachybacterium. The sequence goes on along the minus strand of DATGUQ010000240.1, from coordinate 34,331 downwards.
CCTGGCTGCGGCCCGAGCGGCTCTCGCTGGGCGCGCTGCTGGCCCCCGCCTCCGGCGAGCTGCGCCGCGAGCCCCTGGGCACCACGCTGATCATCGCGCCGTGGAATTACCCGGTGAACCTCACCCTCGCACCGCTGGTCGCCGCGATCGCCGGCGGCAACACCGCGATGGTCAAGCCCAGCGAGGTCGCGCCCGCGACCTCGGCCGCGCTCACCCACCTGCTGCGCACCCATCTCGACCCCGGCTGGGTGCGCGTGGTCGAGGGCGCCGTCGAGGAGACCACGATCCTGCTCGAGCAGCGCTTCGACCTGATCTTCTACACCGGCAACGGGACCGTGGGCCGGATCGTGGCCCGCGCCGCCGCCGAGCACCTCACCCCCACGGTGCTCGAGCTGGGCGGGAAATCCCCCGTGTTCGTGGACGAGGGCGCGGACCCCGCCGCTACCGCCCGTCGGATCGTGTGGGGCAAGTTCACCAACGCCGGGCAGACGTGCATCGCCCCCGACCACCTCATGGCCACGCCCCGCACGATCGAACGCCTGCGCCCCCACCTGCGCAGAGCCGTGCGCGCGATGTACGGCAGGAACCCTGGCCGCAGCCTGGACTACGGCCGGATGGTGAACGACGCGCACTTCGAGCGGGTGCTCGCCCTCATCGACGACGACAAGGCGATCCTCGGCGGCACCGCCGAGGCGGACCCCGCCACCCGCTACCTGCCGCCCACGATCATGGAGGGCGTGGACTGGGGCGACGCGGTGATGGGGGAGGAGATCTTCGGTCCCGTCCTGCCGCTGCTGGCCGTCTCCGGGCCGGAGGAGGCGATCGCCCGGATCCGCGCGGGGGACAAGCCGCTGACCGCGTACGTGTTCTCGCCCCGCCGGGAGGTCGAGGAGCGCTTCGCGGCCGAGACCTCCTCCGGCTCCCTCGCCCTGGGCCTGACGCTCGCGCACGTGGGCAGCGTCGGCATGCCCTTCGGCGGGGTGGGGGCCTCCGGCACGGGCGCCTATCACGGACGCACCGGGATCGAGGCGTTCACCCACGCCAAGCCCGTGGTGACCAAGCCGCTCTCGCCCGACACGCTGAAGCTCGTCTACCCGCCCTACACCGGGCTCAAGCGCCGGGTGCTGCGACGACTGATGCGCTGATCCCGGCCGACGTGCGGGCAGGCGCCCGGCGGCCTGCGCCCGTCTGACCGCACCCGTCGGCCTGCGACCTTCGGCCACCGACGCCCGACGGAGGTCGAGGATCGTCCACAATCCGCCGCCCGGATGCGCTCCGGAGCGATGACAGGGATATCGTCGGGGTGTCCCCGCGCGGGCCGATGTGCAGAAGGAGCCCCACCGCCATGACCCAGCCGCCCTCCGGCCCCCCTCCGTCCCCGCTCGCCCCCTCACCGGGCGTCCCGCCCTCCTCCGGCACGGGCGCCCCCGGCGGCCCGAACCTCGTCAACGGTTCCACCACCCACGGCCTCATGGGCCGCAAGGGCATCCGCCACCCCTGGGAGATGCCGCTGCTGTGGGTGGGCATCGCTCTGACCACCCTCGCCTACATCGTCTGGTGGGTGCTGATCCTCTCCACCCTGGTGCTGCAGGTGACCGAGGGCGAGGCGACGGTCGCGAGCCTGTGGCAGTACGTGGCGATCCTGCCCTTCTCCATCCAGATGGCCGTCGTGCTGCCCCTGGCGCCGCTGATCATCTGGTGGGCGCGCGCGATGATGTACGCCCAGCTGCGCACCTCTGCGGTGCGGATGAGCCCCACCCAGTTCCCCGAGGGGTATCGGATGGTCGTCGAGGCCGCCCAGCAGTTCGGCGTGCGCAAGGTGCCGGACGCGTACGTGGTGATGGGCAGCGGTGTGGTCAACGCCTTCGCCGCCGGCCACGGGTTCCGCCGATTCGTGGCCGTCCACTCGGACCTGTTCGAGGTGGGCGGGGCCTCCCGCGATCCCGAGGCGCTGCGTTTCGTGATCGGCCACGAGGTGGGCCACCACGCCGCCGGCCACGTCTCCTACTTCCGCCTCGTGTTCACCACCGTGATCCGGATGATCCCGATCCTGGGCCCGGCCCTGTCCCGCGCCCAGGAGTACAGCGCGGACAACTACGGCTACGCCTACACCCCCACCGGGGCGGCCGGCGTGATGGGGCTGCTCGCCGCGGGCAAATACCTCAACGCCGAGGTCAACGTCAACGAGCTCGCCGACCGTGCCGCGACCGATCCGAGCTTCTTCGTGCACTGGGCGAACATCGGCTCCTCGCACCCCGTGGTCACCTGGCGCGCGCACGCCCTGCGCGACCGCTCCAAGCCCGGTTCCCTGTGGATCCGCCCGACGGGCGCGCTGTACACCTCGCCCCTGCCGCCGGGGAGCACCTGGTCCTCGCGGTACCCCACGCCCGGCGACGCGCTCGCGATGCTCGCCGCGGCCGATGCCGGCCGGCCCGCCGGCCACAGCGGCCAGTTCGGGCGCTTCACGGGCATCGACTACTCCGATCGCCCCTCGGTCCGGGCGATCCAGACCGCGGCGCCGCTGCTGTCCGGCCGCACCGGGTACGCGATCCCGCCCGGCCCGTACCGGGACGACGCCCGCGGCCCACTGGTCCCCGCCGGGCAGAACCCCTTCGGGCCCCCGCCCGGCGGTGCGCAGCCGCAGGGGCCGTCCGGACCTCCGCCGTCCGGTCCCTCGCAGTCCGGACCCCCGCAGTCCGGTCCCGCACAGCCCGGGCCGGGGTCGTCCGGCCCACCGCCCTCCGCACCGCCGGCGCCCTGAGCCCCGGAGGGGCCGGGGTGTCCCACCGGTCACCACCCCCTCCTCAAACCTGCACTGAGTGCATATGGTGATCCGGTGATGCCCGATCCCAGTGCACTGACCCCGCCGGTGCGCCGCAAGCCCCTCCTCGCCGTCCTCCTCGCTCCGCTGTTCATGGCGCTGATCGCCGTGAGCGTCATCAATGTGGGGCTGACCGCGATCGGTGAGGGCCTCGAGGCGGACACCGGATCGCTGCAGTGGGTGATCTCCGGATACGCGCTGGCCTTCGGCATGCTGCTGGTCCCCGCGGGCCGCGCCGGGGACGCCACCGGGCGGCGGCGCATGTTCGTCATCGGCGTCGGGATCTTCACGCTCGGCTCGCTGCTGTCCGGCTTCGCGCCGAACGTCGAGGTGCTCAACCTCGCCCGGGTCCTGCAGGGGCTCGGCTCCGGGCTGCTGAACCCGCAGACCGTCGCCCTGATCCAGCACCACTTCCGCGGCCATGACAGGGCGCGGGCGTTCGCCCTGCTGGCCACCACGGTCGCGGTCGCCACCGCGATCGGGCCTGTCGTGGGCGGCGCGCTGATCCAGGTGCTCGGCCCCGAGTGGGGGTGGCGCTGGATGTTCCTGATGAACGCCCCGATCGGGGTGATCGCGATCATCGGCGCATTCAGGTACATCCCCGACGACCGGGCACGGGGCAGGGCCCGGCCCGACCTCGACCCCGTGGGCACGATCCTGCTGTGCGTGGCGATCCTGGGGATCATGCTGCCGTTCCTCGAGCGGGGCGTGAGCGTACTGGTGTGGCTGTCCTTCCCCGCCGGACTGCTGGTCCTGGGGGTGTGGTGGATGTGGGAGCGGCACTACAAGCGCCGCGGCCACAGCCCCGTGGTGGACACCGCGATCTTCGCCAATCAGGCGTTCCGCAACGGCATCCTCATCGTCGCGGTGTACTTCCTGGGCGCCACCAGCGTATGGATCATCGTGCCGCTGTACCTGCAGATGCACCTCGGACACACCGCCTTCGAGGCCTCCCTGATGGGCGTGCCCTCCTCGATCGCCGCCGCGATCAGCTCCCAGGCGCTCGGCAAACGGGTGCTCACCTACGGGCGTCGCATGGTGATCGTCGGCTTCGCCGTGGCCTTCATGGGCCTGGCCGGCACCGCGGTGACCACCGGTTTCGTCGAGAACGGGGCGATCGCGTACTGGTGGCTGGCGGTGCCGCTGACCCTGATGGGCCTCAGCCAGGGCATGACCATCTCCCCGAACCAGACCCTCACCCTGAACTCCGTGGACCCGCGCTTCGGCGGCGTCGCCGGCGGCATCCTGCAGCTGGGCCAGCGCACCGGCGCCGCGATCGGCACCGCGATGATCCCCGGGATCATCTTCTCCCTCACCGAGAGCGGCAAGGCCTGGCTCGAGGCGTTCATCATCGCGCTGACCATCATCATGGCGCTCACCCTCGCCGCGATGGGCGTCAGCTTCGCCGACCGCGCCCGGGAGAAGGCCGGCAAGGGCGCGCTGTGACCTCCCCGTCCGGGCCCCGGCGCCCCGGCGAGGGCGGAGCGCCGGGGGAGTGACGCTCAGCCCGCAGCGGGCTCCTCGCCGTCGTGCTCCGGGGATGCGCCCGCCGGGGCGTCCTCCGCGGCGGGCGTCTCCTCGGGACTGCGGCGCACGAACAGCGCGATCACCACGGTGACCAGGCCGAGTGCGGCCGAGAGCGTGAACGCCGCCGAGGTCCCGTCGGAGATGCCCTCGAGCTCGGTGCCGCCGGAGCCGACGGTGCCCGCCGCGACGCGCGCCATGATCGAGACCAGCAGAGCGGCACCGGCCGCCCCGGCGACCTGCTGCACGGTGCCCACGATCGCCGAGCCGTGCCCGTACCGCTGCCGGGGCAGCGAACCCATCGCCGTGGTCATCAGCGGGGTGAACACGAACGCCAGGCCCAGGGACATCACCACGTGCCCCGCCACGATCAGCCAGGGCTGCTCCGGCACCCGGGACATGATCCCGATGCCCACCACCACGGCGGACAGGCCCGGCACCAGCAGCGGCCGCGGACCGACCCGGTCGAACAGCCGCCCCACCAGGGGAGCCAGCAGTCCCATCGCCAACCCGCCCGGCAGCATCATCAGCCCCACCGTCAGGGTGGACAGCCCCAGCACCTTCTGCAGGAAGATCGGCAGCAGCACCACCACGCCGAACATCGCCCCCATCATCACCACCATCAGCACGACGGTGACGGTGAAGGTGCGGGAGGAGAAGGTGCGCAGGTCCAGCAGCGGGCGCTCCCGCTTCTGCAGGGCGAGCTGACGGCCCACGAACAGCCCCAGGGACAGCACCCCGACCACGAGGCAGAGCACCGCCGCGACGGGCGCACCGGAGGAGACGGCCTCGGCCGCGTCCCCGCCGCTCTCGCCGGAGATGCCGGTCAGCCCGTACACCAGGGGACCGAAGCCCACGCCCGCCAGCAGCACCGACAGCGGGTCGGCCGGCTGGTCGGAGGCCTCGTCGACGTTCTCGATGCGGCTCAGCCCGAACAGCAGCGCCGCGACCGCGATCGGAAGCACCAGCACGAACAGGGCGCGCCACGGCGCGAACGACAGGACCAGCCCGGAGATGGTGGGGCCGAGTGCCGGGGCCACCGAGATGACGATCGAGATGTTGCCCATGACCTGCCCGCGCCGGCTGGGCGGCACCAGGTTCATCACCGTGGTCATCAGCAGCGGCATCATCACCGCGGTGCCGGAGGCCTGCACGATCCGCCCGATCAGCAGCGGCAGGAACGTGGGCGAGACGGCGCAGATCAGCGTGCCCACGGTGAAGGTGCTCATCGCGAGCGCGAACACCTGGCGGGTCGAGAAGCGCCCCATCAGGTAGCCGGTGGTCGGGATGACCACGGCCATGGTGAGCATGAACCCGGTGGTCAGCCACTGCGCCGTGGTCTCGGCGAGATCGAGGTCCGCCATGATCGGTGGCAGCGCGACCGACAGGATTGTCTCATTGAGGATCACCACGAACGCGCTGACCAGCAGCAGGATGATGACGCTGCGGTCGCGTGCGGGGAGGGTGTCGGTCAGGTGGGCCGGTGCGGAGGAAGCGGAGCGGGGCACGGGTGAAGTGTAGGTACGGGCGCCGACGGGTCACCAGGTCTTTTCAGACGCGCTCGCTCACGCGGCGGCGCCGCGGCAGCCGCAGCCGTTCCAGCGGCAGGAACGCCGCCCAGCACAGCACGGTGGGCAGGAAGTGGATGCCCAGCAGCACCAGGGTGGCGAGGTGGAATCCGAGGTACAGCGCGACCGCGGCGTACAGCGCCCTGCCGCGTAGGAACAGCACGACGGGGGAGAGGACCTCGAGCGCGAGCCCCGCCCACTGCGCGGGGACGAACACCCACGGCGTGTGCGCCACCAGCCAGTGCGCCACGGAGCTGCCGCGCCGGATCGACGCCCAGGTGAGGATCGCGCTGTTGCCCCAGTTCGCGAGCGATCCCGAGTACAGGACCTTCGGGATCACGGAGAAGAAGTAGGTGGCCATCACCGCGAGCTGGATCGCGCGCAGCGTCCAGCCGGCGGACTCGCTGCGGGCGTGCGCCTCGGGTGCGCCGGCGCCCGGCGGCGGCACGGCCCCGCCCGAGCCCGGGCCGGGCACCCCCGCGACGGTGGGCAGCACGGCCGTGGCCACCAGCAGCGCCATGTGGTCGTGGGCGACGTAGCCGTAGGAGTTGCTGTAGAGCATCCACAGCCAGAACGCGACCGCGACCACTGCGCCGGACAGCCGGGGCCGCCACCCCGCGATCCCCGCGGCGCACCCGGCGAGGATCACCGCCAGCAGGGTGTACGCCACCGGCGCGGTCACCGGCGGCAGCTGCAGCAGACGGGCCAGCGCGACCGGCGTGTAGAAACCGGTGTTCGCCGGGTGGGCGAGCACGTCCCGCGAGATGGTCAGCACGTCGATCGCCACGAAGACGTGCACGAGCACCCGCAGCACCCTCACCCGCGCCAGCGGCAGCGCCGGGAACAGGGCCGAGCGCAGCGGACCGACGGGGCTGCGACCCGCGGGGCTCCTGCGGCTCACGGCGCCTCCCACCGGGCGATCTCGACCAGCTCGGGCTCACCGTGCGCCGCGCCGTCCTGCAGCTGCGTGACCCGCTGGCACAGCACCAGGGCGCGCAACGGCGCCTGGCCGGGATGCCGCCGCTCGTACTCCGCCGCCAGCGGCGCCAGCAGCTGCGGATCGGCCTCGATCGCGGGCAGGTTGTTCTCGACATCGGCCCGCTCGATGCCCACAGAACGCTGCCCGAAGGGGATCTCGACGCGCTCGCCGCCTCCCCGGATCCCCTGCAGGCAGGTGCTGACCACCTCGCCGTCCGGATCGGTGCCGGTGGAGAACTGGTCCAGCACCCCGAAGGGGAACAGGTCGTTGGAGCGGGTCAGCCCGCCGACGCTCAGCACTGCCACGCATCCCAGCACCGCCAGCACCCGCCAGACCATCGAGGCCGTGGGGAGCGAGGACGAGGAGGGCACCCGAGGAGCGTATCGGGATCCGGCGACCGCCGGAGCGCGACGCCCGGTACGGCGCGCACGCGGGCGCGAAGGCGCTGTGCCGGAGGCCCGCGCGGCAGACAGTGCGGTGGGGCGACTTGTACTCAGTAATTCCGTCGATGTCATTCCCGAAATCGACGGATTCGGTAAAAGTTTCCTCAAATATTGGCGCTGAATCGGCATTGAGGATGCTGAATGTGCTGGTCGGGCAGGCATCGTGAGTTGTGGCCGACGTCTCGACGTCGGCCCGTGACGACGTCCTTCCCCCGTTTCCCGCGCCCCCTTCCCACCTTCCCCAGGAGTTCCCGATGTCCGCACCGTCCCGAGTTCCCACCCATCGCGCCGACGGTTCCGCGGTGTACTTCCGCGGTGCACGCATCGCCCCGAAGGTCGCCGCCGCCACCGGCGGCGCCGTGATGGCGGCGGGCCTGGGCGCCACCGGCGCCGGCGTCGCCCAGGCGGACACCGGTGTCTGGGACGAGGTCGCCAAGTGCGAGTCCGGCGGCAACTGGTCGATCAGCACCGGCAACGGCTACTACGGCGGTCTCCAGTTCTACCAGCCCACCTGGAAGAGCTTCGGCGGTCAGGAGTTCGCCACCTACGCCCACCAGGCCACCAAGGGTGAGCAGATCGCCGTCGCCCAGCGTGTGCTGGAGGCGCAGGGCCCGGGCGCCTGGCCCGTCTGCGGTAAGCGCGCGGGCCTGACCAAGGCCAACGGCGGCGCCGCCGCGGACGCCCGACCCGGCAGCGGCTCCGCCTCCCGGGACGAGGATCGCGGCTCCACCGGCGCGCTCGCAGTGGACGGCAAGTTCGGCCCGGCCACCACCCGCGCGCTCCAGGGCTGGGTGGGCACGAGCCAGGACGGCTCGCTCTCCAGCGGCGACATCAAGGCTCTGCAGTCGAAGATCGGCGCGGTGCCGGACGGCAAGATCGGCTCCGAGACCACCCGCAAGCTGCGGGCCGCCATGGGCCTGGGCGGCAACGGCGTGTGGGACTTCCGCACCAACTACTCCACCGTGAAGGCGCTGCAGACCTTCCTCAACAAGGGGGCGCCCGCGAACACCCCCGCCCCCTCGGCCCCCAGCAGCGGCGCGCTCGTGGTGGACGGCAAGTTCGGCCCGGCCACCACCCGCGCGCTCCAGGGCTGGGTGGGGGTGAGCCAGGACGGCTCGCTGTCCAGGTCCGACATCAGGGCGCTGCAGGGGAAGGTCGGCGCCGTCCAGGACGGCAAGATCGGCTCCGAGACCACCCGCAAGCTGCGGGCCGCCATGGGCCTGGGCGGCAACGGCGTGTGGGACTTCCGCTCCAACTACTCCACGGTGAAGGCGCTGCAGCAGTACCTCAACGCCCGCTGACGCCGCCTGCTCGGCCGCGCGCCGCGTGCAGCAGGCGGTCCACGATCGGCAGCAGCTGCTCGGGGGAGAGCCTCCCGGGCCCTGCCGCCTGCGCGCCCTCACCCGACCGGGTCGGGTCGCCGGTGAGTGCGGCGTCGAAGTACAGACCGTCGCCGAGCAGCAGGATCGCGTGGGCCGTCGCCTCCTCGCCCACCTCCTCGAGGATCAGCTCGAGCCACTGCTCCCGCGCGCGCTGCATCGCCCGCCGCGCCGCGGCATGCGACTCCTGCGCCAGCTGCGCCACCGCGACGAACGTGGTGTCCAGCGCCCCGCCGGTCCACACCGAGGTGCGCACGTAGTAGCGCGACGGCCCGTCGGCCGCCTCGCGCATCAGCGCGAGATCCTCCTCGACCAGTGCGTCCAGGCGCGCGATCAGCCCCTCGGCCAGCGCCTCCTTCGAGGCGAAATGATAGAGCAGGCCTCCCTTGGAGACCCCGGCCCGGGCCGCCACGGCGGTGAGGGTCGTGGCACGCTCACCCGTGTCCCGGAGGATCGACTGGTAGGCATCGAGCAGTGCATCGTGGGCTGACATGCCCCGACCTTACTGGTGACGTCGCTCGCCGCCCCATGGACTGTACCGTCTGGACGGTTTAGTGTGGCGGGGCTCCCGCCGACCGGCGCGAGACGCCCGACGCCTCCGGAGGTCCCCGTGCAGCCCGCTGTGAAGCCCTCGCCGACCCTGCCCGCCGCACGCGGTCCCTGGGCGGCGCTCGCGGTGCTGATGCTGCCCGTGCTGCTCGTCTCGGTGGACAACACCGTCCTCTCCTTCGCCCTGCCCGTGATCTCCGAGGCGCTCGCGCCCACGGGTCAGCAGCTGCTGTGGATCGTGGACGTCTACCCGCTCGTGCTCGCCGGACTGCTGGTGCCGATGGGCTCCCTCAGCGACCGCCTGGGGCGCCGCCGCCTGCTGCTGACCGGCGGCACCGGCTTCACGCTCGTCTCCGTCCTCGCGGCACTCTCCCCGGATGCCGCCACGCTGATCTCCGCCCGAGCCCTGATGGCCGTGTTCGGCGCGATGCTCATGCCCTCCACGCTCTCGCTGATCCGGAACCTGTTCACCGATCCCACCCAGCGCCGCACCGCGATCGCGATCTGGGCGGCCGGGTTCTCCGCGGGCGCGGCGCTCGGCCCCGTCGTCGGCGGCTTCCTGCTCGAGCACTTCGCGTGGGGCTCGGTGTTCCTGCTCGCCGTGCCCGTCATGCTGCCGCTGCTGGTGCTGGGCCCGGTGCTGATCCCCGAGTCGAAGGATCCCGCCCCCGGGCCGGTGGATCCGCTGAGCGTGCTGCTCGCCCTCGGCGCGATGACCCCGCTCGTCTACGCGATCAAGACCCTCGCCGCCACCGGGTTCGACCTCGTGCTCGCCGCCTGCCTGCTGGTCTCGGCCGCCGCGGGCGTCGCCTTCGTGCGGCGCCAGCTCGCCCGCCCGGTGCCGATGCTCGACGTCACCCTCTTCGCTCGGCCCGTGTTCACCGGCGCGGTGCTCGCCAATCTGCTCAGCGTGTTCTCGCTGATGGGCTTCCTGTACTTCGCCTCCCAGCACCTGCAGCTGGTCAGCGGCCGCACCCCGATGCAGGCCGGGCTGCTGCTCGTGCCGGGCCTCGTGGTGACGATCCTCGCCGGCCTGCTCGCCGTGCGCCTGGTGCGACGCATCGCCCCCGCCACCGTGGTCACGGTGTCGCTGGGCCTGAACGCCGTGGCCTTCGCCCTGGTGGCCGTCGCCGGCGACCAGGGATCGGACCTGCTGCTCCTGATCGCCTTCGCGCTGCTCGGTGCGGGAGTGGGCGCGGCCGAGACGCTCACCAACGACCTCATCCTCTCCGCCGTGCCGGCCGAGAAGGCCGGCGCCGCCTCCGCGATCTCCGAGACCGCGTACGAGACCGGCGCGGTGCTCGGCACCGCCGTGCTCGGCAGCCTGCTGAACCTCGCCTACCGCACCCACCTGCAGCTGCCCGGCGAGCTCACCGACGCCCAGGGCGCGGCCGCCTCCGAGACCCTCGGCGGCGCCGCCGCAGTGGCCCGGGACCTCCCCGACGCCGTGGCCCGCCCGCTGCTGGACTCGGCCCGGGCGGCCTTCGACTCGGGCGTGCTGCTGACCAGCGGCATCGGGGCCGTGCTGATGATCGTGGCGGCGGTGGTGGCGCACCGGACGCTGCGGGCGGCGGGGTGAGCGGCTCCGCCTGAGCCGGCGGGCCGGTGCCCGCACCTCGACCGACGCGCCGACCCCTCCGGGGATCGGCGCGTCGTGCTGTGCGGGAGGGGGCCGACGGACAGCTTCTCGCCACCAGAACTTCACAAAACGGACATAATGCGTATAGAGTCCCTTGCAGGGACGGACAAAATGGACATCTTGCCGCTCGTGCGCTCCGAAGGGGAAGCCCCACGACGCGCACGTCGCGCCTCTGTGCCGCGCTCCGTCGACCGGTTCCAGGTTCTGAGAGGTGCTCGCAGTGCTGCAACAGGCGGTGAAGGTCGGCTCGATCCAGTCCCCGGCGCGGGGGAGGCGTCGAGCGCTCGCGTCACGGATCCCGTCCCCGCCCTCGCATCGCGCGCGGCGCGACGACAGGTTGGTCATCGCCTCGCTCCTCGCCGCCGACCTCGTCGTCCTCGCGATCGCGTGCGTGCTTGCGATCGTGATCCGCGATCGCTTCTCCTTCCTCGGGGTCTCCCAGGACGTGCCCGACTCCCTCGTCGCCAGCTCCGTCGTCATCGCCGGGGTGTGGATGATCGCGATGCTGGTCTTCGGCGCCGGCAACCCGCGTGTCATCGGCTCCGGCGCGGAGATCTACCGGGCCGTGCTGCTGGGCACCGTGGCCACCGTGGGCTTCGTCGGCGCGGTGCTCTTCCTCGCCGACATCCCGCTCTCGCGCCCCTACTTCGTCGTCCTGTTCGTCGTGGGGCCGCTGCTGCTCCTGCTGGTGCGGGCCCTCGCGCGGCGCGTCGTGAACCTCGCCCGCGCCCGGGGGCGGCTGCGTGCCCAGGTGCTCGTGGTCGGCTCGACCGGGCACGTCCGCGGCATCGTGCGCACTCTGTCCCGTGAGGTGTGGCTGGGCTACGACGTGGTCGGCGCCGTGGCGCCGATCAGCGAGGAGCGCTCGGATGCCAGTGCGGGCGTGCCGATCCTCGGCGACGAGCCGCAGCTGCTGGACCTGGTGCGCGAGGTACAGCCTGACGTCGTGCTGTTCACCGCCGGGTCCTCGGCGAGCGCCGAGGAGTTCCGCCGCGTCGCCTGGGAGCTCGAGGAGCTCGAGGTCGGGGTGATCGTGGTCCCGGGCGTCAGCGAGATCTCCGGCGACCGGATCAGGATGCGCCCGGTCGCCGGCCTGCCGCTGGTGCACATGGACCTCCCACGCTCGCGCAAAGCCCTCAAGAAGGGCAAGCGCATCTTCGACGTGGCGGCCAGCTCCGCGCTTCTGCTTCTGCTCGCGCCGGTCTTCGCGCTCATCGCGCTCATCGTCCGCCTCGGTGACGGCGGCAGTGTGATCTTCCGCCAGCAGCGGGTGGGCCGCGGCGGCGAGCCGATCGAATTCCTCAAGTTCCGCTCGATGGTGCTCGACGCGGAGGCGCGCCGTGTCGAGCTCGAGCAGCTGGCCCGCGACCGAGGCAACGACGTGCTGTTCAAGATGTCCGACGACCCGCGCATCACCCGGGTGGGGAAATTCCTGCGCCGCTACTCTCTCGACGAGCTGCCGCAGCTGTGGAACGTGCTGCGCGGCGACATGAGCCTCGTCGGCCCGCGCCCCGCGCTCCCGCAGGAGGTCGAGGGGTACGACATCGACGCTCACCGCCGCCTCGCTGTGCGGCCCGGCATCACCGGGCTGTGGCAGGTCTCCGGGCGCAGCGACCTCTCCTGGGAGGACACCGTGCGACTGGACCTCTTCTACGTCGACAACTGGTCCTTCGCCCAGGACCTGCTGATCTTGGCACGCACCGCGCGCGCCGTACTGGCCTCCCGCGGAGCGTACTGAGCGGCGCACGCGGGAAGGGCGATGCCCCTGCATGGGGGAAGTGCTGAGCTCTCATGCAGGGGCACTCCGCTGCTCTCCCTGTGGAGCCTCTCGGCGGTGCCGTGTCCTGGTGGCGCCGGGATGCTGTCAGGCAGACGTCCTGGTCCGCGCCGCCGAACAGCGCTCCACCCAGCCCGAACCTGAGGGCGGTGGGCAGGTAAGGGACGGACAGGCTCTGGGATGTACGTGACCTGGGGGAAGTCTCCACGCTTTCATCCAGATCCCTGCCGGCAGCATGGTCGGCCATCGCGGCACGATCCGGAACCGTGCCACTCTTACGGCCACGAACACCGGCCCGCGGCGCGTGTGAGCGCGCTCCACCGAGTACAGCGAAGCGCCCCACCCTTCGGAGAGGGCGGGGCGCTTCGCGTCCACTGCGATCAGCCGGTGACGAGCGCCGGATCGACCTGGTGCTGCTCCGCGACGGTGGCGCGATGTCGCTGCGGGGCCGGACGCTCCTTACCGCTCGTCACGGTGGACGGCGGCGGAACGGGCGCTTCGGCCAGGCCGACGACGACCTCGATCCCGCACTCGCGCAGCGCCCCCACCAGCTCCGTCAAGTCCTTCAACGCGGTCCGGGGGGTGGCGGCGATGACCGCGACGTCGGAGCGACGGGCGGCACTGACCAGGCTCGTGCGGTAGCGGCCCGAGGGCACGATCACCGCGCACCCGGCTGAGGTCCCGGATACCTCCTCGACAGCGTCCTCCGCCCCGCCCCACGGCGTGCCCGGATCTTCGAGGATCCAGCGCACCGCTGCGTTAAGCCTGCCCGCAGCGATCCGTGACTGCATCGGTGAGGCGGCATGCAGCAGCACCCGCACCGGCTCGCTCGCGGGATCGACTCGGGCCCGACGCACGGCCTCATCTGCCAGGCGGGCCCAGAACTGCTCATCGCTCTGCTCGCTCGCTACCACGGCCAGCGGGCCCGCAGACAGCTCGAGACGGTCCGCACTGCGCACCGCAGGGTCCAGCCGCTCACGCAGCACGGCTGCAGCGATGCCCAGCAGCAGGCCGGCCGCCGCAGCGCCCGCGACGGTGATCAGCATGCCGGGACCCGACGGCTCGGACGGCGTCTCGGCCGCCCCGATGATGCGCCCAGGCTCCTGATCCGCAGGGGTGACGCTGGTGCGCTGCTGCTGCAGAGTCTCGATCAGTGCCTCGGCGGTGGGGGAGGAGGGCTCGGCCTGCAGATCCTCGATCTGCTGGTCGACGCCCTCGAGGTAGCGCTGGGTGAGGTTCGAGGACGACTCCTGGCGCAGCTCGAGATAAGCGTCTGCGATCGCGTCAGCACCCTCTGCCGCCTCCTGCGGCGATTCGGCTCGCACGGTCACCTGAAGGATCTGAGACCCCATCGGGGCGGCCACGGAGACCTCGCTGCGCAGCCTCTCGCCGGAACCGGTGATGTCGAGAGAGTCGGCGGCGTGACGCGCCACCTCCCGCGAGCCGAGGATCTCCTGCTCGGTGCGTATATTGACGTCCTCGCGACTGCCGGTGAGCGGATTGGAGATCACCGGCGAGACCACCAGGCTGGTGGTGGCGTCGTAGCGGTCGGGTGTGAGCTCTGCGTAGGCCGCGCCGCCCAGGGCACCGAGCAGCACCGCGAGCAGCACGACCAGCCACCTGCGTCGAAGGGTGTTGAGAACGTAGGCGAAGGACATGAGCGTCTCCTGTCGGTGAAGCGGTGCTGAGGTGTCAGGAAAGTCGAGGGGCAGGGTCTCGTGGAGCACGGGACGAGGATCAGCTCTGGGCGGGTTCATCGAGCAGCGCTCCTCTCCGGTGGGCGATGAGCAGGGCCAGTCCGTAGACGGCGAGCACGGCGGCGAGCCCGCACAGCTGCAGCAGTGCTCCGGATCCCGCGCTCAGCAGACGCACCAGCCCCGAGCCGATGACGAGGATCAGCGTGGGCAGCAGCGTGGTCGCCGCGACGGTGCGGAGCGGGACGGTGATGCCGAGGGCCCGGTGCACCTGGGAGCCGGCCAGAAGCGTGTCGAGCACGATGCTGAGGGCGAAGCCGGTCGCCGCGCCGCTCATGCCCCACCACGGCACCAGCACCGGCATCAGTACTAGCAGCGCCGCCAGCTGAATCGCCTTGTTCCGCAGCTGCCAGGTGCTGCGTCCCGCCATCAGCAGCACCGTCTGCAAGGCGCCCGCGGTGTTCTTCAGCGCCATCGCGGAGGCGAGCACGACGAGGGCGACCGTGCCGAGGGCGAACTCCGGTCCGAACAGGCCCAGCACCACATCGGCGAACAGGGCCACGGCCAGGTAGAAGGGCCAGGAGCCCAGGATCAGCAGCTGGGTCGCCTGGCGGTAGAGCTGCTCTGCGCGGGCATAGTCGTCCCTGGCGATCGCAGCGCTGATCCGCGGGCCCAGCACGATCCGCAGTGCTGCTTCGAGCATGTTTCCGGCCTGCACGATCCGAGTCACCACGCCGTACACACCGCCTGGGCCAGGGCCCAGCAGAGCGATCACCAGCAGCACATCAGCCCAGTCCAGAGCCCGCTCGAGGATGATCGTCACGCCACGGGGCAGGGAGAAGGCCCAGAACCGGCGGGACATCACCACCCTCTCCTCGTGCGACAGCGGCGCGGTGAAACCTGCCTCGGCGCGCAGATGCGCCATGAGGGCGATGCCGGCGAGAGCCGCCGCTGCGAACAGTGGAGTGGCCCACGCCCCGACCACCGACCAGGTGGTGCCCAGCACGGCGATCACGGCTGCGACCAGCGCCAAGCGACAGATCGGGATGAACAGGTTCTGCACCACCGTGTAGGTGCGGATGCGGCCCAGGCCGCGCGAGCCCGCCAGCAGGATCCCCGTCAGCGCCGCCGGCAGCAGGGCCAGAGCGAGCAACCGGATCGTCGGCGCAGCTCCCTGCCCCGGCGCGAGCCGGGCTGCGAGCGGCTCCGCCGCGATCACGAGGACGATGGTCACCGCCAGTCCGAGCACGATCACGGGCTGTACTGCGGTGCGCACCAACGGGCGCAGATGGGTGCTCTCGCCGACAGCCCGCGACCGCGACAGCGCGCGCACCAGCCCGGTGTCCGCACCCAGCCCGATCACTGCGGTCGCGATCATGAACAATGAGGTGAGGAGGAAGAAGGTGCCGGTCGCCGCTGCGCCCAGTCCGCGGGCGATCAACCAGGTGACCACGAAGGCGATACCGGCGTTGGCCACGATCCCGGCGAAGGTCAGCACGGATTCGTGACCCATCTTCATCTCCGGCGCCCGGCGCGGGCTGCCCAGCTCAACCATCGGTGCCACCACCATCAGTCGCGGCCCGGCTGAGCACGGCGGCGCCCAGCATCATGATCAGGCACTGGGTCACGCCCAGGCCGTAGAACCAGATCGTGCAGCCCACCGTGGCGACCATCGACTGCAGCACGAACGCGGCGGTGTCCTGCACCCTCCACGAGGCCAGCAGCACTCGGCCCAGGAGCCCGTAGAACAGCGCCAGGCCCAGGAACCCGTAGGAGTACAGCAAGGTCCAGGCATAGCCCTGGGTGCCCAGTGCGATCCCGATCGAGGGGTCCATGTCCGGCATCGCCCAGCCCACCACGGGGGACTCGAGCACCTTGTCGAACGTCGCCTGGTAGATCGAGCTGCGTCCCGAGGTGGTGTGCGAGACCTCCTGCCGCTCGGCGATCGCCTCGAACACCCCGCCGAACAGCGCCCCCACTCCCGCCACCCCGAGCAGGCCCAGCACTCCCAGACCCATCCGGACGTTGCCGGCCAGCACGAACCTGCCGGTGAGAAGCATGGCGAACAGTGCCAGGGCGAGCAGCATGCCGCGATTGCTGGTCTGCGCGGCGGGATACACCGACACCACCATTCCCAGCGCCAGCAGCACGCGTCCACCACGGCTGCGCATCCGCGTCCACACCAGCATCATCAGCGGGGTCAGCAGTGCGTACGCCATGCCCCACGAGTTGGTGTAGGGGAACGGGGCGGCAGGGCGGACGAACGGTTCCTCCGCGCCCCACGGATCCTGCACCTCGGCCAGGCGCGGCATCACCAGCTCACGCACCAGCTCGTTGCGGAGCAGGCCTCCGGGCATGACGCGGGACAGTGGAGTGGTGATGCGGAAGTCCGGGAACTGGGTGGCCAGGAGCCCGAGCACCACCATGGTGCCCCACACCACGGTCAGGCCGCGCAGCAGGTGCGTCAGCGAGAGGGACTCGCGGGCGTTGATGAAGTACAGGAAGGCGATGCCCACGGCCATCAGGTCCGAGGTGCGCTGGGCGTAGCCCACCAGCTCCATCGGCCCCGAGACCGAGATCGCGCACACCACGACCCATGCCAGGAACGCCAGCCAGCACAGCATCCCGGGGGTGGTCCGGAGCCCGCCGCGCAGCACCAGGAACAGCATCATGATCGATCCGAAGGTGACCGGCACGAACAGGGTCAGGCCGGTCACCCAGAACAGGGGGAAGCCGTACAGCATCGCGAGGAGTGGCCAGGAAGGCAGCCTCACAGCGCCCGAGACGGTGTGCTCCACCCGTCCCCGAGACAGGGCCGGACGCGGCGCAGTGGCAGGTGCTGAGTCGGTGCGGGGCACCGTTGCCGGGGCGCGCATCAGGCAGTGTCCCGTTCCAGGACGCCGCGGGCGTCGAAGGAGAAGCTCTCCAGCTCGTTCTTGCCCGGCACGACCTCGACCGCGATCGAGTTCTCACCCTCCACCAGCGCCTCCGCCGGCACCGCGACGGTCCGCGTCGGGGCGGCGTCGGACCCGGTCGACGGATCGGCTTCCTCCGGCAGCACTACTTCGACTCCGTTGACGTGCACTCGGATGTCCGCATCGGCGGGGAGGGTGAGCTGGAGAGAGCGCACCCCCTCGAGGTCGTCGAGCTCGAGCGTGCGGCGGAACCGAGCCGACTGCGGCACGCCTCCGTCGAGGCTCAGCACGGTGCCGAACTGTTGCTCGTCCCCGCCCCAGCCCAAGGGCGCGGCACCGACGCTCCAGGTTTCTTCATCGAACCCGGTGTCGGTCCAGACCTTCGAGTCCTCGGGAGACCGGTCGGTGAAGGTGCCGCAGTCCAGAGCCCACTCGGACCCCGGCGCGATCACCTCGTCCGGATCGGCCGCGACCTCCTCGTCCGCTGCCGAATCATCCTCGGCAGGTGCGGTGCGGTCCTGGGGCGGCACTGCAGTCGCCTCGCACGTCGTGGCTGAGGCGTCGGCCTCCTCCTCGGCGGACTCCTCCGGCGCGTCCGCGGTTTCCGGTGCATCCTGCGAGGGCCGCTCCGGCGCATCCGTGGATTCCGGTGCATCCTGCGAGGACTGCTCCGGTGCGGCTGGTTCCTCTGTCTCGGCAGACAGCTCCGCGGGGCCCTCGGGGGAGGTGCCCTCCGCCCCGCCGCCCGGCGGCTGTGCGGCGAGGACCTCGGATGCGGGCTCGGCCAGCGCCTGCGGTCCGCCCTCCACCGCCTCCGCGATGAGCTCGAAGCTCGCCGACGGCGTGCCCCGGTAGTTCAGGTGCACCTCGGCGGTGATCACGTTCTCGCCGCTGACCAGCAGGTCCTCGGGCACCGTGACGGTGACTGGATTGGCGAGCGCAGTGGCGGAACTCGGTGCCGTGGTGGCGTAGGTTCCGTGCCCGATGGTGCCGTTCGGCATGTTCTGCCGGGCCACCTCGGTGCCGTTGAGGTAGACCACGACGCCGTCGTCGGCCCGGGTGGTGAGCTCGAGTCCCGCCACGTCGGTGACGTCCTCGATGGTGATCGAGCGGCGGAAGTAGGCCGTCAGCGGCTTCGTACCCTGGAAGGTCAGCTCCGTGCCCAGATCGCCGTGGCCCCAGCCCAGCGGAGCGGCACCGGTGTCCCAGCCCGAGTCGTCGAACTCGGATGCGGTCCAGTCACCGTCAGGGGCGTCGCTCTGGTACCTGTACGCCCATTCCGACCCCGCCGCGAGGAGCACCGGCGAGCCCGGTTCGGGTTCAGGATCAGGGTCGGGCTCCGGTTCGGGAGCCGGCTGGTCACCGGGGACCAGCGTCGCGCCGAGGTCATAGCTGACCGTGGGTGTGCTGCGGTAGTTCAGGTGCACTTCCGCAGTGACCACGTTCTCCCCTGTGACTACCAGGTTGCCAGGCACCGTGACGTGCACGGGATTCGCGAGCGCGGCCGCTGCGGTGGGGGCCGCCGTGGCATAGGTTCCGTGCCCGATAGCGCCGTCCGGCATGTTCTGCCGGGTCACCTCCGTGCCGTTGACGTACACGACGATCCCGTCATCCGCACGAGTGGTGAGCTCGAGCGCTGCGATCTGGGTGGCGTCCTCGACGGTGAACGAGCGGCGGAAGTAGGCTGTCAGAGGCTTCGTGCCCTCGACGGTCAGCTCTGTGCCCAGGTCGCCGTGACCCCAGCCCAGCGGCGCCGTTCCGTCCGCCCAGTCCGAGTCGTCGAAGCCCGTGCTCGTCCAGTCCGCCTCAGGGACGGCGGTCTCGTAGCGGTAGGTCCACTCCCCGCCGGCTGGGATCGCGGTCACCGGGAGTGTGCCCGGATCCACCACCTCGGGCACCGCCACCGGCGAGGTCGCCGAGCGGTTCTCCGCTGCGTCCACGGCGCGTACGAAGTAGCGGCCCGGATCCTCGAGAGCGGGCAGCGAGAGCGAGACGGAGGCGGTCGTGGCGACCACCCTGTCCTCCCGCAGCACCTCGTAGGTCGCGTCGTCCACGCCCTGCCAGTTCAGCTGGACCGTTCCTTCGCTGCTGGAGGCCGTTAGGTCCTGCGGCACGGCGGGAGCGGTGGCGTCCGTCGGTGCGAAGCGTACGAAGGCGCCCGTCCACTGGTTCTGGGTGTTCTTCCCGCGTGCGTAGGTGTAGTCACCGCCCACCCAGAGTGAGCCGTCGGACGCCTCCTGGATCGCCCATGCTCCGTAACCGCTGCGCAGGCTCACCTGGGGGCTGTATTCAGGAGCGTAGGCGCCGTCCGAGGCTCGCCAGATCCCCACCTGGTCGATGTGCTCGACTCGGGTGAAGCCGGTGATGCCGGGCCACTTCCGTGCGCCCTCGTAGACGTTCTCGGAGCAGTGGCAGCCTGCGGCGACCCCGTCCTCCCCGTAGGGCGCAACGGCCTGGAAGTCCCCGCCGTTCTGGGTGATGTTGGTGCTCAGCTCCTGCATGGTGGAGCGGTCGTAGCTGAACAGCATGTGCTCGGATCCGCCGAGCCACACGCGGTCGCCGACCTCCGCTACCGCCTGCTGGTAGCCCAGGCGCCCTCCCGCAGTGTTCGAGAAGTCCACCTCCCAGGGGATGACGGTGGCGTCCTGCGCGGTGAACGCCCCTGCCCGTGGGGTCTCGTGCGTCCACTGGCTCAGCCCGAAGTAGCCCGCCGCGTAGACTTGGTCCCCGTGCTCGGAGGCGTCGACCGAGACCACCGTGCCGTCGAGCATCGGGTCCCACCCCGCACCAGGCGCGAGGGTCGCGACGTCCAGGCGGCCGATGTTTCGCCTATAGATCTCGGAGGTCACCCCGCCACCGGTGAGGTGCGTGAACCTGCCGCCCAGGTAGAGGTAATCGCCCTGGAGATCCATCGTGCGGATCTGCGGCGGCACACCGCCGGTGTAGTTGATGATGCGGGTGGTGACCGACGGATCCGCCGCGCCGGTCTCAGGGTCGAGCACGGCGAAGGCGGCGGAGGGCTGCCCGCTCGCGGTGCTGAAGGAACCGCCCACGGCGATCCTCCCGTCGGGCAGCACTTCGATGGCCTTGACCTGGTTGTTCAGGGCGGGACGGAAGGACGGGAGCCACTCTCCGGTCGCCACGTCGAAGGCCGCCAGGTAACTCTGCTCGACACGTCCGGTGCCGTTCGCGTCGCGCTGCACGTAGCGGAAGTTGCCGCCCACGTACATCACGCCGTTCGACTCCGCGAAATCGGAGACCTCGGTGTTCAGCTCGCCGCCTCCGGCCGCGCCGAGCCCGCTCACACCCCAGGGGGTGGGCAGGGGGTAGCTCTGTGCGGTGGCGACCTGTGTGCTCTCGGGCAGTCCGTCATCCGGGATCGAGGTGAAGATGTCCTGGCTCATCAGCCGGGGCCGCAGGAACACCTGGGTGAAGGGCCGCGGATAGCCGGACGTCGGGGACGATGCCCACACGTACGAGCTCGCCGAGGAGCTGCCGCGTGCGGAGGAGCCGTAGCTGAAACCGCGCGCCCAGCCCTGCGAGCTGCCCACCGTGGTGTCCACGCGCTGGTATGCGCTTCCGGAGCCGAAGCTGCCGGTGTTCCCGCCCCCTCCGCTGAGGGAGTCCATCTGCCAGGTGGAGACGCCCTGCAGGCCCGCGAACTGCCAGGACCAGTCATCACGCGGCGTCGAGTAGCGGAAGCGGACCTCCTGCCAGGAGGTGCCGTCCGTGGTCAGGGCACGGCGCAGCCGCACTCCCTCTGTCAGCTCGTCGATGGCACCGTCGTTGAGCAGCCCGTTCACGGTGTCGACGGGCAGCTGCGCGGGGGAGAACGCCGAGATGCCGGTGGGGTTCTGCGTGATGTCGGACGGGCTCAGCCGTCCTTCGTTGCTCTGTGTCCAGTGCTCTCGTCCACGGCCGATCAGCACCCAGCCGCCGCCGTCGGTGCTCTGGTCGCAGTAGAACTGCTGGGGCGCTCCGAGCTCCGGTGTGACAAGCCAGTACACCCCGTCCGTGGATGAGGGGTCGCGCTGTTTGATCTCCCAGCATGACGCTGCGGCCGTGCCCTCGCTGAGACCGTCGGGGCTGGCGTCGGAGGCGGCCGTGGTGCCCAGCGAGGCCGGGACCATCGCGGCCGGGCGAGGCGGAGAGTCCTCGGCGTCGAGGGCGTCCGTGCCCGGCGCGGCGACTGCCGCGAGGGGCATCATGGTCGCGAGCGCGACCAGAAGCCCCGGCAGGGAGCGGCCGACGAGGGACATCAGCGAGGGACGTGGAGCAGGGGCAGGAGTCGTGGTGGACATTGCTTCTCCGATGGTCAGCAGGCCGGGTCGTCGGGGAACGTGCGGCCGACGATCCGCCAGTCGACGGAGTCGGAGCGCTCGAGGACGAAGATGTTCCAGGCGCGGGCCGACTCCGGAGAGGTCTCGATGACCTGCCCGTCGGCCCGCTGGGTGACGAGCGCTGAGGAGTCCACGCACACGCGGACCGTGGCGACCTCCCCATCGCTCGTGGTCGAATGCTCGAGCACCTCGACCTCGCCGAAGGAATAGTCGCCGGTGCGAGTCCACCCCTCTGTCTCGAACTCGAGTCGTTCCGCCTCCAGCTCGCTGAGGAAGGCACGGGTGGCGACGTCGGACAGCTCGCCCACGACGTCGGAGGGCTCCTCGGGGGAGATCTCCGCGGTCTCCTCGAGCACTGCGAGCAGTATCGGCGAGGTCTCCGCCTCGACCTCCTCCAGGCCCGACGCGGAGGGCGACGGGGCAGAGGGGGAGACGGGCACGGTGACCGGGTCCGTGGGGTCGCCCGCCGGCCCGTCGGACGGGTCGGCGGGCGCTGCCGTGCCGCTCGCCGGCGGCGGTGTGTGAGTGCTGGTGGGGACCGACGGATCGAAGGCCGAGGTCCCGGGGCCCTCGTTCTCGGGCGGGCCGCCAGCGAGCACCACCGCAGTGACGATCGTGGCAATCGCGAGCAGGCCCAGCAACACCATCAGCCCGCGGCGGCGCACGGTCATACCCCTCGCCCCCGCTTGTTCAGGGCGGCGATCGTGGTCTGCGGAGAGATCAGGCGGGTCATGGTCAGCATCGCGAGCCACGCTCGGGGCTCGAGCGGTCGATGGGTCAGCGTGCGACGGGTCCACGTGCGCGCCGACTCCTGCTCACCGGCCGCCGCATAGGCGAAGGCGACCTGGCCGCACATGCGCCCGGCATTGCGGCTGTCCACGAGCAGCTCGGGATGCTTGGTGACCAGGTAGCTCAGCCCCTCGGCCATCCGCTCCCAGCGCCCGGCGAAGTAGGAGTCCCGGTCCCAGTGCACGATCACGAGCTCGTTGGGCACGCTGGCGATCGGTCCGCGCTCGGTCAGCCGCAGCAGGAAGTCGTAGTCCTCGCCGTAGCCGAAGGGGATCTCCTCGTCCACGCCGCCGGGCAGGGCCAGCAGGTCCTCGCGGCGGAAGAGGAAGGAGGAGGGGTGCAGCTCACCCACCCTCGAGCGCAGCAGGTCATCCCGGGTGGTGAGGGTGGGTGGCCTGCGGTCGATCGTCCCCTCGAGCGTGACGATGCTGATCCCGCTGGCGATCACGGCTGCTTCCGGGCGCTCCCGCCAGAGCGCGGTCTGGGCGGCGAGCTTGTGGGGAGTCCACTCGTCGTCGTCGTCGCAGAAGGCGATCAGGGACCCCGCGGCGCGTACGATTCCGGTGTTCCGGGCTCCGGCGAGTCCGGGGGTGCGATCGTTGCTGCAGGTACGCAACGTGACCTCGGGCGGCAGGTCGGCGAGCAGATCCTCGAGCGGGTCGATCGGGCTCTGATCGAACACCACCACGATCTCGAGCGCACCGGCGTACTGCTGGTCGGCGATCGAGCGCAGTGCTCGTCGCAGCAGCTCGGCGCGACCGTGAGTGGCGACGACCGCGGTGACGGACGGGGCGGGACCGTGGACGGTGGTCATGACGTGGCTCCTTTGCCGAGTTCTCGCCAGCGTCGGCTGGCGGAGAGGAGGAAATGCAGAACATTGGTGGCGAACAGCACGAGGTAGGCCAGTCCGAACAGGGACAGCACCGGCCAGAGAACGAAGGTCCAGCACAGGACGCCGGGGTCGGCGGGCAGCAGCAGCCAGGACTGATGGCGACGGACCTCGACGCGCTCCGCCCGGGCTCGATCCCGCAGCAGACCGCCGAGGTTCTGGCTGAGGAAGGAGGCGGAGGCGAGGGCGGAGAACGCCGCCGCCACGATCGCGAGCAGGGGAGCGCCCTGCAGCAGGAAGCCCGCGGAGATGCTCAGGTGAACAGTTGGCATGCGTACCGCGTCCAGGGTGTGGTCGAGCCACTCACCCTGGAGGCTCGAGGTCTGCTGCAGACGGGCCAGCTGACCGTCGGCCGAGTCCAAGGCGTATCCCAGGGCCAGCAGCACCGCGGCGAGCACCCCTGCCAGAAGCGGGGTGCGATGCAGCGCGAGGAACGCTCCCAGTCCGCTGAGGGTCACCAGG
Organism: Brachybacterium sp.; assembly: GCA_035301145.1. Classification (GTDB taxonomy): domain Bacteria; phylum Actinomycetota; class Actinomycetes; order Actinomycetales; family Dermabacteraceae; genus Brachybacterium. Next base: position 10,563 of record DATGUQ010000240.1, on the reverse strand, counting down.
ATGCTCAGCACCGAGACCGCCGAGGGGGTGGCACCTACCTGCTCCGCCGCCGCGCACAGGTATCGGGCGAGGCGTCGATTCACCCAGCGGGTGTAGGCGGGCACGCCCGCGCCCGGCTTCTGGGCCGCATCGAGACGTCGCAGCGACTCGGTGAAGGACAGCCGCCGAGGGGTGGGGTCGGTCAGGGTCAAGGAGTTCATGAGCCTCTCCGTGCTGGGAGCGGGTGGGATGGAATCGGTGAGCAGCGGGTGCTGGGCCCCGGCGTGGTGCATCCGGTCGGCTGCCGTCACAGGGCGGCATCGGCCGCGAGTGCGGGACGCACCACCGTGAGCAGACGGCGGGCCGAGAATCGGCGTCGCGGGGCCGCGAGCACGGAGCGAGACAGCGCGGCCAGGGTTGTGCTGGTGGTCGACGGCAGCGCACCAGACGGGAGAGCGGGGTGCTGGGAAGCGGACAGCCAGGCTTCGAGCTCCGCGATCAGATGGTCCCGGGTGCGGATGCTGACGCAGCGCCCGCGCGCGGCCATGAAGTCGCCGAAGGCCATCTGGTGGTCGTCGACCACCTCGCCGAGAGCCGGATCGCGCGGCACCACGAAAGGCCGATGCCCCGCCCGGTTGGCATCTGCGATCGTCCCCGGGCCCACCTGCGAGATGACGAGGTCCGCCGTCGCGTACTGCTCGACGATGTCGCTCGTATCCAGCAGCTCGTGGTTCTCGCCGTGACGGGCGGGAGGGGCGGTACCGTGCTGGACCACCAGATCGAGGTCCGTGCGGGTATCGGCCCAGTGGTCCACCCATTCGATCAGCCGGGTGAAGGGGTGGTGGTCGGTGCCCACTGTGACGAAGACTCGCGTGCTCATAGCGTCGGTCCGATCACGACTGCGCCCGGGTACAGGCGCGTCTGCTCCTGCCACTGCACGGCGAACTGATCCACGAAGGGGTAGGCCATCCGCCCGGTGAGCGTGCGCGAACGGATCCGGTCGATGACCTCGATGTACATCGTGCGGATCCCGCGCAGGTGGGCGATGGCGAAGAAGGGTACAGCCACACCGGCGCCCGTGGAGACCACGAGGTCCGGCCGCAGTGCATCGAGCGTTCGGCGGGCCAGTGCGAGGTTTCGCAGCGCGTTGGGGATGTTTCGAGTGGTCGGGGAATGGGCGTGGATGATGTCCTCGCCGGTGAGGGCGCTTCTCGCGTGCTGGTTGTCGAACGTGACCCAGGCCCGTTCGTAGTTCTCCCACCAGGGACGCAGCGCCATCAACTGGGTCAGGTGGCCGCCTGTCGAGGCGACCAGGAGCAGGCGTGGGGTTCCGGCCACCGTCGAAGTGGGTGCCGTGTCGAGCGGTGCAGCGGTCGGGTCGGCGGCGGGTGCGGGAGTCGCCGTGAGCGCCGGCTGTTCGCGCATGGTCTGTCTTCTCTCTCCTGGTGCCCTGCGCTGGCGCTAGCGGGCGAGCACGGTCTCGGGGGCAGGGATGGTGGTGCCTTCGCTGATCGCCGCCAGCGCCCGCCGCAGTGCGGTGCTGGAGGTGTGCATGGTGTAAGGGAGGTACTGAACTTCGACGCCGACCTCGGCGAACTGTTCCTCAAGCCGGAGGCCCTTCGTGGTTCCGCGCCAGTCATCTCCCTTGAAAAAGTGGGTGAATCTGACCTCGCGCCATGCGTCCATCTTCGATGGCGTGGTCTCGATGTGGACCCAGTCCACGAAGCGCATGCTCCGAACGATCTCCGCGCGCTCGGAGGTGGGGATGACCGGTTCGATCCCCTTGACCTGTCGCAACATCTCGTCGCTCACCACTCCGGCGACGAGCAGGTCGCAGTACTGCGCCGCGCGGCGGAGCAGGTTCAGGTGCCCGACGTGGAAGAGGTCGAACGCTCCTGCCGCGTATCCAATGCGCATGGTGGCCTCCCGGTCCATCCTGCCGGCAGTGCTGAAGTGCCGGTCACTCCGGAAGCATACCCGGCAAACGAGAAAAAAGGTAGAAATCGGACTTTTGGGGTCGCCGGGTGCTCGGAGGCGCACTCGGATCCGTGTGGCTGCGTGCTTCGGGCACGTGAACGTCCGGGTCGTCGCGCGAACAGGGGAGCCGTTCGCGTTCATAGGTGGTCACGATCCTTCCCCCGCGCTGCGCCGCCCCCGTAGCTTCCGGCCATGTCCGCTACCACGACGCTGCCCGAGCTCGAGCGCACCGCCCCGGTGCGCCATCGCCCTGCGCTCAGCTACGAGCTGTTCCCGGCACGCTCCGACGTGTCCTTCGAACGGCTGCAGGAGACGATCGCCCATCTGGAGGCCACCGGTCCCGACTACGTCTCGGTGACCAGCCGCGCCGGGCACGGCAACCTCGACCGGGTGCTCGAGCTGACCGAGCACGTGCTCGCCGAGACCGCCCTGCGCCCCCTGGTGCACCTCACCTCGATCGGCTCGACCCGCGCGCAGCTGGCCACGATCATCCACGCGCTGCTGGACCGCGGCGTGCGCGGGATCCTCGCCCTGCGCGGCGACCAGCCCGAGGGGCACCGCCTCGAGGACGACGAGGTGCCGTTCGCCCGCCCCCTGATCGAGCTGATCCGCGACATCGAACGGGAGCGCACCGCCAGCCTCGCGGGCGGGCGCGTGAGCATCGGGGTGGCCGCCTACCCGCTGCGCCACCCCGAATCACCCACCACCAGCCACGACACCGAGGTGCTGGTGGCCAAGGAGAAGGCCGGCGCGGATTTCGCCATCACACAGGTCTTCTTCGAGCCCTCCGTCTACCGCGGCCTGCTCTCGCGGACCCAGGACGCCGGGATCCGGATGCCGATCGTGCCGGGCCTCGTGCCCGCCACCAACCCGCGCCGGCTCGAGCGCCTCGCCGCGATCAGCGGGGTCGCCGCTCCGCGCGAGCTCCTGCACCGCCTGGAGACCGCGTCGAGCAGCGCCGAGCGCCGACGGATCGGAGTGCGCTTCACCGTCGACCTCGCCCGTCGTGTGCTCGACGCCGGCGCGCCCGGCCTGCACCTGTTCACCTTCAACTCGCACGCCGACGCCCTCGACGTGCTCGACCACCTGGATCTGGACCGCTGGTCCACCACCCTGCAAGGAGACGCCCGATGACCGCACAGACCCCGCTGCCCGCCGCGACCCCCGTCGGCTACCCCCGCATCGGCCCCGACCGCGAGCTGAAGAAGGCCGAGGAGGCCTACTGGGCCGGCCGCATCGACCATGCCGAGTTCGCACGCCGCACCCGCGACCTGCGCCGCGCCACCCGCGCCCGCCTCGCCGCGCTCGGCCTCGACGCCGCGGCCGCCGCGCCGGAGTCCTTCTCCCTCTACGACCAGGTGCTCGATGCCGCGCTCGCCGTCGGCATCGTCCCGGAACGCTTCGCCTCGGTCCTCGACGCCGACGGCGCGGTCGACGACGACGGCCTCTTCGCCCTCGCCCGCGGCACCGCCGAGCAGCCCCCGCTCGAGATGACCAAGTGGTTCGACACGAACTACCACTACCTGGTGCCCGAGATCGGTCCCGACACCGACCTGCACCTCGCCTCCGCCCGTGCGGTCGACCTGTTCACCGAGAGCCTCGAGGACGGTGCCGGCACCCGCCCCGTGCTCGTCGGCCCCCTCACCCTGCTGCTGCTCGCCAAGGCGCAGGACGGCGCCCCCGCTGGCTTCGACCCCCTGGACCGGCTCGACGACGTCGTGGCCGTCTACGCCCAGCTGCTCTCCCGCCTCGCCGCGGCCGGCGCCCCGTGGGTCCAGCTCGACGAGCCCGCGCTCGCCGCCGACCAGCGCATCGCCCCGGCCGCGCTCGCCGAGCTCCTGCAGCGCTCCGTCGGTCGCCTCGCCGCCGGCTCCGACCGGCCCCAGCTCCTGGTCACCACCCCGTACGGGGGCGTCGGCGACCTGCTTCCGGCGCTGCTGGCCACCGGCGCGGAGGCCGTCCACGTGGACCTGACCCGGGGCCATCTGCCCACCGTGGGGCAGCTGGCCGGAGTCGACTCCGTGCAGCTGGTCGCGGGCCTCGTCGAGGGCCGCTCCGTGTGGCGCACCGAGCTGCCCACCGCCGCCGCCCGCCTGGCAGAGCTGCGCCGTCGCGTGACCGAGGCCGGGGGAGAGGCCGATGAGATCGTCGTCTCCACCTCCGTCTCCCTCCAGCACGTGCCCTACACCCTCGAGCGGGAGACCTCCCTGCCCGCGCAGCTGGCCGCCACCCTCGCCTTCGCCGATGAGAAGATCACCGAGCTGGTCATCCTCGCCGGTGACGAGGTCGCGCCGGGCTCCGTGGACGGTCCCCGCTCCGTGCCCCGCACCTTCGAGGGCGTCAGCGTGCAGGCGGTGCGCGAGCGGGTCGCCGCCGTCACCGCGGCCGATGCCGAGCGGGCCGACTACGCGGTGCGCGCCGAGGCGCAGCGCCGGGCACTCGGGCTGCCGGACCTGCCCACCACCACCATCGGCTCGTTCCCGCAGACCCCGGAGGTGCGCCGAGCCCGCGCCGCCCACCGCCGCGGCACCCTCGACGACGCCGGCTACACCCAGGCCATGGAGGACGAGATCGCGCGTGTGATCTCCCTGCAGGAGGAGCTGGGGCTGGACGTCCTGGTGCACGGCGAGCCCGAGCGCAACGACATGGTCCAGTACTTCGCCGAGCACCTCGAGGGCTTCGCGACCACCGAGCACGGCTGGGTGCAGTCCTACGGCTCCCGCTGCACGCGCCCCTCGATCCTGTTCGGCGACGTGCACCGCTCCGCGCCGATCACCGTGGACTGGGCCGCTCATGCGCAGTCGCTCACCCCGCGCCCGGTCAAGGGGATGCTCACCGGTCCGGTGACGATCCTGGCCTGGTCCTTCGTGCGCGACGACCAGCCGCTGGCCGAGACCGCCGCCCAGGTGGGCCTCGCCCTGCGCGACGAGGTCGCCGATCTCGAGGCCGCCGGGATCCGGATCGTGCAGGTCGACGAACCGGCCCTGCGCGAGCTGCTGCCGCTGCGCGAGGCCGACCACGCCGACTACCTCGACTGGTCCGTGCGGTCCTTCCGCCTGGCCACCTCGGGGGTCGAGGACGCCACGCAGATCCACACCCATCTCTGCTACAGCGAGTTCAACGTGGTCGTCGGCGCGATCGACGCGCTGAACGCCGACGTCACCTCGATCGAGTCCGCCCGCTCCCGCGGCGAGATCCTCGAGGCCCTCGAGCCCGGCGCCTTCCCGCGCGGCATCGGCCCGGGCGTGTGGGACATCCACTCCCCGCGCGTGCCCGGCACCGAGGAGATCGCTGACCAGCTGCGCCGCGCCCGCGCCGTCGTGGCCGCGGACCGGCTCTGGGTCAACCCCGACTGCGGGCTGAAGACCCGCGGCTACGCCGAGACCGAGGCCAGCCTGCGCCACCTCGTCGAGGCCACACGCGAGGTGCGCGCCGAGGCGGAGACGCCCGTCGGCGTCTGATCCGCGCCGCCGCCCGTCGGCCCCGCTCACCTCCGTGGGCGGGGCCGACGGGGGTGGAGGTCGGCGCCGGACCGCGGGACGCCTCGGAGGTCGCCTGTGCCACGCTTGCCCCATGACAGCTCTCCCCGCCGACAGCCACGTCCACAGCGAGTTCTCCTGGGACACCGGCGGCCCCGACTCCGCCGCCCGCGGCACCATGGAGGCCACCTGCGCCCGGGCCGTGCGCATCGGAGTGCCGGCGCTGTTCTTCACCGAGCACCTCGACCTCGAGGACGCCTGGTACACCGATCCTGCGGACTTCGCCGAGCACGAGCGACACCTGCTCGCTCCCGACGGCCTGGTCGTCGTGCCCCGCTTCGACGTCGACGGCTACTTCGAGAGCATCGAGCGCTGCCGCGCCGCGTTCCCGCAGCTGCGGATCGGCACCGGCCTCGAGTTCGGTCAGCCCCACCTGCGTACCGAGGCCGCCCGGCAGCAGCTGGATCTCACCCGTTTCGACCGCATCCTCGGCTCCCTCCACACCCTCGAGTTCGAGGGCGGCCGGGCCGAGCCGGACACCATGTTCCGCGCCCTCCCGGCCGACGAGGTGCTGCGCCGCTACCTGGCCGAGGTCCCGGCGCTGGTGGCCGGCGGAGAACCCTTCGAGATCGTCACCCACCTCGACTACGCCCTGCGCTGCTGGCCCGAGGAGCAGGAGGGGCCGGTGGATCCGCGCCGCTTCGAGGAGGAGTTCCGCACCGCCCTGCGCGCCGTCGCCGAGAGCGGCCGGGCGCTCGAGATGAACACCCGGCGGCTGTGGCCGTGGATGCCGCAGTGGTGGGCCGAGGAGGGCGGCCGCGCGATCAGCCTGGGCAGCGACGCCCACACCCCTGCGGCGCTCGCCCACGGCTTCCCCGAGGCGATGGCGATGGTCGAGGCGTTCGGCTTCCGCGCCGGCTCCGATCCGCGCGAGCTCTGGCGGCGCTGACCGTTGCAGGTTCGATACCTGCCACGACTTTGGTTTCCACACAGGTGATCGGTAGTCTGAATGCGTCGTGGGGGACACCTGGGTGGGCGCTGTGGACCAGAACAATACGAGGCATCGCGCTGTCATGCCCGGGGTGGGGTCCGCGTCATTCTGATCGGTCGATGACCCGGGAGGGGAAGTACATGTCCGAGCCTGATGGGGGCCAGAACCCGCCGCAGGATCCGCAGTCGCAGGGGCAGCAGCCGCAGGGCCCGCCGCCGCAGGATGCGCAGAGCCAGCGGCCGCAGCGGCAGGGCCAGGAGGGCCGGCCTGCACCGGAGCCGTCGGCCCCGCAGGCGGGCGCATCGGCCCCGCAGCCCGGCGCTCCAGCGGCCGGAGCCGCGGCCGGCACCGCAGCCCCTGCCGGGATGACCCCGGAGGAGCTGAAGCAGAAGCTCTCCTCCGTCGGCCTCGTCAACCCGCTGCCCTCGCTCGCCGTGGGCGGAGCGACCTACGTCGGCGGCATCGTGCTGTCCGTGCTCACGATCGTGCTCATCGCGATCGCCGCAGCGGTGGCGAGCATCGGCAACCCCGTGGAGGCCGCGCTCGAGACCGCGGACATGGACCCCAGCGAGGCGCTCAGCGGCATCGGCTCGGCGGTGCGCTTCCCGTTCCAGCTCGTCGCGATGGCGATGCTCGGCTCCCTCGGCTTCAGCAAGACCATCGAGGGGGAGACGATCAGCGCCTCCGTGCGGCTGCTGCCGGGCGTGATCACCGTCGTGATGGTGCTGCTGAGCTTCTACGGCGGCCGCTTCGTGCAGAAGCGCCAGGCCGCCGGGCAGATCGGCATCTGGATCTCCTCGGTGCTGACCGGCTTCGCGGTCGCCCTGTTCACGGTGCTCGCGGCGCTGATCTTCGCTCAGCCCGTCCCCGTCTACGGGGACATCTCGCTGCGCCTGCACGCAGCCGGCTTCGACGCCTTCTTCGGCGCGTTCTTCCTCATCACGCTCGCGCTCGCGCTCGGCCGGATCAGCGTGCGCGCCCGCCCGGCCTGGTGGCCGCTGGTCACCGACCTCACCGCCGGTTTCAAGCTCGCCCTCTCCCACGCACTGATCGTCACGGTGCTCGGCGTCGTCGTGCTCACCGTGGGCACCACGATCTCGGCGCTCATCGACGGCGAGACGCCGCCGATGCTCATCGTGCTCCTGCTGCTGCCCCTGCTGGGCGGATACCTGTTCTCCTACGTCACCGGACTGGACATGCTCTCCGCGCTGAGCGTGAGCACCAGCGGCCCGGAGCTCTTCGGCATGATGGACGGGGTCTACGGCAACGAGACCGCGTCGATGTTCTCCATGCCCTGGTACGCGTGGCTCGTGGGCCTGCTGATCGGCGCGATCGGCCTGCTGCTCGCCGCTCTCCTGTGGCAGCACCAGCGCCAGGTGGTCCCGAACAACGTGGTCGCCCTCGGCGTCTCCTGGGTCGCGCTGCCGGCCGCCTACTTCGTGGGCTCGCTCGGGCTGCTGCTCCTCGCCCGCCTCTCGATGACGATCAGCTACTCCGGCAGCTTCAGCGACAGCGAGAAGATGGGCGTGGGTGTGGGCCTGGCGGCCTGGACCCCGCTGCTCGCCCTGATGGCCGGGATGATCGTCGAGCTCCTCTCGCGCTTCGTGCTGCCGCTGGTGGCCCCGTTCATCCCCGCCGCGCTGCTGGGCTGGTTCCGCCGGCCGCTGGCCCCCGCGCTCGCCGCAGGGACCGCGACCGCCGCGACCGCGCACGCCGCAGACACGGCGCCCGCCGGAGCTGAGGATCCGGGTGCTGTGAATGCCGAGGGCATCCCCACCGAGCTGCCCGGCGGCGCCCCGCTCGGCGGCGACGCGGCGCAGAGCGCCGCACCGCAGGCGGCCGAGGACACCTCCGCCTACGGCACCGTGCCGCTCGGCGCGACCGGCGGAGCGCTCGCCGTCGCCGGCGCCGCTGCGGCGGGCGGGCAGGCCGCCGAGCCGACCCCGCTCTCGCCGCGGGCACGCCGCCTCCTCATCGGCGGCGCCGTCTCCGTGGGCAGCGCCTTCGTGATCATCATCGGCGTCACCGTCGCGTTCAACGTCATCTCCAGCACCGTCTACTCGCCGGAGAAGAAGGTGGAGGCATACCTCAGCGCCCTCCAGGAGGGCGACGCCTCCACGGCGCTGGAGATCTCCGCACCGAACGTGCCCACCGCCCAGCAGGCGCTGCTGACCGACGCGATCGCCGGCGCCGCCGAGGAGCGCATCAGCGGCTACGAGATCGTCGACACCGAGAAGGGCGACGACGGCGCGATCGTCACCGCGAAGCTCACCCAGGACGGCGTGACCAGCACCCGCACCTTCTCCGTCGAGCGCAGCGGCCGCACCGCCGTGGTGTTCCCGCAGTGGACGATGCAGGAGACCGAGTACGCCCACCTCGAGATCCTGATCCCCGAGGGCGCGACCAGCGTGCTGGTCAACGAGCAGGAGGTGCCGGTCGAGTCCCTCGCCCCGGAGGACGGCTACGCCACCGCCGCCGTGCTGCCGGGCGCGTACACGGTGAGCGTCCCGGCGGCCTCCGAGATGATCACCGCCGAGCCGGGCGAGGTGTACGTCCCCGCGGACCCGGACGACTGGTACGAGCTGTACGCGGCCCCGAGCTACGTGATCAGCGAGGCCGGCGTCGCCGAGGCGCAGAAGCAGGTGGACGCGCTGCTGGACGAGTGCGCCACCTCCACCGAGGCCCGCCCCGAGGGCTGCCCCTTCGGCACCTACGCCTACAACATCGTGGAGGACTCCGGCGCCTGGACGATCGACACCTACCCCACGATCGAGCTCGAGGAGGGACGGGACGGATGGCTCCTGTCCTCCTACGACGCCCCTGGTGAGGCGACCTTCACCTACCAGAGCGAGGGCTGGGACGACGAGATCACCGACGAGACCGAGGAGGGCGAGTTCACCGTCTCGGGCGAGGTCGCGCTCGCCGAGGACGGTTCGCTCGAGGTGGAGCTCGGCACCGGGTACTGGTGACCCGCTGCGGCGAGCGCCGCTGAGCCCAGGGCCGGACAGGTGATCACCTGTCCGGCCCCTCCTCGTCGGTGCGGATGTGACGGGACTCACTCCGGGCCGTATCCTCGGTGCGGCGGACCACCGCCGATCCGTCCGCAACGCAGCGGGCCATGCGCTCCGCGGGAGCCAGAGGAGGAGTTGTCGAGATGCGCGCACTGCGCAAGGTCGCGCCCGGAGCGGGCTTGGAATGGACGGACGTCGAGGAGCCCGGGTGCGGGCCGTGGGACGTGAAGGTGCGGGTGCTGCGCGCCGGCATCTGCGGCACCGACCTGCACATCCTGGACTGGGACTCCTCGGCCGAGGCCATGTGCGACACGGTCCCCTTCACCCCCGGCCACGAGTTCTACGGCGAGGTGGTCGAGGCCGGCGAAGAGGTCGGGGACGTGCGGGTCGGCGACCGCATCTCCGGCGAGGGCCACGTGGTGTGCGGCGTGTGCCGCAACTGCCGTGCCGGCCGCCGCCAGATGTGCATCCGCACCCGCTCCATCGGGGTCCAGCGCGACGGCGCCTTCGCCGAGTACGTGACGCTCCCGCACCAGAACGTGTGGGTGCACGAGCACGACGGCGGGGAGGAGCTGATCAGCCCCGAGCTCGGCGCCGTGTTCGACCCGCTCGGCAACGCCGTGCACACCGCGCTGAAGTTCGAGGTGGTGGGGGAGGACGTGCTGATCACCGGCGCCGGCCCGATCGGACAGATGGCCGCCGCCGTCGCCCGCCACGCCGGCGCCCGCTACATCACCATCACCGACATCTCCCCGCAGCGCCTGGCGATGGCCGAGGGCTGCGGCGCCGACGTGGTCCTGGACGTGGCCAGCATGAAGGTGCGCGAGGCGCAGCGCAGTCTGGGGATGCGGGAGGGCTTCGACGTGGGGCTGGAGATCTCCGGGCACGCCCGGGCCCTGCAGGAGATGATCGAGAACATGAACCACGGCGGGAAGATCGCGCTGCTGGGCCTGCCCTCGCACCGCTTCGAGATCGACTGGACCATGGTCGTCACCCGCATGATCACGCTGCAGGGCATCTACGGCCGCGAGATGTACGAGACCTGGAACACGATGTCCGCGATGCTCAGCACCTCGCAGACGCTGCGCACGGCGATCACCCGCACCATCACCGACGTGCTCCCCGC
>DATGUQ010000239.1:0-5864 GCA_035301145.1 Brachybacterium sp. | reverse complement strand
GGGAGCCGCGCCCCTCCCGGCCGAGGGTGTCCTGGGCGGGCACGCCGGAGCGTCGGAAGAAGTACGCGGAGCGCTCCTCGTGGTGCTGCTCGGCCCGGACGGTGGAGAGGATCGCGCGGGCCGCGGGCAGGAAGCGCTCATCGGCCCACGAGGTGTCGCCGGTCGCCCGCCACAGCCGCCAGGCGAGGTCAGGGCCGTAGGAGAGGGAGTCGAGCTCGAACTTGCGCTCCCACGCCCAGGGATTATCGCGCTCGGTCTCGTCCGCGTCCCAGTGGGAGGAGTCCGGGGCACGGTTGAAGGCGTTGGCGTACGGGTCGATCTCGAGGTACTGCCAGTGGCGGCGCAGCAGCCCGGCGAGCAGCGCGACCAGCTCGGCACGGTCCTCGTCGGCCCCCACCCCGGCGACCACGAGCCGCAGCAGCGGCGTCAGCTGCGCGGCGGAGTCCCGCAGCCACATCGCCGGGATGTCGCCGGTGATCACGAAGGTGGTGCCGTCCTCCTCCACACTCACCGTGGTCTCGGAGGTGTTGCGCAGGTACGCGACCACGCGCTGCGCGATCTCGCCGACCAGCGCGTCGGAGGCGCCGAGGTCGGCGAGGCCCTCGAGCACGCGTGCCTGCACGGCGTCGAGGAGGGTGTCGGGAAGCCTGGCCATGGTTCTCCGCATCGAGAGTGGGTCGGGATCGCCAGCGTATCGAGGTCTCGCGCGCCCGGTCGGGCCGTCCGTGAAGCGCGCAGCGATCCACACCACCTCGGCGCCGTCGCCGCACGTCGGCCCCGGGAACTAGAGTGAGACGCGTGTACGAAGGCATCGTCCAGGACCTCATCGACGAGCTCGGCAAGCTGCCGGGCATCGGCCCCAAGTCGGCGCAGCGGATCGCATTCCATCTGCTGGACGCCGACGATGCCGGCGTGCGCCGGCTCGCGGAGGTGCTCGTCCAGGTCAAGGACACGGTGCGCTTCTGCGAGATCTGCGGGAACGTCTCGGCCGAGGACCGCTGCCGCATCTGCACCGACCCGCGCCGCACCGACGAGGTGATCTGCGTGGTCGAGGAGTCCAAGGACATCATCGCGATCGAGAAGATCCGCGAGTTCAAGGGCCGCTACCACGTGCTCGGCGGCGCGATCGACCCGATCGGCGGCGTCGGCCCCAACGACCTGCGCATCACCCAGCTGATGAGCCGCCTCGGCTCGGGCGAGACGCAGGAGGTGATCCTCGCGCTGGACCCGAACATCGAGGGCGAGGCCACCTCCGCCTACCTCTCGCGCCTGCTGGGGTCGATGGAGGTCACCGTCACCCGCCTCGCCTCCGGCCTGCCCGTCGGCGGCGACCTGGACTACGCCGACGAGATGACCCTGGGGCGCGCCTTCCTGGGCCGACGCTCCGTCTGACAGTCCGAGCCCGGGAACCGTCGATGACCTCGCCCCACGCCCGCCCCCTGCCCCCGCTGCGGGACCTCCCGCCGCCGCAGCGGCTGCCCCGGGAGTCCACCTCCCTGGTGCCTCCGGGGGAGATCATCGCCGAGTCCAAGGCCGCCCTGCGCAGGCGCCTGCTGCGGATCGTGTGGGCTCCCGGGCTGGTGCTGCTGGGGCTGTGGTACGTGCTGCTGTGGCTGTACGTCTCCGGCGCCTCGCCCACCTTCTGGTTCCTCTCCCTGCTGGCCGCGCTCGGCGATGCGAGCTACCTCGACAACGCGATCCTGAGCCTGGGCTTCACCCCCTCCGGGGTGGGGACGGCGTTCATGCTGGTGCCCGCCGCGGCGACGCTGCTGAGCCTGCTCACCGCCCTGCCGGCGCCCGCGCTCGTCGCCGGGATGCTCCCGCGCCGCTACCTCAGCGAGCAGGCCTTCCAGCGCGAGGTGTCCACACGCGTCACGGCCACACTCATGCTCCCGCCGGTCCTGATCGTGCTCGCGCTGCCGGTGACCGTGCTGCTCGGGATGCCGCAGCCGTGGTCCGGGCTCGGTGCCGGCGCGCTGTCCTCCTGGTGCCTGGGGCTCGCTGCGCTCCTGCTCGCCTGGGTGTGGGTGCGCCGGCTGGTCCCGGCCTCGAAGCTGCTGGGCATCACCGACCCCGCCTCGCTGCTGACCACCGCCCGGATCGACCGCGACCTCGACCGTCGCGCCGCCGCAGCCGCACAGGTGCGGGCGCAGGACCGCCGGCACCTGCCGCCGAACCTCGGCACCGAGACCCTCGGCGCCGCCGCCACGATGCACGGCGCCCTGCGCGCGCTCGGTCTCATCGCCCGCGCCGACCTGCTCTGGGTGCTCCCGGCCGCGGCCGGGATCGGATGGCTGCTGTTCGGGATCACCGACCTGGTCACCGTGATCTCCCGCCTGAGCGCCGCGGAGCTCACCCCGATGAGCTCACCGCTGCGCTGGCAGCAGCTGGCGGTCACGGCACCGATCCTGCTGCTGGTGCTGCTGGGACTCGCGCTGTCCCCGGCCCTGTCGGTGATCCTCGCCGCCTCCCAACGCGACCAGGTGCGTGACCAGCGCACCCACCAGGACTGGACGCACCGTGCGCGCGTCAACCCGTGGGAGGCGCGGGCCGTCGCGCTGAGCGGCTGGTTCGGTGCGGGCTGGTCGCTGCTGGGAGCGGTCCTGGCCGCGACGGTGCTGCAGCTGCTGCAGCTCGCGACGGCGCTGACCTGGGCCTGGATCGTGATGATCGTGCTGGTGCTGGTGCCGCTGCAGGGCCTGGCCGTCGCCTCCGCGATGCGTTCCGGGCTGCGGGACGTGCTCTACGGGCCCGCCGGCGACTACATGCGGCGCGAGAGCCCCTACGCGCTGGTCGCCCCCGAGGTGGGCACCCGCGCCGACCGCGCGAAGGACCCGGCGGTGCGCGCCGCGCTGCGCAGACGGCTGCAGGCCGGGGGAGGGGACCACTCGCTCGAGATCTTCGACCTCGACGCCGCCGGGGAGCGGCTCTGGGTGGACGACAGCGCCCCCGGCGCGACCGATCCCGCCGTACGCGAGGCGGACCTCGCCCCCGGCACCCTGCCCGACTTCGGCGGCGAGGGCTCGGCCTTCACCGGCGGCGGGCAGCGCCCGGCCGAGCTCGCCGGCCGGCCCCACGACATCCCCGACTCGCTCGGCGAGCTGCGGGACCGACACCGCTGACCAGGGCGGGCCAGGCGCGCCCAGCGGCGGATGCTCTGACGGTCGGCCCTCCCGCCGGCCGGTGCTCGCGCCAGCGGCCCTGCCGTCGGCCGCCTCTCAGGCGATGCGGGTGCCCGTCCCCAGGCGCCGGATCGGCACCGCGAGCCGCCGGACCGCCACCGCCGAGGACACGCCGCCGGCGAGCAGCCAGAGCCCCAGCCCCATCGGCCAGACGGGCCGGTTCGGTGGGTCGCCGAGGTCCGCCGGATACCCGGCCTGATCCGGTGTGCAGAAGTTGTTCTGGGAAGGGTGGGTGACGACGGCGGCCGCGCGCACACCGGACTTCACCAGGCGCAGCACGTCGAGGTTCTCGCCCTCATGCCTCCAGATGTCCTCGGGCACGGGCGGAGCGGTCTCGGCCAGCAGCACCACCGGGTTGCCCCACAGCAGCGGCATGCTCAGGTCGATACGCGGCACCTCCTCGGTGCGGGTCTCCGCCGTGCACCGCCCTGCGCCCGGATCGTCGGAGTAGGACGAGCGGTAGCTGGTCACCTCCCGCTCCTGCTGGAGGAAGATCGCCGAGCTGCCCCACGCGATCGGCAGCACCGCCGTCACCCCGAACACGATCACATAGGCCAGCACCACCGAGCCCAGCTGCCTCTGCGTGATCGCCGAGAGTCCCAGACCCACAGCGGTCACGCACAGCGTGAGCAGCACGATCACCAGCACCGCGCGCAGGAAGTACAGCGGACCGATGCCGCCCAGCAGCGCGATCGGCACCACCGACGGCAGGGCCAGCACCAGGAACGCCAGGCCGGTGAGGAAGCCGGCCAGCAGCTTGCCCAGCACGATCTCCAGCGGGCTCAGCAGGCTCGCCTGCAGGGTCGCGAGCGTCCCTGCGGTGCGGTCGCCGTTGATCGAACCTGCCGAGAGCGCCGGCACCACCAGCAGCATCGCGAACAGCACCAGGATGATCTGCAGGCTGAAGATCATCGCGGCGACCGGCTCGATGCCGTCCCACTGCGCCGTGTACAGCGTCGGCGCCAGGCCCAGGCCCCCGATGCCCAGCAGCACCAGGGTCCACACCGCGAGCGCCACGTACCAGCGCGCCGAACGCAGCCGCTGGCGCAGCTCGAGCGAGGTCACCAGCCACAGCCCGCGCGGGCGCAGCGCGAGCGTGCCGTTCAGGGCACGAGCACGGCCGACGGGGGAGTGCCCGGCCGACCCGTCGGCCCGATCGTCGTGGCCGGGTGGGACGGCGGGACCGGGAGGGCCGCCGTGCGGAGGGGTCGAGGTGGGCGTGCTCATCACAGGGCTCCTTCGCGGTGGGCGGCGTCCGAGGCGAGGTAGGCGGCCTCGAGCCGCCCGGTCGCCGGGCCGAAGCCGATGACCTGCGCCCCGGCGGCGGCGAGGTCCGCCAGGAGGCGGGAGGCGGTCGCCTCGTCGGGCAGCTGCACGAGCACCTCGGCATGGCCGGAGGTGGTCCGCTCCGCGCCCAGCACCTCGCCGTGCCGCACCCCGAGGTGGTGCAGCGCCTCGACCAGCCGCTGCTGGTGCAGGGAGGCGACCCGCCAGGTGCGGGGCCGTGCGGCCAGGTCCCGCACGCTCGAGGCGTCCACCACGCGCCCGGCGTCCATGAACACCACGTGGTCGGCCATCTCCTCGAGCTCGGAGAGGATGTGGCTCGAGATCAGCACCGTCGTGCCGGTCGCGGCGAGCGAGCGCACCACGTGCAGCAGGCGGCGCCGCGAGGCCGGGTCGAGGCCGGAGGCGGGCTCGTCCAGGATCAGCACCGAGGGCGCATGGATCAGCGCACGCGCCAGGCCCAGGCGTTGCTTCTGCCCGCGGGAGAGCACGTGTGCGGGCTGCTGTGCGAGGGAGGCCAGATCCATCAGCTGCAGCAGCTCGTCCACCCGCTGCCGGCGCTGCGCCGTCGGCAGGAAGTAGGCCCGCCCCATCACCTCGAGCACTTCCGCCACGCGCAGCGAGTCCCAGGCGCCGAACTGGTCCGGCATCCAGCCCACGGTCGCGCGCACGCTCGGGGAATCGGCCGACGGGTCCACCCCGTCGATCAGCACCCGGCCCGTATCGGGGGCCAGCAGCGAGGCGAGCATCAGCATCAGCGTCGACTTGCCGCAGCCGTTCGGGCCCACCAGCGCCGTGACCGCCCCGCGCGGGGCGGTGAAGCTCAGGTCGTGCACCGCCTGCACGCTGCCGAACGCGCGCGAGACGTGCTCGGCGACGATGCCGGGGGCATGTGGGGTGCGCCGGTCGTTCGGTCCGTACGGGTCGTTCGGGGCCTGGGGAGCCCATGGGGCACCGAACGGCTCGCCCGGAGGTGTGGTCTGCGACATGCGATCACCATCGCACGCCCCGACCAGGAACGACAGGACGTCCTCGGGCAGGTCCCGGGGACGGATCGTGAGGGAGCGGTGGAGGGGCAGGACGGCGGGAGAGGTGTGCCGCCCGCCGCGCCGCGGTTCAGCCCGCCATCGCGGCGTTGCCCTCCTCCTGCGCCTGCGGGATGCCCTCCTCGGCGCTCAGGCGCCCGATGAAGACCTCCTGGAAGAGCGGGAGCGCGGCGGTCAGGCCGGCGTTGGCGCGGGCACCGGTGTCGGCCTCGGCGGCGTTCTTCGCGGCGTCGACGAACACGCTCACGTCCACGCCCTTGTCCTCCCAGAAGGCGAGGAAGGCGTCCTGCGCCTCCACGTGGCCGGGGAAGGAGACGCCCTTCTCCGCCAGCGGCAGCTGCCCCTCCTTGGA
>DATGUQ010000238.1:0-2947 GCA_035301145.1 Brachybacterium sp. | reverse complement strand
GATCGCGCTGCTGTGCTACCTCCTGCTCACCGTCTCGATGACCTGCTACCTGGGCGTCCAGGCGGGCAACCTGCTCGAGCTGTGGACCGGGCTCGAGGTGCCGTGGTGGCTGATCTCCGCCCTGATGATCCTGGTGGTGGGGCTGCTGGGCCACCGCACGATCGACCTGTCCGCGAAGGTGCTGGGCATCGTGCTGGTGCTCGAGATCCTCGCGGTGGTGGCGATCGACATCGGGGTGCTGACGTCCGGTCGTACGCTGGAGGCTTCCCCCTTCAGCCCCGCCGAGGCCCTTTCCGGGGCTCCCGGCCTCGGGCTCCTGTTCGCCTTCCTCGGCTTCTTCGGCTTCGAGGCCACCGCGGTGTTCCGGCACGAGGCGAAGGATCCGCTGCGCACCATCCCCCGCGCCACCTACATCGCCGTGCTCCTGATCGGCGTGCTCTACACCGTCTCGTCCTGGCTGGTGATCTCGGGGCTCGGCGCGCACAGCGCGCATGATGCCGCGACCGCGGATCCGGACGGCGTGATCGTCTCCCTCGCCGCGGACGTGGTCGCCCCGATCATGTGGGATGTGACCCAGGTGCTGGTGGTGACCAGCATGTTCGCCTGCATGCTGGGCTTCCACAACATCGTCACCCGCTACCTGTTCACGCTCGGCCGGCGCGGTGTGCTGCCCGCGACGCTCGGCGAGGCGCACCCCGTGCACCGGTCGCCGTCCCGGGCCTCGCTGTGCGTCACCGCGCTCACCGCCGCGGTCGTCATGGTCTCCGCCCTCGCCCAGCTGGATCCGGTGGTCGAGATCTACACCTGGTACTCGGGCCTCGGCGCAGTCGGCGTGATCCTCATGATGGCGCTGACCTCGATCGCCGTGCTCCGCTGGGGTATGCACCCCGGCGCCGGGCGGGGCGCGGGACGGGCCGGCGGCGGAGTGCTGGCCGCGACGGCCCTCGGCGGGCTCGGCCTGCTGCTCGTGCTCGGCCTCTCGGTGGCGAACCTGCCGCTGATGGTGGGCGGGACCGCGGCCGCCGCCGTGTGCGCGGGGGTCCTGGTGCTGGTCTTCGTGCTCGGGATGTTGCTGCCGCGTCAGCGCCCCGTCATGGCCGACGAGCCGGAGATGGCGGCCCCGGGCCGCGACTGAGCGCTGCCGTGAGAGACCGAGCGCTGCCGTGCTGAGAGGTGGTGCCTCCGGGCTGGCGGGCGGTGGTGTGTGCTTCGCGAGCGGAACACGCCGGCCCGTTCCCCCGATATCGCTCGCGACCGTGCCGTATCGGGGGAACGGGTGGGCGTGTCGCGTGCGCAGTGCGGGTCGTGGGCGGTGTGGTCGGGGCGCAGTGCGGGGCGTGCGCGGCGCGATTCCCGGGGCGCAGTGCAGGGCGTGGGCGGCGTGACCCGCGTGCGCAGTGCGGGTCGTGGGCGGTGCGGCGGCGGCGATCCCGGGGACCTCGGCCCCGGCGGGGCGGCCGCGCCCCTGACAGGATGTGCGCCATGACCGTGCTCGTCGCCTACGCGACCCACTCCGGAGCCACCCGCACCCTCGCCGAGACGCTCGCCGACGCCCTGCGCGCCGACGGGCTCGACGCGGACCTCGTCGACATCGAGGACCACCCCGACCCGAGCGGCGCAGACGCTGTGGTGCTCGGCTCGGCCGTCCGTGTCGAGTCGGTCGAGAAGCCGGCGCTGACCTGGACGAAGACCCATCTCGACACGCTGCGGCGTCGGCCTTTCGCGTTCTTCTCCTGCTCCGGCTCGGCCGCCGACCCGGCGAAGGGCGGGAAGCAGAAGGCGACCGACGCCTACCTCGAGCGCTTCTCCCTCTCCCCGGTCGCGGTGCGGAACTTCCCCGGCTGGGTGCTCATGGACCGGATCCCGGTGCACGAGCGGGTGCTGCTCACCTCGATGCGCACCCCCACCGGCGACTTCCGCGACCTCCCCGCGGTCACGGCCTGGGGGCACGAGATCGCCCCGCTCCTGCGCGGCTGAGGTCTGCGCAGGGCGACGCCGACCTCGGCGGCGGCCTCGACCATCAGCATCAGCCGGGCCGCGCGCTCCGACGGTGAGTGCCGGTAGTTCCGCATCGTCCGCTGGCCCGGACCGGTGAAGGCACAGGCGCGGGGCCCGCAGCCAGGCCTCCTCGTCGGCCCCGGAGGCCCTGCGGGACGGAGTCTCGCGCTCGTGCCCGCGCTCACCAGCCGCGCTCGGCCAGGCGGTGCGGTGCGGGCAGGTCGGCGACGTTGATGCCCACCATCGCCTCGCCGAGGCCGCGGGAGACCTCGGCGATCACGGACGGGTCGTCGTGGAAGGTGGTCGCCCGCACGATCGCGGCGGCGCGCGCGGCGGGATCGCCGGAGGTGAAGATGCCGGAGCCGACGAACACCCCGTCGGCCCCCAGCTGCATCATCATCGCGGCGTCGGCCGGGGTGGCCACGCCGCCCGCGACGAACAGGGGCACCGGCAGCTCGCCGGCCTCCGCGACCTCCTCGACGAGGGCGTACGGGGCCTGCAGCTCCTTCGCCGCCACGTACAGCTCGTCCTCGCTCTTCGCGGCCAGCTCCCGGATCTGGGCGGAGATGGTGCGGATGTGCCTGGTCGCCTCGGAGACGTCGCCGGTGCCGGCCTCGCCCTTGGAGCGGATCATCGCCGCGCCCTCGGTGATGCGGCGCAGCGCCTCGCCGAGGTTCGTCGCGCCGCACACGAAGGGGACGGTGAAGCGGTGCTTGTCGATGTGGTGGACGTAGTCGGCGGGGGAGAGCACCTCGGACTCGTCGATGTAGTCCACGCCCAGCTGCTGCAGCACCTGCGCCTCGACGAAGTGGCCGATGCGGGCCTTGGCCATGACCGGGATGGAGACCGCCTCGATGATCCCGTCGATCATGTCCGGGTCGCTCATGCGGGAGACGCCGCCCTGGGCGCGGATGTCGGCCGGGACGCGCTCGAGCGCCATCACGGCGAC
>DATGUQ010000237.1:0-4563 GCA_035301145.1 Brachybacterium sp. | reverse complement strand
CGAGGGAGACCTGGTCGGCGAAGTCGAGGGCGGAGGACTCGGTGCGGATCTCGGCGAACCGCTCCAGCAGCGGCAGCAGCGCGAGCCGGCTCTCGAGCGCGCCGAGCACCTTCGCGACGTCCTTCGGCGTGGTGCGCCGCCGCCCCTCGACCTGCAGCGGGATCTGGGAGAGGTGGGTGTGGATCTCGCGCAGGTGCGCCTCGAGCTGTGCGGGGGTGACGAGGTGGTCGGCGAGGGAGGAGGTGAGCGAGAGCAGGGCGGCGGTGAGGGTCGCCGGGGAGGCTTCGAGGTCCAGGGAGTCGTCCCAGCCCTCGACGATCTCGTGCGCGAGCTGCCAGGAGGCGGAGGTGGACATCATCGTCAGCTCGGGGTCGATGCCGACGGCGAGCGCGTGCTCGCGCACCAGGTCCAGGGCGAAGCCGTTGTAGGTGTGGACCACGGGCCGCTGGCCGACGAGGTCGTCCCCGCCGCGCTCGAGGCCGCGCGGCACGGCGAGCCCCTCGGCCCGCAGGGCGGCGGCGAGGGCGCCCAGGCGCGCGCCGATCCGCTCGGCGAGCTCGTGGGCGGCCTTGCGGGTGAACGTCAGCCCCAGCACCTGCCGGGGTTCGACGATGCCGTTGGCGATCATCCACACCACCCGGGAGGCCATGGTCTCGGTCTTGCCGGACCCGGCGCCGGCGACCACGAGCATCGGGGCCAGGGGCGCCTCGATGACGGCGGTCTGCTCCTCGGTGGGCGGCGGCTGCTCGAGCAGGGCGGCGAGGGCGGCGGCCGAGTGGGTCGGCCGCTCGGTGGGCGGAGCGGGGCTCACAGCTGGTCTCCTTCGGGCTGCAGCGGGCAGCTGCTGCGTACGGCGCAGTGGGTGCAGTGGGCGTTGAGGCGAGCGGTGACGGCGGCGCCGGAGACCTCGCGGGAGACCTCGCGGACGAGGTCGTCGAACCAGGCCGGGTCCTCCGCACGGGTGAGGGCCGTCTGGGTGCGCACGGCGGCCCTCTTCCCGCCGGTGCCGACGTAGACGAGCTCGGCGCCGTTGAGCCGTTCGGGCGCGTCCTGACCCAGCTGCTCGGCCAGGGCACCCTCCCGCACAGCGGCCTGGTACGCGGCCAGCTGGAGGTCCTCCTCGGCCTTCGCCGCGGACTTGGCCGTGCGACCGGACTTCAGGTCCACCACCCGCAGTCCGGTCGCATCTCCCTCGATGCGGTCGATGCTGCCGCGCAGGTGCACCCTGCCGAGCGTCACCTCGAAGGGCGCCTCGACGGCGAGCGGCTCCCCCGCGCCGCGCAGGTGCTCGGCGAGCAGGCGGGCGGCGTCCTCGGCACGGCGCACGCGGCGTCTGCCGGACCAGGTCTCGGTGCCGGGCACGGCGCGCAGCAGCGTGTGCAGCTCCTCCAGCAGGTCCTGCTCACCGCCGCTCGGGCCGCTGGGGTGGACCTGGGCCAGATGGTGCAGGGCGGTGCCGATGAGCTGGGCGGGCCCGCCGCTGCGGGTGCCGCCGGCGCGTTCCATGAGCCAGGACTGCGGGCAGTCCACGGCTCGTTCGAGGGCCGAGGGGGAGAGCCGGATCGGGGCGTCGCCCTCGTGCAGCGGGGCGCTCGAGCTGGGCTCCTGGTGGTACCAGCGGGTGGGATCCGTGCCGGGGGCTCCGGCCCGGCCCAGCGCCTCCAGTGCGACGGCGGCGTCCCGGGCCCGGGCCGGGTCGTCCTCGTGCAGGCGTCGGCGCAGCGCCGCGACCAGGCGGCGGGCGTCCGGGGCCGGGCCGGGATCACGCTGCAGGGCCTCGGGATCGAGCCACGGCTGCTCGGACGGGCCCTCGGAGCCGGTCGGTGCTGCGAGGTCCACGAGGGCGTCGAACAGAGCGGAGGGCGCGTTCTGCTCGTCCTGGACCGCAGTGACCAGCACCCGCCGTCGAGCGCGCGAGAGAGCGCTGACGGCCAGGCGCAGCTCGTCGGCGATCACCTGCTCGCGCTGGAGGGCGCGCAGGGCGTCCGCCTCGAGCGGGAGCCCCGCGCCGCGTCGGGCCCCGGCCCACAGGGACAGCTCCGCAGCGCCGAAGAGGGTCGAGCGCAGGCGCAGGTCGGGCCAGGCCCCCTCCTGGACACGCGCGAGGACCACGGTGTCGCGGTGCTCCCCGGCCAGCTGGGCGGGGGTCAGCACGGCGATGCGGCCGCGGGCGGCGGCGGCCGGAGCGAGGGTGTCCTCGACCACCGCCTGGGAGCGGATCTGCTCGACGAGGTCCAGGGCGCCGGCGCCGGGGCGCCGGTCCGTGAGCCGTTCCGCGGCGGCGAACAGCTCCAGCAGCGCATCGAGCCGGGAGGCGGCCAGGCGGGCCCGGGCGCCGTCGACGTCCCCGGCGGTGCCCAGCGCGGCCCGCCGCCAGCCGTCGGCCAGGCCGGAGGCGTCCCAGGCGTGCCAGAGCACCAGCTGGGCGTCTGAGTCCCGGTGCGCGCGCACCGCGGCGATCATCTCCCGCACGCGGTGGACGGGGGCGGCGGCGCGGTCGCGCGCTTCGGGGGCGGGCAGGCCGGGCACGTCCTCCTCGACGAGCGCCCGGGCGAGGAGCTGCTCGCTGGTGGTCCCGCTGTCGGGATCGGCGGCGCGGTGGGCGGCGAGCAGGAGGCGCCGGATGCGGCGCAGACGGAGCGCATCGGCGTCGCCGAAGGGGCCGCGCAGCAGCTCGGTCGCGCGGCGGGCGTCGAGCGGGGCGTCCGCGGGCGCCGATCCGATCTCGAGGATGCTCAGCAGATCGGCGATCGCGGGGACCTCCCGCAGCGGCTGGGGGCGGTGCGGGACACGTACGGGCAGGCCGGTGCGCGCCAGCAGATCGGCGAGGTCCGCGACCGCGGCGCCGGAGCGGCACACCACCGCCATCTGGTCGTACTCGACCTGCTCACGATGATGGAGGTCGCGCAGGGCGGAGCCGATCAGCCGGGCCTCGTCCAGCGGGTCCTGCGCGGTGAGCGCCACCATCCCTCCGGTCAGGGAGGAGCGCGGGCGGCGTGCGGGGGCGGGGGCGCCGGCCAGCGGCAGCCGTCCCCGCAGCGCATCGACCGCGGCGGTGAGCCCGGTCGCCTGCTCGTGCGCCCCACGCAGCACGACGTCCCCGACCGGGCGCGGCAGCGCCTCGCGCAGGCGGTCGGCGGCATCGGGCAGGGCTCCGCGGAAGGTGTCCACCGCGACGTCCGGGCAGCTGCACACCATCACCCGCGCCCCGGCGGCCGCGAGCGCGACGACCAGATCGACGCCGGCGGCGGTGAGATCCTGTGCGTCGTCGACCACGACGGCGCGGAACGGAGGCGGCGTCGTCGGATCCGCGAGCAGCCGCACCGCGCGGCGCACCAGGGCGCCGGAGTCGAGGCGGGGGCCGGCGTCCAGGGCCGCGGACGCCTCGAGGTCGAGCACCCCGAGGTAGTCCCGCAGCAGGGCGGCGGCGTCGAGCCAGGCGGGCCGCGCCCGTTCCTGGCCGAGCGTCTCGAGGTCCGCGGGGGCCAGGCCCAGCTCTGCCGCCCGCGTGATCAGGTCCCGCAGCTCGGTGCGGAAGCTCGGCAGCTGCCGGGCGCCCGGATCGACCTCCAGGTGCCAGCTCTCCCGCTGCGCGATCAGCTCCGCGAGCAGGGCGTCCTGCTCGGCGCCCGTGACCAGGGTCGGCTCGCCCAGGCCGCGCCGCAGCGCGTGGGCGCGGGTGATCGCGTGTCCGAGGGCGGGCGGCGTCATCGCGCGCACCTGCCCGGTGCCGTGGACGGCGAGGGCGTCCCGCAGACCGCCCGCGGCGGAGCGGCGGGGAGCCAGCAGCAGCGTCCCCTCCCCGGAGGCCTCGGCCGCGGCCAGCGCGAGCGCGGTGCGTCCGCTGCCGGGGCCGCCGTGGACCAGCACGTCACCGCCGGCGAGGAAACGGTCCATCGCCTCCCGCTGGGCGCTGTCGAGCTCCTCCGCCGAGTGCAGGGCGGGCAGCGCCCCGAGGTCGGGCCCGAGCAGGCGGATGCCCTCGCCCGTGATCGATCCCGTCCGTCGCATGCCCCCATTCCACCTCACCGCACCGACGGGCGGGCCCCACCGCCGCATCCGCCCGCAGCGGTAGAGTGGGCGGGATCACGAGGTACGTCGTCCCTGCCCTCCAGCGCCCTCGCCCCGCCGCCCACGGATTCGGAGATCGCCGCCATGTCCACGTCGACCACGGCCAGGATGCCGCGCGCACAGCGCCGTGCGCAGCTGCTCGAGCTCGCCACGAGGATGTTCACCGAGCACGGCTTCCAAGCCACCTCCATGGATCACATCGCGGCGGCCGCCGGCGTCACCAAACCGGTGCTCTACCAGCACTTCGAGTCGAAGGAGACGCTCTACATCGAGGTGCTGGACCTCATCGCGGCCGGGATGATCGACGAGGTCCGCGCGATCGGCGAGGTCCACGGCGACACGGTCAGCCGTGTGCGCGGCGGGCTCCACCGCTTCTACGAGTTCGTCGCGCTGGACAACTCGCTGCGGCTGTTCACCGGGCACGAGGTGATCTCCGAGGCGGTGCGGCAGAAGGTGGTCACGGTGCTGGACCGGATGGCGGTCGAGCTGGCC
>DATGUQ010000236.1:0-2376 GCA_035301145.1 Brachybacterium sp. | reverse complement strand
GGAGTTCTGGAACGGCTGGTTCGACCACTGGGGCGAGGACCACCACGAGCGCACCGGCGGGGACGCGGCCGGGGAGCTCTCGGACATGCTCGGGCACGGCATGAGCGTGAACTTCTACATGGCCCACGGCGGCACCAACTTCGGCCTGCGGGCCGGTGCCAACCATGACGGCGTCCTGCAGCCCACCACCACCAGCTACGACTACGACGCCCCGATCGCCGAGAACGGCGCGCTGACCGAGAAGTTCCGCGCCTTCCGCGAGGTGGTGGCCCGCCACCGCGAGCTGCCGCCCTACGAGGAGCACCTCGCGCAGCTCGGCCTCGCCGCCCAGCCGGCCACCCTGCCCGCCGCCGCGGTCGCGATCGAGAAGGTCGCCTCCCTGCGCGGCACCGAGCGGTTCACCCGCACGGCCGAGGTGCATCCCGTGCCGCCCGCCTTCGAGGATATCGGGCTCGAGCGCGGCCTGCTGCGCCTGTCCCGGGACATCGAGATCGCGCGCAGCGATCGCGAGGACCGACCGGCGATCAGCCCGCTGCAGCTCTACGACCTCCACGACCGCGCCTGGGTGTACGTCGACGGGATCTGTGCCGGCGCCGCCGGGCTCGATTCGGCGCAGGCCGCGCTCCCGCATGCCGAGCGCACGGACGCGACCGATCCGGCCGTCGTCGAGCTCGCCCACCTCGCCGACCGGCTGCTGCCCGACGGCGGCCACCGCACGGTGCGGGTGGAGATCCTGGTCGAGAACCTGGGCCGCGTGAACTTCGGCCCCCGCCTCGGGGAGCGCAAGGGCATCCTCGGCGGAGTCTGGCAGACCATCCGCTTCCTCAACGACTGGGAGGCGGACGCCTGGCCGCTCGAGGAGATGGGCGAGGAGCTCGCCGCACTGCTCGAGGACGCGCCGGCGCTCGCCGAGTGGTCCGACGACGACGCGCTGCCGGTGCTGGTCGGTGCGTCCTTCGAGGCGGAGGCGCCGACGGACACCTTCCTCGACGTCTCCGGCGCCGGCCACGGCGTGGCCTACGTGAACGGTTTCTGCGTGGGTCGCTACTGGGACATCGGCCCGCAGCAGAGCCTGTACGTGCCCGCGCCGCTGGTGCGCGCGGGGCGCAACGAGGTGCTGCTGCTGGATCTCGAGAAGCGGCCTGCGCGGCTCGGCCTGGTCACGGAGCATCTCTTCGCGACGCCGGGGGTGTGAAGCCGCCTCGGGCGGGCGCCGTGCGCCCCGAAAGATGCCGCGGCCCCGGCCGAACGCGCTGAGCGGACGGCCGGGCCTGCGGGATCGACCCGGGCGAGCACGCGGATGCTCACCCGAGCGAGCTCACAGCGAGGTGCTGGGGGTGACCGGGACGTCCTCGGGCAGCACCTCTGCGTACTCCTCGAGGATCTTCTTCCCGCCGTCCTCCTCCCACTCCTTCACCGCGGCACGGAAATCATCGATCGTCTTGCGACCCTGGATCACGAAGCTGCGCACATCGCTCAGACGCGAATCGATCTCCGTGCCCTTCTTCGAGCTGGTGTCCGAGTAGAGCCCGTTCGTGGGCCGACGCATCATCAGCTCCAGCAGCTCCTTCTCCTTCTCGTAGATGTACTCAGAGTCCGACGGATGGGGGTTGTAGATCACTCCTTCAGGATCATCAGGACCAGCATCTGCCAGTCCTTGCGGAGTCTGTTTCGGAGCGACGTGCGCCTGCGGCGGGGGAGCGCGGTGCCGGTTGTGGAACCCGGCCCCGCGCCGGCTGTGTGCCGCGGCGATTGCGCGGTCGATGACGTCGTCACGAGGTCGGTCCTCTCGATCGAACTCGGAGCGGGGCGCTCCCCCTGGGCTTCGTCGCCTTGACAGGGCGAGATCGAGAGTAAATGCTTTCACTGCGATTGTAAATCGCTCTACGGCAACAATCCGTCGACACTCCTCTCCGGCAGGATGGGGAGTGCCCCGTGTTCTCTCATCGAAAGTGGTGCACACCCATGTCCGACCTCAGAATCGGCGTCGTCGGCTTCGGCGCGCGCGCCTCCCTCGCTCGCCACGCCCACAGGCCCGGAGAGGGATCGCGCATCACGGTCGTGGCCGACCCTGCGAAGCAGGGTCGCGATCTCGCCCGCGAACGGCTGGGCGAGGAGGTGGCCACGGTCGAGTCGGTGGAGGAGCTGCTGGCCGGGCACGAGGTCGATGCGGTGATGATCCTGGCGCCCGACTTCGCCCACGCCTCGGTGGCTCTGCAGACCCTCGAGGCCGGGATCCCCACCTTCTGCGAGAAGCCGATGGCGATCAGCGTCGAGGACACCGACGCGATGCTGGCGCTCGCGAAGGAGAAGCGGGCGCGGCTGTACATCGGCCACAACATGCGGCACATGCCGGTGGTGCGGCAGATGAAGGAG
>DATGUQ010000235.1:0-11331 GCA_035301145.1 Brachybacterium sp. | reverse complement strand
CCTCGTGGACGTCCAGCTGCATGCCGGCAGGTCGCTGCACACCGTCACCCAGGTGGTGACGATCGAGGCCTTCGCGGTGGGCATCAGCGCCGACTACGGCCGGTTCACGGCGGCCAGCGCCATGCTCGAGACCACCGACCGCCTCACCGACGAGATGGTCGATCCGAACCAGCGCTGGTTCCTGATGCTGGTCGGAGCGCTGCGCACGATGGCGGAAGGGAGGATCCCGCCGCCGCTGGTGCTGGACTCCTTCCTGCTGCGCACCTTGGCGGTCTCCGGCTGGGCGCCGGAGCTGCGGGTCTGCGCCTCCTGCGGGGCCGACGGGCCGCACCACGCCTTCGACGTGCGCGCCGGTGGACTGGTGTGCACGCCGTGCAGGCGGCCCGGAGCGATCGCCGTCCGTCAGGCCGTGATCGAGCACATGATCTTCCTGCTCGCCGGGGACTGGGACAATGTGCTCGGCGCCGAGGACGCGGTCATGCACGAGGCCGGCCGTCTGATCACCGACACGATCACCTGGCACCTCGAGCGCTCCGTGCGCTCTCTGCACTACGTAGAACGCTGAGCGCCGAGCAGGCCCGCCGCGACCGATCAGGAGGACCCATGCCCCCAGCGACCGTCCACGGGTACCAGGAGCCGCATCCGCACCCCAGCGGCGCGCAGCCCCCGCAGCTGCCCGCTCCCACCATCCCCGCCCACGTCGCGGTGGTCATGGACGGCAACGGCCGCTGGGCGAACCGGCGGGGACTGCCCCGCACGGCAGGGCACGAGGCCGGTGAGGCGGCTCTGCTGGACGTGGTCGCCGGTGCCCTCCAGATCGGCGTGACCCATCTGAGCGCCTACGCCTTCTCCACCGAGAACTGGAAGCGCTCCCCGGACGAGGTGCGCTTCCTGATGGGCTTCTCCCGCTCTGTGCTGCGCCGGCAGCGCGACACGCTGAACTCGTGGGGCGTGCGCATCGTCTGGATCGGACGCGAGCAGCGGCTGTGGGGCAGCGTCATCAAGGAGCTGCGCGAGGCGGAGCAGCTCACCCGCGGCAACACCCGGATGACGCTGTACATGTGCGTGAACTACGGCGGTCGTGCCGAGATCATCGACGCGGTCCGCGCGATCGCCGAGGAGGCGCGGGCCGGCCGGATCAGCGGCAGGGGGATCACCGCCAAGAGCTTCGCGCGGCATCTCGACGATCCCGACATGCCCGACGTCGACCTGTTCCTGCGCACCAGCGGCGAGCAGCGCACCTCGAACTTCCTGCTGTGGCAGGCCGCCTACGCGGAGCTGGTGTTCGTCCCGGAGCTGTGGCCGGACGTGGACCGCCGTGTGCTGTGGCGGGCGATCACCGAGTACGCGCGGCGGGACCGCCGGTACGGCGGAGCGATCGACGCTCCCGACGAGGAGCCCACCGCGGGCTGAGCCGTCTGCGCCGACGGTCCTCCTGCGGTGATGGGAGTCGTTCAGGAGCGCGCGTCGTGGGCGGTGTCGGCGGACTCCGCGGCATCCTGCGGCTCGACCTCGGCGGCGGAGATGCCGCCCGTGCGGCGCTTGTGCCGCAGCAGCACCGCGACCAGCGTCACGACCAGGGCGAGCACCGCCACTGCACCCCAGGGCGAGACCAGGAACAGCTCGAACCAGGCCATGAAGGCCACCAGCCCCACGGTGGCGTAGATGAGGGCCCAGGCCAGCCCTCCGATGGCGAGGGCCGGGAGGTAGCGTCTGGCGGGCATCCCGGTCAGACCCGCCGCGGCGTTCGCGGCGGTCTGGAAACCGACGGTGAGGAAGCTCAGCGCCACCACGGGCGCGCCCCAGCGGTTGATCAGCTCGCTGGCCCGCGTCACGCCCGGCGACTCGAGGAACGCGGCGACCCGGCCCCGGCTGGCGACCCGGCGGGCACCGCGGCCGATGAGGTACGTGGCTCCGGCTCGGCACCAGATCACCACGTACAGGAATGCCACTGCCGGCAGCAGCGGCAGGTCCTGCACCCACTCCATCATCGCGGCTCGGCCCCGTCCGCTCCCTCGTCGTCCCTGGTGCGGTGATCACCGCACAGCCCGAACACCTCCAGCGTGTGGTCCACGTCGGTGAAGCCGTGCTCGTGGGCGATCGCGTCCATCGAGCTCTCGAGCTTCGGGGCGAGGAACTCCACCGTGCGGCCGCATTCCCGGCACACCAGGTGGTGGTGGTGCCCGGTGTCCTCGCACTGGCGGTACAGCGATTCGCCGTCCCCCGCGACCAGCACGTCGAGCCGGCCGGAGCGCGAGAGCGCCTGGAGGTTCCGGTACACGGTCGCCAGGCCCACCGTCTCCCCGTCGGCCCGCAGCTGTTCATGGATCTGCTGGGCGCTGCGGAAGTCGTCCTGCCGCGAGAGCGTCTCCAGGATCGCGGTGCGCTGGCGGGTGTTCCGTTGCATACCCTCATTGTCCCCCACGGTCAGCGGGAGTTTCCATCACTCGTGGGGCGTCGCACGCGCGGGCGCGGGGGCACCGCCGCTGCGGGCGGGACCGGGCCCGCCGACGGCCCGGGGCTCCCGCACCGGGCGCAGCGCCCGGACGATCAGCCCCAGCGCGTAGACGGCGATCGTCAGCAGCACGATCACGCCGCCCGGCGGCAGGTCCACGTACACGGTGATCAGCAGCCCGCCCAGCGAGCACACGACTGCGATCGCCATCGCCGTGCGCATGGTACGGGTGAAGCCGACGACGAAGTGCTGTGCGGCGGCGACCGGCACGATCATCAGCGCCGAGACCATCAGCGCGCCGACGATGCGCATCGAGAGCGTGACCGTCAGCGCCGCCATCACGGCGATGAGCACGTTGACGATACGCACCGGCAGCCCCGAGGCGCGGGCGAACTCCTCGTCCGCGGTGACCGCCGCGAGCAGACCGGACAGCCCCACCCCGACCCCGAGCACCACCATCGCGAGCACGACGGAGATCAGGGCGTCCGGCGCGGTCACCGTCGACAGCGACCCGAAGAGGTAGGCCATCAGGTTCTGGGAGGTGCCGCCGGCGAGCTGGATGATCACCACACCGCCGGCGATGCCGCCGTAGAACAGGATCGCCAGCGCCACGTCGCGGCTGGTGTGGCTGACCTCGCGCACGTACTCGATCAGCAGCGCGCCGATCACCGAGGCGGCCAGCGCCCCCGGGATCGCGAGCAGATCAGCGGGGGAGGCGCTCGTCCAGGCACCGATCAGCCAGCCGACGGCCACGCCGGTCAGGGCCACGTGGCCCAGCCCGTCGCCGAGCAGCGAGAGCCGCTTCTGGACCAGGTAGGTGCCGACCACCGGGGCGGTGAGCCCGATCAGCACCGCGATGATCAGCGGGTACCGCAGCAGATCGGAGGTGAGGAGGTCGAGGGGCGAGATCATAGGGGGTGGATCTCCTGACCGAGGCACTCGTCCAGCGGGGCCGCGTCCTCGGGATGGTCGTGGCCGGGGTCCAGCCGGGGTCGGTCGTGCTCGGCGCCGTCGTGGACGATGCGACCGTGGTCCAGCACCACGGCGCGCCGGATGTCGCCCGACAGCGGTCCCGTCTCGTGCAGCACCACGACGATGGCGGTGCCGGCGGCGTGGAGCTCGCGGAAGAGCTCCGCGATCAGCTCCTGGGTGGGTACGTCCACGCCGGAGAAGGGCTCGTCGAGCACCAGCAGGCGCGGATCGCGGACCAGGGCGCGGGCGATCATGACGCGGCGGCGCTGGCCGCCGGACATCCTGGTGACGGGCCGGCCTGCGAGATCCGCCATCCCGACGGACTCCAGGGCGGCCATCACCCGCGGGTCACGGGTGCTGGGCCACCAGGAGCGCGCTCCCAGCAGCCCGCTCGCGACCGTCTCCCGGGCGGTCGCGGGGATGGAGCCCGTCTCCGAGGTCTCCTGGGGGACGTATCCGAGGCTGTCGTGGGAGGTGCCGTGCTGGACCGGGCGGCCGAAGAGCCGTGCGGTGCCGGTCGCCGGCGGCAGCACACCGACGACGGTGCGCAGCAGGGTCGACTTGCCGGAGCCGTTGGCGCCCAGCAGGGCGACCAGCTCACCGGCCCCGACCCGCAGGTCGACGTCGTGCAGCACCCGCTGGCCCCCGCGGTCCACGGAGAGCCCGGACACCTCGATGAGGGGGGAGGCGGGGGCGTTCATGTCCAGCTCGCCACCAGTCGGGCGCAGTTGTCTCGCATCACCTGAGGGTAATCGGACTCCGGCGACTGCTGGGTCTCGAGGTTGTCGAGCTCCTCGCTGTCGATGTCGAGGTTCCGGGCGAGGGTCCGGGCGACCTTCGGCGAGGCGGAGGTCTCGAAGAAGATCGTGGTGACCCCGGCCTCCTGCACGACGGATTCGAGGGCGAGCAGGCGCTGCGGCGAGGGCTCGGTCTCCGGATCGACGCCCGCGATCCCGATCTGGCGCAGGTCGTAGCGCTCGGCCAGATAGGTGTAGGCCGCGTGGCTGGTGATGAAGGGCTTGTCGCCCTCGACCTCCCCGAAGGACTCCGCGAGCTCGGCGTCGAGCCCCTCGAGCTCCGAGCGCAGCGACGCGGCCGCCTCGGTGAAGGTCTCCGCATCGTCCGGGGAGAGCTCGCCGAGCCGCTGACCGATGGCGTCCGCCAGATCGGCCATCAGCATCGGGTCGTGCCACAGGTGCGGGTCGTGGGGGCCGTGGTCGTGGTCCTCGTGCTCCTCGCCCTCGTGCTCGGCGTGCTCCTGCTCGCTCTCGCCCGCGTGCTCCTCGTGCGCGGTCGCGGCGTCCGCGGGCAGCAGGGCCACCACGGAGGAGACGTCCAGCACGTTGTCGCCGCCGTGGGAGGCGATGGCGTCGTCGAGGGCGTTCTGGAAGCCCGGGATCTGGAGCACCAGATCGGCCTGCTCGACGGACATCACCTGCTTGACCGAGAGCTCGATGCCATGGGCGTCCCCTCCGGGCGAGGTGAGGTCGACGAGCGAGATCCGCTCCCCGCCGATCCTGGTGACCAGGTAGGCGAGCGGATAGGCCGAGGTCACGACGGACAGCGTCCCGTCACCCTCTCCGCTGTCGCCCCCGCACGCGGCCAGCAGGGCGGCGCCGACACCGAGGCCGGCGGCGGACAGGAGGGTGCGGCGGGTGGGCCGTTGCGCGAGCGTCATGACAATCATTCTCACGAGTGGGTCGGGGTCTGCGCAAGTCGACGGGCGGCCCGGGGCGCCTCGCGTGGGGAGCGTCACAGCGGCCGCGGTGACTATGCTGGGGCGGTTCCATCCCTCACCGTCACCAGGAGTCTCCCCGTGGCCAAGGCCCCCGCCAGCACGCTGGACAACGTCATCGCACTCGCCAAGAAGCGCGGCTTCGTGTTCCCGTCCGGTGAGATCTACGGCGGAACCCGCTCCGCGTGGGACTACGGCCCGCTCGGCGTGGAGCTCAAGGAGAACATCAAGAGGCAGTGGTGGCGCACCTTCGTGACCTCCCGCGGGGACATGGTGGGCCTGGACTCCTCGATCATCCTGCCCAAGCGCGTGTGGGAGGCCTCCGGCCACGTCGAGACGTTCACCGACCCGCTCGTGGAGTGCAAGAGCTGCCACAACCGCTTCCGCGAGGACCACCTGCTGGAGGCCTTCGAGGCCAAGAAGGGCCGTGCGCCCGAGGGCGGTATGGCGGAGATCGCCTGCCCCAACTGCGGCACGCGCGGTGACTTCACCGAGCCGCAGGAGTTCTCCGGCCTGGTCAAGACCTACCTCGGCGCCGTCTCCAGCGAGGCGGGCCTGCACTTCCTGCGCCCCGAGACCGCACAGGGCATCTTCGTGAACTTCCTCAACGTGGTCACCGCGACCCGTCAGAAGCCCCCGTTCGGCATCGGTCAGATCGGCAAGGCCTTCCGCAACGAGATCACCCCGGGCAACTTCATCTTCCGCACGCGCGAGTTCGAGCAGATGGAGATCGAGTACTTCACCCCGCCGGCGGAGGCCGCGGCCCAGTTCGACGAGTGGGTCGAGGCCTGCTGGAACTGGTTCGTGGACCTCGGCATCGATGCGGACGACCTGCGGCGCTTCGACGTGCCGGAGAGCGAGCGCGCCCACTACAGCGCCGCCACCATCGACCTCGAGTACCGCTTCGGCTTCCCGGGCAGCGAGTGGGGCGAGCTGATGGGCATCGCCAACCGCACCGACTTCGACCTGAGCAGCCACACGGAGGCCTCGGGCACGAAGATGCAGTACTTCGACCAGGCCGCGAACGAGCGCTACACGCCGTACGTGATCGAGCCGAGCTTCGGCCTGACCCGGTCGATGATGGCCTTCCTGGTCGACGCGTACTCCGAGGACGAGGCCCCCAACGCCAAGGGCGGGGTCGACAAGCGCACGGTGCTCAAGCTCGACCCGCGCCTGGCTCCGGTGAAGGCCGCGGTGCTCCCGCTGTCCAAGAGCGAGGACCTCGTGCCCCGGGCGGAGGAGCTCGCCGCACGGCTGCGCAGGCACTGGAACGTCGACATGGACGTCACCCAGGCGATCGGTCGGCGCTATCGCCGGCAGGACGAGATCGGCACCCCGTTCTGCCTCACGGTGGACTTCGAGACGGCCGAGGACCAGTCCGTCACGATCCGCGAGCGCGACACGATGGCGCAGGAGCGGGTGGCGCTGGATCAGGTCGAGTCCTACCTCGCCGCGCGCCTGATCGGCGTCTGAGCCGCCGCCCGTCGGCCGGGACGGCGGCGCGAAGGCCCCGTCCCGGATCGTCGGCCGTGCCGTCCCGCGGCGCGGATGGCAGAGTGTGCGCATGATCGACGCGGCCGTCCCCGGCGCACAGCTCTCCCGCGCCTACTGGGAGCGGCTCGTGCATCCGCTGCTGGAGCGGCACCGACCGGGCCTCGCGGTCGCCGCCGCGCGACTGGGCTCCGGCTCCGATGTGCTCGGCTTCGACGATCTCCAGTCCCGGGACCACGACTGGGGGCTGCGGCTGACGCTGCTGGTCGAGCACGGCCGGGCGGAGGAGGTCGATGCCATGCTCGAACGGGAGCTGCCCGAGAGCTGGGAGGGTCTGCCCACGCGCTTCGCGACCACCTGGGAGCCCGTCGTGCGCCAGCGGGTGGAGGTGGCCTCGGCTGCGGACTTCGTCGCCTCCCGCACCGGGGTCGCCGCCTCCCGCCTCACCGCCCCCGAGGGGCTCGAGCTGGTGGACTGGCTCTCGCTGACCGGTCAGGCGGTGCTCGAGGTGACCGCCGGCCCCGTCTTCCACGACGGCCCGGGGGTGCTCGGCAGCCTCCGGGAGCGCCTGTCCTGGTATCCGCAGGACGTGTGGCTGTACGCCCTGGCGACCGACTGGCACCGCCTCGGCCAGGAGCTGCCGGACGTGGGCCGGGCCGGTCTGCGCGGGGACGAGGACGGCTCCGCGGTGATCGCCGCCCGGCACGTGCGCACCATGCTGCATCTCGCGCATCTGCTGCACCGCACGTGGCCGCCCTACGGGAAATGGTTGGCCCGCTCGGCGGCGAGGCTGCCCGGCGGGGGAGCGCTGCGCCTCGCCCTGGCCGACGTGCTGCGGGCCCGTCACTGGCGAGCACGCCAGTCCGCCCTGGCGGACGCCGCCGAACTCCTCGCCGCAGTGCAGCGGGCGCAGGGCCTGCCGGCCCCCGATCCCGCGACGGAGGGCTTCTTCGACCGCCCCCATGTGGGGCTGCGGGACCTGCCCGAACAGCTGCTCGCGCTGGTGCAGGACGAGCAGGTGGCCGCCCTGCCGACGGGGGTCGGCACCGCCGAGCAGATCAGCGACAACGTCGCCGTGCTGGTCGACCCCGGCGCCCGGCGCCGCCTGGTGGGCGGCTGAGGGGCCGAGGGACTCGTCGCTCTCAGCCGGTGCCGCCGCGGGAGAGCACCATCTGCAGCGGCGGGACGACCAGTGCACCGAAGACGCGCAGCAGCTCCTGCTGCTCCGCCGGCGAGGGCCCCAGCGGAAGCACCAGCACGAGCTCGTCGGCGGCGCGGACCACCGGGTCCTGCCACAGCGCCTGGGCGACCACGGCGGGCTGATCCAGGACCACCTCGCCGAACACCGCCTCGTGACCGCCGATCTCCCGGCCATGGTGCTCACCCAGGACCCGCGGATCCCGCGCGCGCTCGCGCGGTAGGAGGGTCGCGTACCGCTCCAGCTCGGCATCGCTGCGCACCGGGATCATCTGGCGGCTGACCATCACGTGCCCGTCGCCGTGCCCCGCCTCCCGCGAGGCGCTGCGATACGCCTCGAGCGCCTCCAGCTGGAGCTCGGCGAACGGGCGACCGGTGCCGTCGTCCGGCACCATCGTGGCCAGCTGCAGCCGGAGCCCCAGCCGGCCCGCCATCGCCGCACGCGCCGGATCGGCCGCGCCGTAGGCGAGCCGGTCGCGGAGGCCCGGCACCTGCGGGCGAAGGCGCAACGGACTGCCCGGTTCGACGCCCTCGACGTGCCGGTCGGCGCCCGCGACGATCTCCCCGTCGAGCAGCGAGACCAGGTCGTGCAGCACGCGATCGACATGCTCGGCGCGCTCCGGCACGGCACCGAAGGCTCGGGTGTACATGGCCTCGTGGGCCGAGTATCCCGAGCTCACACCGGGCCGGAGCCTGCCGCCGGTGAGCAGGTCGGCGGTGGCGAGGTCCTCGGCGAGCCGGCCCGCGTTCTCGAAGCGCAGCGGGATCACGGCGGTGCCCAGCTCGATCCGCGACGTGCGGCGCGCGAGCGCGACGAGGAACAGCAGCGGGGAGGCGAGCGTGTCCTGCAGATGGCGGGCGCGTACGTAGCCGACGTCGTACCCGAGGTCCTCGGCGGTGAGGAACAGCTCGATCCCGTCCTCGAGACCGCCGCTGGTCACGGCGCGTCCGTCGGCCCGGATGCCCGTGTGCTCGACCTGGCCCACGAAGCCGATGCGCGGGGTCCCGCGCGGTCCGGGAGCGGTGGCGGTCATCTCCTGCCTCCTTCGTCGTGCGACGGACGGCGCGAGGGCGGGGAAGGGAGGAGCGCCGCTGGCTCCATCATCGCGCCGGTTCCCCAGGCCGGCCGGGACCAAGCGCCCGATCCCCTCCTCCCCATCCCCTCCCGATGCACATCACCTCCTGCACCCCTCCCGAGCGACAGGGGCAGATGGGACAATCGACACGATGACCACCCTCGACACCGCACCCCAGGCGCTCGGCCCCGTCACCGAGCCGGTCCGTGACCCGTCGTCCGCGCCCGGCACCGACGCGCCCCGGCGCACCCTCACGATCGGTCCGCACACCATCGACACACCGGTGGTGCTGGCGCCGATGGCCGGGATCACCAACATGGCGTTCCGCCTGCTGTGCCGCGAGTTCGGAGCCATGCACAGCGAGGACGACGGGGGCCTGTTCGTCGGCGAGATGGTCACCACGCGCGCACTGGTCGAAGGCCACCGGGAGTCCTGGCGGTTGGTGACCATGGGGGAGCGGGAGACGCCCCGCTCGGTCCAGCTGTACGGGGTGGACCCGGCCACGGTGCGCCGCGCGGTGGAGATGATCCGCGAGCGCGATCTGGCCGACCACATCGACCTCAACTTCGGCTGCCCGGTCCCCAAGGTCACCCGCCGCGGCGGCGGGGGAGTGCTGCCGTGGAAGACGGAGCTGTTCACCCGCATCGTCAGCGCGGCCGTGCAGGCCGCCGGCCCCGAGGTGCCGGTCACGGTCAAGACCCGCATCGGCATCGACGACGACCACCAGACCTTCCGCGACGCCGGGCTGATCGCCCAGGAGGTGGGGGCCGCGGCGATCGCGCTGCACGGCCGCACCGTGGTCCAGCACTACTCCGGCCAGGCGCGCTGGCAGGCGATCACCGAGCTCAAGGAGCTCGTCACCGACATCCCCGTGCTCGGCAACGGCGACATCTGGTCCGCTGAGGACGCGATCGAGATGATGGAGCAGACCGGCTGCGACGGCGTCGTGGTGGGCCGCGGCTGCCAGGGCCGCCCCTGGCTGTTCGCCGACCTCGCCGCCGGCTTCGCGGGGAAGTCCGACCGCGTGCGCCCCACCCTCGGCGAGGTCGCGCGGATCATGCGCCGCCACGCCGAGCTGCTGGTCGAGTTCTACGAGGACGAGGGTCGCGCGGTGCGCGACCTGCGCAAGCACGTGGCCTGGTACTACAAGGGCTACCCCGTCGGCGGCGAGATGCGCCACCGCCTGGCGACGATGGAGTCGCTCGCCGACCTCGACGCCAAGCTCGCCGAGCTCGACGGCGACAGCCCCTACCCCGGTGCGGCGGTCGAGGGGCCGCGGGGCCGCGCCGGAACGCCCAAGAAGGCGCACGTGCCGGAGGGCTGGATGACCTCCCGTGAGCTCAGCACCGAGCACGCCGCCCGCCTCCACGAGGCCGAGCTCGACACCTCGGGAGGCTGAACCGATGTCCCGGACCTCCACGCACCCGACCTCCGTGAGCGATGTGCAGCCCCCGCCGGGGTACACCGCCCACGATCTCGAACGCTGGGTGCCCGAACCCCCGAAGTCCCAGGCCCGCACCCCCTTCCAGCGGGACCGCGCCCGCGTGCTGCACTCCTCGGCGCTGCGCAGGCTCGGCGCCAAGACGCAGGTGCTCGGTGCCGGCGCGAACGACTTCGTGCGCACCCGCCTGACCCATTCCCTCGAGGTCGCCCAGGTGGGTCGTGACATCGGGGCGGAGCTGGGCTGCGACCCCGACATCGTCGACGCCGCGTGCCTGTCCCACGACCTCGGCCACCCGCCCTTCGGGCACAACGGCGAGAAGGTGCTCGACGACCTCGCCGCCGACTTCGGCGGCTTCGAGGGCAACGCGCAGACGCTGCGCCTGCTCACGCGCCTGGAGCCGAAGCTGGTGGGGCAGGAGCGCCCATACGGTCTGAACCTCACACGCGCGAGCCTGGACGCGGCCATCAAGTACCCCTGGACCCGCGGGCACGGGCCGGATCCGGCCTCGCCGAAGTTCGGCGCCTACGCGGACGACCTCGACGTCTACACCTGGGCGCGCGAGGGTGCCGTGCCCGGGCGCCGGTGCTTCGAGGCGCAGGTGATGGACCTGGCCGACGACATCGCCTACTCCGTGCACGACATCGAGGACGCGATCACCGGCCTCACCCTGGACCTGCAGAAGCTGCAGGACCCGATGGAGCGGGCCGCCGCGCTGTACGTGGTCCAGGACTGGTACATGCCGGGGGAGTCCCTCGAGGAGCTCGATGCGGCGCTGACCCGTCTCGAGGCGGAGCCGAGCTGGCTGCTGTCCTTCACCGGTTCGATGCGCTCGGCCGCGGCGCTGAAGAACATGGCCAGCCAGCTCATCGGCCGCTTCACCCGTTCCGCGATCGCCGCCACCCGCGCCGCCCACGGCGAGGGGCCCCTGTCCCGGTACGGCGGTGACATGGTGGTGCCCGAG
>DATGUQ010000234.1:0-66187 GCA_035301145.1 Brachybacterium sp. | reverse complement strand
CAGGGTGCGCTGGGCGTAGAACTCGCCCAGGTCCTCCTCCTCGACCCCGTAGACCTTCGCGCGGGAGGCGCCCCAGCCGCCGGCGAAGATGCCGGAGCCGCGCACCACCCCGTCGGGGTTGATGCCGTTGACGCGGATCTGGTGGCCGCCGAGCTCGGCCGCCAGCAGCCGCACCTGGTGGGCCTGATCGGCCTTGGTCGCCGAGTAAGCGATGTTGTTGGGCCCGGCGAACACCGAGTTCTTCGAGGAGATGTAGATGATGTCACCGCCCATGGCCTGGTCGATCATCACCCGTGCGGTCTCCCGCGAGACGAGGAACGAGCCGCGCGCCATCACATCGTGCTGCAGGTCCCAGTCCCTGGCGGTGGTCTCCAGCAGCGGCTTCGAGAGCGACAGGCCCGCGTTGTTGACGATCAGGTCCAGGCCGCCGAAGGCCAGCACCGCCTCGGCGACGGCCGCCACGACGGCGTCCTCGTCGGAGACGTCGGCCTCGAGGGCCACGGCCTGGTCCGGTCCGCCGAGCTCCTCGGCGGTGGCTCGGGCGCCCTCGAGGTTCAGATCGGCGATGACCACGCAGGCGCCCTCGGCGACCAACCGCTCGGCCGTGGCCTTGCCGATGCCGGAGCCGCCGCCGGTCACCAGCGCCACTCGGGTGGCCAGGGGCTTGGGCTTCGGCTTGCGCTGCAGCTTCGCCTCCTCGAGCGCCCAGTACTCGATGCGGAACTTCTCCGACTCCTCGATGGGGGAGTAGGTGGAGATCGCCTCCGCACCGCGCATCACGTTGATGGCGTTGACGTAGAACTCGCCGGCCACGCGGGCGGTCTGCTTGTCCGCCCCGAAGCTGAACATGCCCACGCCCGGGATCAGCACGATCGCCGGATCCGCGCCGCGCATCGCGGGCGAGTCCGCGTCGGCATGGCGCTCGTAGTAGGCGGAGTAGTCCTCGCGGTAGGTCTCGTGCAGCTCCTTCAGGCGCGCCACGGAGTCCTCGATCGAGGCGTCCGCGGGCAGGTCGAGCACGAGGGGCTTGACCTTGGTGCGCAGGAAGTGATCCGGGCAGGAGGTGCCCAGCTCCGCGAGCGGGGCGAGCTTCTCGCTCGCGAGGAACTCGTGGACCGCCTCGGTGTCCGTCCAGTGCCCGACCATCGGGGAATCGGTCGAGGCGAGCCCGCGGACCACCGGGAACAGGGCCGAGGCCTTCGCGTGGCGCTCCGCCTCGGGCAGGGCGGCGCGGGAGGGATCGTGGGTGCCGAACGGCTCCGGGGCACCGGTGCGCTCGATGAACTCGGTGGCCTCGCGGATGATCCGCAGCGAGTTCTCCTGCGCCTCCTGGGAGGTGTCGCCCCAGGCGGTGATGCCGTGCCCGCCGAGGATGCAGCCGATCGCGGAGGGGTTCTCGCGCTTGATAGCGGCGATGTCCAGGCCCAGCTGGAAGCCGGGGCGGCGCCACGGCACCCACACCACGGCATCGCCGAAGCACTCGCGGGTCAGGCGCTCGCCGTCGGCCGCGGTCGCGAGCGCGATCCCCGCGTCGGGGTGCAGATGATCCACGTGCGCGGCGTCGACCAGGGCGTGCATCGCGGTGTCGATGCTCGGGGCGGCACCGCCCTTGCCGTGCAGGCAGTAGTCGAAGGCGGCGACCATCTCGTCCTCGCGCTCGACGCCGGGGTAGACGTCCTCCAGGGCGCGCACCCGGTCCAGACGCAGCACCGCCAGGCCCTTCTCCTCGAGGGTGCCCAGGTCGCCGCCGGAGCCCTTGACCCACAGCAGCTCGGTCTCCTCACCGGTGACCGGGTCGGTCGCGGAGCCCTTGGCGGACGTGTTGCCGCCGGCGTAGTTGGTGTTGCGTGGATCGGCGCCCAGCGTGTTCGAGCGCTCGAGCAGCGCCGCGACGGTCTCGTGCGTGGTCTTCTCGCTCATGTTCAGGCTCCCCATCCCATCTGGTTGCCGCCCACGCGCTCGGCGGCGATCTTCTGCTCGTAGCCGCTGGCGCGGAACGCGGCGAAGGGATCGGCGGGCAGGCCCCGCTCCTCGCGGAAGGCCGCGAGCGCCGGGCGCACGTCGGTCCAGAACGCATCCATCAGGATCTCGTTCGCGAGCAGCACGTCGTCGTCCTCCTGCGCGGCGGCGAGGGCCTCGCGATCCACCAGCAGCGCCTTGGCGAGGGTCTCCTGCACGTTCAGCACCGAGCGGATCTGGCCCTGGATCTTCGACTCGAGATTGTGGCACTGGTCGAGCATGAAGTTCACCCCCGCCGCCGGGCGGTGCGCGTCCTGCTGCACGATCTCGAACAGGATCCGGAACAGCTGGAACGGGTCCGCGGCGCCGACGATCAGGTCGTCGTCCGCATAGTTGCGGGAGTTGAAGTCGAAGGCGCCCAGCCGGTTCTGGCGCAGCAGCTGGGCCACGATGAACTCGATGTTCGTGCCCGGCGCGTGGTGGCCGGTGTCGAGCACCACCTGCGCCTGCTCGCCGAGGGCCAGGCAGTGCAGCAGGCTCGTGCCCCAGTCCGGCACGTCCGTGTGGTAGAACGCCGGCTCGAAGAACTTGTACTCGAGCACCAGGCGCTCGACGTCACCGAGTCCCCGGTAGATCTCCTGCAGCGACTCCGCCAGGCGGTCCTGGCGGGCGCGGATCGAATCCTGGCCGGCGTAGTTCGTGCCGTCAGCGAGCCAGATCTTCAGCTCGTGGGAGCCGGTGGCGCGCATGACGTCGAGGCACTCGAGGTGGTGGTCGATCGCGCGACGGCGCACGGTCTTGTCGCCGTGGGTGAGGGAGCCGAACTTGTACTCGTCGTCCTGGAAGGTGTTCGAGTTGATCATGCCGATCTGCATGCCCTGCTCGGCGGCGTACTCGCGCAGCGCGCCGAAGTCGTCCACGCGGTCCCAGGGGTAGTGCAGGGACACCCGCGGGGCGGAGCCCGTGAAGGCGTGGGTCTGCGCGGCGTCGGCGATCTTCTCGAACGGGTCGCGCGGGGTGCCGGGGGTGCCGAACACCTTGAAGCGGGTGCCGGAGTTCCCGTATCCCCAGCTCGGGACCTCGATCGTGAACTCGGCGAGATCGCGGGCGACCTCGGTGGGGAGGGCGGTGGGGGTGGTCATGGGTGGCTCCTTCGACAGGTGCGATGAGGACGGGTGTGCGCCCCGACCGCTGCTCGGCGGTGAACGATGGCTGGACGTGCTCGCCGGACCGGCGATCCACGCGTGCTTGAAACGACTCAATACAGCGTATCATCCCTCGCTCCGTCGCGGTGGGGAGCGGCGCGGAGTGCCCGAGCGGGCGGCATCAGCGCTTCCGGGCGCGGTCCGGCGCCGGGCCGGTCGACTCCCGCCAGAGCACCTCCGTGATCGAGGGTCGGTCCATCGAGGGGTCATCGCCCCGCATCACACGCAGCAGCTCCTCGAGCAGCTCGACCCCGTGTCGGTGGTGGTCGATGCGCACGGTGGTCAAAGAGGGATGCATCCATGCCCCCAGCGGCAGATCGCCCCATCCGGTCACGCTGAGGTCCTCGGGCACCTGCCGGCCGCTCTCTCCCGCTCCGCGGATCGCGCCGGCGGCCAGCACGTCGTCGTCGGCGAGCACGGCGGTGATGCCGCTGCTCGCCGGCAGCTCCGACACGGTACGGCTCGCGCGGTCGGGATCCCAGCGGCAGTCGATCGTCGCCCCCTCCGGCAGGCCGAGCTGCGCGAGGGTCCGCTGGAACGCCTCGCGCCGCCGCCGACAGGAGGGGTGGCTGTCGTCGCCGCCGAGGTGCAGCAGCTCGCGGTGCCCCAGCTCGGCGAGCCCGGTGACCACCTCCGCCATGCGGTCCGCTTCCGAGAGCGGGCCGACGCCGCGCAGCTTCCGGTCGTACACGGGCGCGGAGACGATCGGGGTGGTGCCCAGGCGCGGACGCTCCGCCTCGGACAGATCGGTGAGGGAGAGGACCGCCTCGTACAGGCCGGAGTCGGCGAGCTGGCCGACGCGCTGCGCGAGGTGGTCCCCGACGGGCAGGGTCACCACCTCCACCCCGAACCCGGCCGCCTGTGCGGCGTCGTTCGCCCCTCCGATCAGCTCGAGCGAGTGGCGGGCGTCCCCGGCGGGCAGGACCAGGGCGAGGCGGCCGGTCGAGCGGTTGCGCATCGCCCGGGCGACGAGGTTCGGGCGGTAGTCGAGCTGGGCGACGGCCCGGTCTATGTGGGCGGCGAGCATCGGCGAGACCGTCGGGTCGCGCCGCAGCCGCCGAGAGACGGTCTGGTGCGAGACGCCCGCGAGCCGGGCGACGTCGCGGATCGTGGGGCGGCGGACGGATGACATACGGGCTCCTCGGGCCTCGCGCCCCGGCGGCGGCCGTGCCGGCCGGGAGCGGTGGCGTTCGGCGACGGCGGTCAGGTCACGATCTCACAACGGGTGACCGTTCATCCGAGGTCCGACCGGTCCGCGCCGAGTGACAGCCCTGTACGCGCGGCACGAGCGCCCGCTGTGGTGCTGGGACGGCCGTCTGCGCCGGTCATCGGGTCGGAGCCGTGCTCGGAGCGGACGGCCGGGAAGGCGGGCCGCTCGATGAAGTGAACGATCACTCGGTGTACTGCGTGCGGAGGGTTCACGGACGATGCGGAGCTGATCCGGGAAAGCGGTTGACACCGAGAGATGGAACGATT
Source organism: Brachybacterium sp. (assembly GCA_035301145.1). GTDB lineage: Bacteria > Actinomycetota > Actinomycetes > Actinomycetales > Dermabacteraceae > Brachybacterium. The sequence continues at coordinate 61,547 of DATGUQ010000234.1, read as the reverse complement.
CAAGATGGCGCCGATCACAGTTCGGAGGACTCGCGGACGAGTCCTGACGGCGACCCGGGAGGAGGTGAGCGCGACGATGACGACGGTGTACACCTCGGCCCTGTCCGGCCCCGAGCACCTCGAGGACTGGATCATCGAGGGCCCGATGGCGGCTTCGTTCCCCACCGGGAGGCTCCGCCTCGAGAGCGCGGCGCACCCCGCCGAGGGACAGGCGGCGAACTTCGTGGCCTGGCTGCCGTTCCAGCACGAGGGCGATGTGCGCGTCTCCTGGGACTTCCGGCCCCTGCGCGAGCCCGGCCTCGCCATGATCTTCTGGGCGGCACAGGCCCGCGGCGGGGGCTCCCTCCACGACCCCGCCCTGCCGCCCCGCACGGGCGAGTACGAGCAGTACCACTCGGGAGCGATCGACGCCTACCACCTCTCCTACTTCCGCCGCATGTGGCCCACCGAGCGCAGCCTGCACACCTGCAACGTCCGCAAGAGCCACGGGTTCCACCTCGTCGCGCAGGGCGCAGACCCTCTGCCCGCCGTGCTCGACGTGGACCGCGACTACCACCTGTGCCTCACCTGGAAGGGCGGCACCGTCGAGTTCACGATCGATGACATCCCGTGCTTGACCTGGACCGATGACGGCAGCGTCGGTGGGCCCGCCCGCCGCGGCGGCACGATCGGGCTGCGACAGATGGCGCCGCTGATCGCCGAGTACTCGAACCTGCGGATCGAGGTGCTCTGATGGGCCGGGCCGCGCACATGCTCTCCGGCGGGATGGACCTGGTCCTGCGCGCCCTGGTGCTCCAGGGCATCTGGCTGCTCGGCACGCTCGCCGGCGGGATCGTGCTCGGCTGGGCCCCCGCCACGATGGCCGCGACCGACGCGGCCGCCTGTGCCGAGCGCGGCGAACCGATCCGCTGGCGCCGCGCCGCCGAGGTCTGGAAGCACACCTTCTGGCGCAGCCAGATCACCCTCGGGCTGCCCGGTCTGTTCCTGCTGCTGGCCCTCGTGGCGGTGCTCAGCGGCACCCTGCCCCTGCCGCTCCGCCCGGTGCCGGGTCTGGCCGCGGTGCTGCTGCTGGTCGCCCTGGCCCACATCCCCGAGCTGGACCGTCGCTACCGTCTGCCCGCCACCAGGGTGTTCGGGCGCGCGCTGCTGCTCGGCCTCGCCCAGGCCCCCACGTCGCTGGTGCTGCTGGCCGCCCTCGCCCTCTGGGGCGGGATCGTGCTGACCGTGCCGGGCCTGGCGCCCTTCCTCGGCGTGGCGGTGCCGCTGCTGATCAGCTGCCATCTCGTCGGCCGGTCCCTCGACCGCAACGAGGACCTCCTCGCCCTCCCGGCGCATCCGCCGCCCCCTCCCCGCGCCCGATCGGCCCGCGGCACGGTCGCCGCCGGCCGCTCGAGCCAGCCCACGTCCGCCTGATCCCCACGCCGTGCCCGTGACGTCACGGCTCCCACCGCGAGGACGCACCGTGCGCCCTCGCCCACGAAAGGAACAAGGATGTTCACTCGCCGCACCCTCCTCGGCGGTGCCGCCGCCGGCGCCGCCACCCTCGGACTCGCCGCCTGCGGCGGAGGCGGCGGATCCGCCGCCGATGCCGAGATCACCACGCTGCGGATCATGGCACCGCTGCTCTCGGATACCGCCCCGGACCCCGAGGGGGAGCTGCAGACCGCCATCGAGGACTTCATCGGCATGCCGCTGGAGATCACCTGGGTGCCGAACTCCAGCTACGGCGACCGCGTCACGGTCACCATGGCCAGCGACAACATCCCCCACGTGATGGTGCAGACCGGAAAGTCCGCCGAGTTCGCCCAGACCGCGGAGGCCGGGGGCTTCTGGGACCTCACCGACATCCTCTCCGAGTACCCGAACCTCACCCCGGAGAACGACGAGGTCGCCCACGGCGCGAGCATCAACGGCCGCAGCTACGGGATCTTCCGCCTGCGTGACCCCATGCGTGCGGCGATCAGCATCCGCAAGGACTGGCTGGACGACCTCGGCCTCGCCGAGCCGGAGACCACCGACGACCTGATGGAGATCGCCCGCGCCTTCACCGAGGAGGACCCGGCCGGGGACGGCTCGAGCACCACGGGCCTGATCATCCCCGCCTGGGACGGGTACGGGAACAACGGCCCCTACGACCTCTGGGAGACCTGGCACGGCACCGCCAACGTCTGGAAGGACGACGGCGGGTCCCTCACCCCCGCGTTCCTGGCGCCGGAGTTCATCGAGGCGAACCGCAGCATGCGGCAGATGGTCGAGGCGGGTCACGTCAACGCCGACTTCGCGACCATGGACAGCGCCACCTGGAACGAGCCCTTCTTCAACGGCCAGGGCGGGCTGATCGCGGACGTGTCCTCGCGCGGGCTGCAGCTGCTGGGCCTGTTCAAGGACGCCGACCCCGAGGGATACGGGGACAAGGTCACGATGGTCGGCAACCTGAGCCGGCCCGACGGCAGCAAGTGGTCGCTGCCGACTCCCGGCTACTCCGGCTACCTCGCGATCCCGAAGGCGTCCGTGCCGACCGACGCCCAGCTCGAGACGGTGCTGACCGTGCTCGACAAGCTCTCCTCCGCCGAGGGGCAGCGGCTGCTGAACAACGGCATCGAAGGGGTGAACTACGAGCTGGACGGCGAGCAGGCCGTGCCGATCGAGAGCGAGGAGGCCTCGGTCATCCAGAGCGACGTCTCGGCCTTCGCCCAGATCGGCAGCCAGTCCAACGGCTATCTCGGGTACCCGGCGAAGCCGGAGGGCGAGGCCGAGGCGGCGCTCGACGAGAAGCGCCTCGCCTTCCACGAGGAGGACATGGAGACGGCCGTGTTCGACCCGGGAGCGGCCTACATGTCCGAGTCCTACCTGCAGAACGGTGCCATCCTCGACCAGATCGTGGTGGATGCCCGGCTGAAGTACCTCGCCGGTCAGATCGACGAGGCCGGGCTCGAGGCCGAGCTCGACCGGTGGACCACCAGCGGTGGCCAGCAGGTGGTCGACGAGATGAACGAGCTGTACCAGCAGAGCTGACACCGACCACCGGCAGGCGGGGGTGCGAGACCGAGTTCCCGCATCCCCGCCCCCACGCAGAGGACTGAACGACCATGGTCATGACGAACAGCCCCGGTGCTGCGGCACCGGTCCCGCTGGAGGTCGACGAGACGCCCGCCCCGGCGGCGAGCAGCTCGCGACGACGCCGCACCCTCCTGAAGAGGCTGCGCCGCTCCCCGATGCTCTACCTGATGCTCGTGCCCGGGATCGTGTACTTCGCGGTGTTCAAGTACGCCCCCATGTACGGGATCACCATCGCCTTCCAGGACTACCTGCCGTTCCTCGGCATGAAGGACAGCCCGTGGGTGGGATGGGACCACTTCGAGCGGCTCTTCAGCGGCCCGGACTTCGGGCGCCTGCTGAGCAACACGCTGATCCTCGCCTTCCTCAACGTCGTCATCGCGTTCCCGGCGCCGATCATCGTCGCGCTCATGCTCAACGAGCTGCGCAAGCAGATGCTGAAGAAGTTCATCCAGACCGCGATCTACATCCCCCACTTCCTCTCCTGGGCGATCGTCGCCGGCCTCACGTACCTGCTGTTCGCGCTCGACATCGGCCCGATCACGGTGCTGTTCAACGAGGTGTTCGGCGGGCGGTTCAACTTCCTCGCCGACCCGGACTGGTTCCGCCCGCTGATCATGGCGCAGACCCTGTGGAAGGGCACCGGCTGGGGCACGATCATCTACCTCGCCGCACTCGCCGGGGTGGACAAGCAGCTGTACGAGGCCGCGATGATCGACGGCGCGGGTCGCTTCCAGCAGCTGCGCCACGTCACGATCCCGGCGATCGTCCCCACCGTGATCATCATGCTGATCCTCAACATCGGGAACTTCCTCGACACCGGGTTCGAGCAGATCTACATGCTCACCAACTCGCTGAACCGCGAGGTGGCCGACGTCTTCGACACCTACGTGTACTTCATGGGCATCACCAACGGCGCCTACAGCTACTCGACCGCGATCGGGCTGTTCAAGTCGATCGTCGGGCTGGTGCTGATCCTCGGCGCGAACTGGCTCGCGAAGAAGTTCACCGAATCGTCCCTGTTCTAGGAGCCCACGATGTCCATCAAGCACGACACCCGCGGGGACAAGATCTTCGACGGCGTGAACATCGCCCTGCTGCTCGGCTTCGCCGCGCTGACGATCCTCCCGTTCGTCTACGTGGTCGCCGCCTCCTTCGCGACCGAGTCCGAGATCGCCTCGAGGCCGTTCTTCCTGTGGCCGGAGACCCCCACCCTCGAGACGTATCGCTACATCTTCTCGACCGACACCTTCCTGCGCTCGCTCGCGGTGACGATCGGGGTGACCGGCGTGGGCACGATCGTGCAGATCACCCTGACGCTGCTGATGGCCTACCCGCTGTCGGACCCGAACCTCGTCGGCCGTGGACTGATCATGCGCCTGGTGCTCTTCGCGATGCTGTTCTCCGGGGGCATGATCCCGCTGTTCCTGGTGGTCAAGCAGCTCGGGCTGCTGGACTCCTACTGGGCGCTGATCCTGCCGCTGGCGATCAACCCGTTCAACCTGATCGTGATCCGCACCTTCTTCCAGCAGCTCCCCCACGAGCTGCGGGAGGCCGCGGAGATCGACGGCGCGAACGAGTTCACCACCTTCTGGCGGATCATGCTGCCGCTGTCCAAGCCGGTGATCGCCACGTTCTCCCTGTTCTACGCCGTGGCGCTGTGGAACGACTTCATGTCGCCGCTGCTGTACATCTCGGACAGCTCGAAGTGGACGCTGCAGATGTTCGTGCGGCAGGTGACGATCTCCTCCGATCCCTCGACCACCCTCGGGAACCTGGATCCGAACTACGTCCCTCCCAAGGAGGGCCTGAAGTTCGCCGTCATCGTCATCGCGACCCTCCCGATCATGCTCGTCTACCCCTTCCTGCAGAAGCACTTCGCCAAGGGGGTGATGATCGGCTCCGTGAAGGGCTGATCCCACCGTCACGATCCGCAGTCCGCCGCAGTTCCTCCCTCCCGAAACGGAGCAGACATGCCGCCGATCATCCCCTCACCCTCCCGACCGGACCGTCGTTCGCGACTGCTGCGCCGGCCCGCCGCCCTGCTGCTCGCGCTGCCGCTCGCCCTCACCGGCGCGGGCCTGGTCCCCACCGGCACCGCAGCGCCCGCCGAGGCCGCTCCGCCGGAGCGCACCCTGCAGCGGGACGCCGAACGCCTGGATCGCGGTGCGCTCGCCGTCCCCACCGAGGACGGGGTGCTGGTCTCCTGGCGCCTGCTGGGCGACGAATCGATGGACACCCGCTTCGTCGTCTTCCGCGACGGTGAGCGGATCACCCCCGAGGCGATCACCGACTCGACGAACCTGCTGGACCCCGAGGGCACCACCGACTCGGAGTACCGGATCGCGATCGAGGGCGCCAGCGCGAGCGGGAAACCGGTCCCGGGCGGTTCCCAGGGGAAGAACCTGGTATGGGCGAGCGAGGCCGTCACCCCGTGGGAGAGCAGCCACCTCGACGTCCCGCTGGACAGGCCCGCGGACTTCGTCGCCGCCGACGGCACGGAGCAGACATACCGCGCCAACGACACCCTCACCGCCGATCTCGACGGCGACGGCGAGCTCGAGCTGGTCGTGAAATGGGATCCGAGCAACTCGCAGGACAACTCCCGCCCCGGCGCCACCGGGAACGTGTACCTCGACGCGTACGAGCTCGACGGGGAGAAGCTGTGGCGCATCGACCTGGGGGCGAACATCCGCGCGGGTGCCCACTACTCCCAGCCCCAGCTGTACGACTTCGACTCCGACGGGCGGGCCGAGCTGCTGGTCAAGACCGCCGACGGGACGGTCGACGGGCTCGGCACCGTGATCGGCGACCCCGAGGCCGACTTCCGCGACGACGAGGGGTACGTGCTCGACGGCCCCGAGTTCCTCACCGCCTTCGACGGCGAGACCGGCGAGGCGCTCGACACCATCGACTACCAGGTGCCGCGCGGCACCGTCGGGGACTGGGGCGACGACTACGGCAACCGTGTGGACCGCTTCCTCTCCGCGACCGCGTACCTCGACGGCGAGCACCCCTCGGCCGTGTTCGCTCGCGGCTACTACACCCGCGCCGCCCTGTGGGCCGTCGACTTCGACGGCGAACGGCTCACCGAGCGGTGGCTCTTCGACTCGGATGACCCCGGCGACGAGGGATACGCCGGTCAGGGGAACCACAACCTCACCGTCGCGGACGTCGACGGCGACCAGAAGGACGAGATCGTCTACGGGTCCGCGACCATCGACGACGACGGCACCGGCCTGTACACGACCGGGCTGGGTCACGGGGACGCGATGCACGTCAGCGACTTCGACCCCTCCCGCCCGGGTCTCGAGGTCTTCGCCGTCCACGAGGACATGGACGCCAGCGGGGAACGGGGCTCCACCTTCCGCGACGCCGCCACGGGAGAGGTGCTGTGGTCCGTCCCGGCGCAGCGGGACACCGGCCGCGGCGCCATGGCCGACATCGACCCGCGGTTCCCCGGCGCCGAGGGCTGGAACGTCGGCTACGACGCCGAGTGGGACTCCCCGGTCGGCTCCCTGCGCTCCGCCCAGGGCGAGCTGATCTCCACCGAGATCCCGGCCGCCAACTTCACCGCCCTCTGGGACGGTGACCTGCTCAGCGAGATCGTCGACCACGAGTTCGACGACGGCCCGCGCACCGGGGTCCCGATCATCTCGAAATGGGACCACGAGAACGCACAGGAGGTCGAGCTCCTCCGCGCCGAGGGGACGCTCACGAACAACGACACCAAGGGCAACCCCGCTCTGCAGGCCGACCTGCTCGGCGACTGGCGCGAGGAGCTGGTGTTCCGCACCGAGGACTCCACGGCCCTGCGGATCTGCACCACGACCGACCCGACCGAGCACCGGCTGCGCACGCTGATGTCCGATCCGCAGTACCGCCTGGCGATCGCCTGGCAGAACGTGGGCTACAACCAGCCGCCCCACACCAGCTACTTCCTCGGTGAGGGGATGGAGACGCCCGCCGCACCCGCGCTGCGCTACACGACGCCCGCCCCGAAGCCCGAGCCCGTGCGCGGGCACGAACGCGGCTGAGCCCCCAGCAGCACATCTCCCGAGAGGACTCCATGACACCGCTGCCCGACACCGGGATCCATCTGCTCGAGCCGCGTGACGCCACCGCGGCGGTCCCCGCCCAGTGGGGTGTGCCGTGGCCGCGAGGCGCGCTGCAGGACGCGCCGCTGCTGGACCTCGCCACCGATCAGGGCAGCACCCCGGTGGACACCTGGGTCACGGCGCGCTGGCCGGACGGCTCGGTGAAGTGGACCGGGCACGCGGGCCTCGCACCGGCCGGCGAGGGCCGGCTCGTCCTGCGGGAGCCGCAGGCCGAGCGCCCGGATGCGCCCGGGGTGCAGGTCCGACAGGGCGCGGGCGGCGAGGTCTCCGTGGTCTCGGACCGCCTGACCCTCGACGTCGGGCCCGGCCCCACCCCGATCCGTCGGCTCCTCGTCGAGGGGCGCGAGGTGGGCCGCGACGGAGGGATCGTGGCGACGTCGGCGACGTCCCCGCACCCGCAGGCCCCGCGCCGGGAGCACCGGGTGCTGACCACCGGGGTGAAGGTCGAGCGCGCCGGTGCGCAGCAGGCGGTGCTGCGCCTGGCCGGTCACCACGAGGTCGACGGGGAGGGGGTGCTGCCCTTCGTGCTGCGCCTGTACGTCACGGCCGGATCGCCCCGCGTGCGGGCCGTGCACTCGATCGTGTGGGACGCGGATCCGAAGCGTCTGTTCCTCACCTCGCTGGGCCTGCGCCTGGAGGTGCCGCTGCGGGAGGCGCCGTACGACCGGCACGTCCGGCTCGCCGGCAGTGCGGGCGGCGTCCTCACCGAGGCGGTGCAGGGCGTGACCGGGCTGCGCCGCGACCCCGGCCAGGAGGTGCGGCAGGCCCAGGTGGAGGGCCGCCGCACCCCGCCGCTCGAGGACTGGGCGGAGACGGTCTCCGGCAGGCTCCGCTTCGTGCCCTGCTGGGATGCCTGGACGCTGCGCCAGCTCTCCCCGGACGGCTACACGCTCGCCAAGCGCACCGACGCCGAGCATCCGTGGATCACCGCTCCCGGGGGCACCCGGAGCCGCGGCTATGCGTACGTGGGCGACACCGGCGGCGGTATCGGGGCGGGCCTGCGCGACTTCTGGAAGCTCACCCCCACCCAGCTCGACGTTGCGGGCGCCAGAGGCGACGCCGCCTCCCTCACCGTGTGGCTCTACTCCCCGGCCGCGGAACCGATGGACCTGCGCTTCTACCACGACGGGCTCGGCCAGGACACCTATGCCGACCAGCTCGAGGCGCTCGAGATCACCTACGAGGACCACGAACCCGATTTCGGGGACGCCCGCGGAATCGCCCGCACCCACGAGCTGGTGATCGACGCCTTCCCGGCCACCCCGCCCGCCGCGGAGCTGTCGGCGTTCGCCGAGGCCTGCGCTCTGCCCCCGCAGCCCGTCGTCGGCCCGGAGCGGATGCACGAGGCGGGCGTGTTCGGGATCTGGGCCCCGGTGGACCGCTCCACACCCCAGCGCGCCCATCTCGAGGACCGTCTCGAATTCCTGCGCGAGTACTACGTGGGCCAGGTGGAGCAGCGCCGCTGGTACGGGTTCTGGGACTACGGCGACGTCATGCACACCTACGATCTCGACCGGCACACCTGGCGCTACGACGTGGGCGGCTACGCCTGGGACAACTCGGAGCTGTCACCGGACCTGTGGCTGTGGACGGACTTCCTGCGCAGCGGCGACGCCTCGGTGTTCCGCCTCGCCGAGGCAATGTCCCGCCACACCGGCGAGGTGGACCAGTACCACGCGGGCCCCTTCACCGGACTCGGCACCCGCCACAACGTGCAGCACTTCGGCTGCAGCGCGAAGCAGCTGCGGGTCTCGAGCGCCGTCTACCGGCGTCACCACTACTTCCTCACCGCTGACGAGCGGGTGGGGGAACTGCTCGACGAGGTCGCCGCCTCCGAGGAGGCGCTGCTGCGGGTGGACGCGACGCGGAAGGTGCGCACCGACGTGTACGCCCCGGACCGTCGGGCGCTGGCGATCGGGCTCGGCACGGATCTCGGGGCGCTGCTCGGCGCCTGGCTGACCGCGTGGGAGCGGCACGGGGACCCCGACGCCGAGCAGAAGATCCGCGGCGCGCTCGCCGGCATCGGTGCGCTCCCGCAGGGGCTGTTCACGGGTGAGGCGCTGTGGGATCTCGATGCCCGCCGCTTCGACACCTCCCGCGACCGGATCCAGGTCTCGCACCTCGCGGCCGTGTTCGGGATGGCGGAGATCGTCCCCGAACTGCTGGACCTGGTCGAGGACGAGGGCTTCGCCCACGCCTGGGACGAGTACTGCCGCTACTACCTCGCCGCGCCCGAGGAGCAGACGGCCCGCTTCGGTGCCCCGCTGCGGGGGATCTCGCTGATCCCCGCCTACAGCCGTCTGCTGGCTCAGCACGCCGCCTCCGCCGACGACGCCGCGCAGGCGGAGCGAGCATGGGAGGCCTTCCTGCTCGGGAAGGGGGACCAGGTCAACTCCGACGCGATGGTCGCCCGCGCCGACTGGTCCCTGACCCGCATCGACGGCCCGACGGTCCACGAGCCCGTCGACGAGGCGGCCTTCCTGGGCACCAACGGGTGCGCCCAGTACGGGCTCTCCGCGATCGCGAACCTCGCGCTGATCGGCGACCACCTGCCGCAGCAGATCCCGTACCTGGGACCCGCCCCGGACCTCGACCACCTGCTGGCCACCACCCCCGCCCGCAGCCCCCACCGCTGCTGCTTCCTGCTGCACGTGCGGCCCGAGAGGCTCGCCGACTACGTCCAGGCGCACCAGAGCGTCTGGGAGGAGATGCGTGAGGCGCTCACCGCGGCCGGCTGGCGCAACTACTCCCTCTTCCTGCGGCCCGAGGACGGCATGGTCGTGGGCTACTTCGAGGCGGACGACGTCGATGCCGCCCAGGAGGCGATCGCGCGCGCCGAGATCTCGCCGCGCTGGGAGGCGGCGATGAGCGAGTACTTCACCCCGGACGGCGGTGAGAAGGAGGTGCTCCCGCAGTACTTCCATCTCGCCTGAGCCGTGCGGTCCGTCACCGCCCGCGGTGCGGAAAGCGCTTGACAGCCGATCCGGCACGCACCAGGCTGAGGACTCCCGCGAGCCGTCCCGCCAGGGACGATCGCAGCGGCGGCCCCACCTCGTCATCCCCGGAAGGACCGATCCATGACCACCACGGCTCTCACCGAGATGGAGCGCCGCCTGCGTGCCCTGACCGACGCCGCCTCCCGCGGGCCGCTCACCCCCGAGGACGAGGCCGCCTGGAACGCCCCCTACGGCCGCCCCGAGTACTGGGACCTGCGCATCGAGCACCGCGAGGCGCCCGGCCCGCACGGCCCGGTCCCGTTGCGCGTCTACACACCGATCGCTCCGGCCGACGGGCCCCGTCCCGTGCTCGTCTTCTGCCACGGCGGCTCCTTCCAGCACGGGGACCTCGCGATGCCCGAGGGCGACCACACCGCCCGCGGCGTCGCCGGTCGGGCCGATGCCGTCGTGGTCTCGGTCGACTACCGGCTGTGCGACGAACCCGCCGGCGGCGCCCCCGCCCGCCGGATCCCCGGCACCGCGCCGGACCTCGACGTCCGGGCCCCGATCCCGTGCGACGACGTCATCGCCGCCGTGGACTGGACCCGGGCCTCCGCAGAGGAGCTCGGCATCGACCCCGCACGCCTGGCCCTGGGCGGGGCGAGCGCCGGCGGCAACCTCGCCGCCGCCGCCTCGCTGCGGCTGGCCGAGCAGGGCCGGGCCCCGGCACTGTCCCTGCTCATGTACCCGGTGATCCACCCGCTGAATCCCGAGGCCACCGACGAGGAGGCCGCCGCGCTCGCCGCTCTGCCGGACCATCTGCGCTTCACGCCGGAGAAGATGCGCCGCATGAGCGAGAACTACCTCGGCGGCCCGCTCGACCAGGCGACCGCGCACGACTTCCCCGGCCTGGGCGCCCCGGAGCAGCTCGCCGTGCTGCCCCGTACCTACCTCGAGGCGGATGAGCTCGACGACCTGCGCACCAGCGCCCGCCGCTACGCCGAGCAGCTCTCCGAGGCCGGGGTGGAGGTCGAGTACGTGGTGCGCCGCGGCGCCACCCACGGCCATCTCAACAAGATCGGCCTGCCGCAGGCCGCCGAGTCCCGCGACCGCATGGCCGCACTGATGCAGGAGCTGTGATGGAGCACGGGATCCTCACCGACCGGGCCGGCACCGCACCCGCATACGCCGCCGGTGCCGACTACGTCGAACCCACGGTGCTGGGGAACCTCCTGGTCCAGGAGGCCGACGGCACGTGGCGGGAGGCGCCGCTGGCCGATGCCTGGCAGCCCGCCCCCTCCTTCGCCGTCATCGCCCCGGCCGACCTCGGCCTCGCCGATCCGTCCGCGGATCCGGGCCGCCTCGAGCACCACCTGCGGCTGGTCATGACGGCTGCGGCCCGGCGCGCCCGCCCCGGCGCCACGATCGTGCTGGGCAGCGGGGCGGCGCGGCGTACCCCCGAGGGCGTGGACCCCGCCGCGGCCCGCGCACAGCTGGCCCGCTCCGTGCGCCTGGCCCGCGATCTCGCCGTCGAGCACGGCCTCGAGGCGATCCTCGAACCCCTCCACCGCGGCGAGACGGACCAGATCAACACTCTCGCGGAGGCCGTCGCGTTCCTCGAAGAGCACGACCTGGGCGATGTGCGCGTGGTCGCGGACCTCTTCCACGTCATGCTCGAGCAGGAGAGCCTCGAGACGGTGCGTGCGCACGCCGGGCGCGTCGCCCACGCCCACATCGCCGACACCGACCGCCGCCCTCCCGGCCAGGGCGACTGGCCGCTGCGCGCCTTCCTCGCCTCCCTGCGCGAGGGCGGCTACCGCGGTGCGGTCTCGATCGAGTGCGTATGGCAGGACCTCGCCGCCGAGGCGGCAGATGCGCTCGCCGCGCTGCGGGAGGCCGACGGGATCCCAGCCGCGACCGCCGGGCAGGATCACCCCGCCCCACGAGCGGTCACCGGTGAGCTGGTGAGCGTCTCACCGCGGCCGACCACCGCCCGCACCGCCGTGATCAGCCGCAACGGCGGCTGGTGCTGGTTCCAGGACGAACGCGCCCTGGTGGACCCGGCCACCGGCACGCTGCTGCTGGGCGCGGTCGCCTCCACCGGCGGGGCCGACGGGGAGCGGCGAGGAGGCGACGTGGACCTGCACGTCGTGGACCTCGACCGGCTCGGCGAGCCCGACTGCACCCGCACCGTCGTGCTCCACGCCGGGCTCGAATCCGACGACCACGACAACCCCGCCCTGTGGCGCCGGGCCGACGGACGCTGGGTCGCCGTGTACAGCCGCCACAAGAGCGACGACCTCACCCGCTGGCGGGTCAGCGAGGGCGCCGACCCCACCGTCTGGGGCCCCGAGCAGTCCTTCGACTGGACCTCGCTGTTCGACGACCCCGAGCAGATGCGGGCGCTCGGCGGCGGCCGCGGCGTCACCTACCAGAACGTCCACGCGCTGGACGGCGTGCTGCACTGCTTCGTGCGCGCGATCAACGACGATCCCTGCTACCTCGTCTCCCACGACGACGGCGGGACCTGGCAGTTCGGCGGCCGCCTGCTGACCCGCGAGAAGGTCGGCTACGTCAACGGCTACGCCCGTTACGCCTCCGGCACCCGTCTCGGCACCGACGACCGGATTGACCTGATCATCACCGAGCACCACCCGCGGGACTTCGCCACGTCCATCTGGCACGGCTACCTCGCCGGCGGCCGCCTCCACCGCGCCGACGGCACCGCAGTGAGCGGGCTCGGCCGCGGCCTCGAACAGGCCGCGCCCCGCGCCGAGGACCTCACCTGCGTGCTCGCCAGCGGCTCCACCTGGGGCGGCGCGACGATCACCCACGCCTGGACCACCGACCTGCGCCGCTTCGCCGACGGCACCGTCGTGGCGCTGATGACCGCCCGGGCCGACGACACCCTCGGCACCGCCACCAGCCGCCACGAGACCGACCCGATCGACCACCGCTTCCTGTGGGCCGTGCTCCCCCCGGGGGCGAGCGCCTGGCAGGTGCACCACCTCGCGCACGCCGGGCCGCAGCTGCTCGCCCACGAGGAGGACTACACCGGGCTCGGCACGATCGACCCGGAGGACCCGGACGCGCTGTGGATCTCCACCGTGGTCGATCCGCGCGACGGCACCGCCCTGCCGGTGCACGAGATCTTCCACGGCCGCACGAGCGATGCGGGGCGGAGCTGGGCCTGGACCCCGGTCACCGAGGGCTCGGCGGTGAGCAACTTCCGCCCGATCGCGGTGCCCGGCGACCCCTCCCGCGAGGTGCTCGCCTGGTACCGCGGGGAGATGCGCTCCTCGCAGGCCTACGACACGGAGGTGCTGGTGCGGCAGCTGCGGCGGGGCTGATCCGCTACGGCCTCCGCGCCGCCCCCGTCGCGGCCTACGCCCCACAGCCGCCCGAGGACCCACGGCGGGATGCTGAAGCCGCACGCGATGGTGAGCGGAGCGAGCAGCCACAGCGGCGACAGCAGCGCCACGAGGGCCGGAGCGGCCAGGGCGGCCGCGGGGCGCCGGACCACGAGCGCGAGCGCCCGCAGCATCACGTCGCCGCGCGCGGCCGCCGCATCCTGTGCGGCGACCGCGACGTGCGCGCTCAGCACGCCCACGAGCCCCCACACGACGGGCAGCATCAGACCGACCGCGAACACCCGCAGGTCCGGGGCCAGGCGCGGCAGCACCAGGCCGTTCAGTCCGATCCCGCCGAGCACGAGCAGCAGCAGCGCCGAGGCGGGCCCGTCCCGCCGCAGCGTGCGGCGGACATGGCGGAGCGTGCTGGTGAACGCCTCCTCCTCGTACTGCGCGAGGTCGCCCGTGACCCGGGTGGCGCCCGCCAGCGCGGGCACGATCCCGACGACGGTGAGGATGCCGAGCATCGCGGCCCAGTTCGCGGCGAAGAACGCGGCCGGCTTCGTGAGGAAGCGGACCATCCCGCGCGGGGCGAGCGGATCGCGCCGACCGATGCCCTGCTCCGCGCGCGAGAGCGGGGCCGGGCTCGGGGCGGGCGCGGTCACTTGATCCCCGAGCTGGCGAAGCCCTGCACGAAGTACCGCTGGAAGATCAGGAACAGGATGATCATCGGGACCGCCGCCATCGTGGTCCCGGCCATGAGCAGGTGCCAGTCGGTGGACGCCTCGTCGCGGAACGAGGAGATCCCCACCTGGATCACCCGGAGGTTCTCCGACGTCGTCACCAGCAGCGGCCACAGGAAGTTGTTCCACCCCTGCTCGAAGCTCAGCAGCGCCACGGTCAGCAGACCGGGCTTGATCAGCGGCGTGATGATCCGGGCGTAGATCCCCAGCTCGCTCACCCCGTCGATGCGGGCCGCCTCGATCAGCTCGGTGGGCGTGGAGACGTAGAACTGCCGGAACAGGAACACCATGAAGGGGGAGACCGCGCCCGGCACGATCAGCGCCCACCAGGTGTCGATCCAGCCGGTCCCGCCCTGCCCGAGCAGCGAGTTCCCTCCGAACAGCGGCATGTGCCGGGCGATCAGGAACACGGGGATCACGGTCGCGTAGAACGGGATCATGATGCACGCGACCATCCAGCCGAACACCCAGTTCGACAGCCGGAACGTCAGCTTCGCGAGCGAGTAGCCGCACGCCGAGGCGAACACCACGTTCAGCAGGGCCGTGCTCAGCGCGAGGATGAAGCTGTTGCGTGCGTAGATCGCGAACGGCGCCTGGGAGAGCGCGTCGCTGAAGTTCTCCCACCGCCACTCCCGCGGGATCAGCGGCATCGGCACCTTCGCGAGCTCGGAGGGATCGCGCACCGCCGACAGCGCCATCCACAGGAAGGGCGCGGCCATCACCAGCGACGCGACGACGAGGAACGCCAGGATCATGGCGTTGCCCATCGTCCTCCTCCGGTGCAGGCTCGCCGTGCGGGTGCGCCGCGGCGCCGCCTCGGGGCGGGCCGGGGGAGCGGTCAGGGTGTCAGTCGGCATCGGTGCCTCCCACGACGCGGCGGGACAGGAACGTGAGGACCACCAGGAGCAGCAGCAGGACCACCGACTGCGCACTGGCCAGCCCCATGCGGAACTCCTGGAACGCGGTCTGGTAGATCCGATAGGTGACCACGGAGGTGGCGTTGGCGGGCCCTCCCTCGGTGAGGATGTAGATCAGGTCGAAGGTCTGGAAGTTCGCGATGATCGAGGTGACCAGGATGAAGAACGTGGCCGGGCGGAGCATCGGGATCGTCAGGCGGAAGAACTTCTGGACGAAGTTCGCGCCGTCGATGTCGGCCGCCTCGTACATCTCGAGGTCGATCCCCTGCAGAGCGGCCAGGTAGATGAGCATCTTCAGCCCGATGCCCTGCCAGATCGTCACCAGGATCACCGCGGGCAGTGCGATGTCCGGATCGGTGAGGAAGGGCAGGGGGCCGATGCCGATCACGCCCAGCACCGTGTTCATCAGCCCGCTCTCGGAGGGCGAGTAGATCCACAGCCAGATCATCGCCACCGCCACCGTCGCGGTGATGTGCGGCAGGAAGATCATCACGCGGAACAGGCCCTGCGCCGGCATGGTGCGGTTCAGCAGCACGGCGAACACGAGGGCCAGGAACATCGAGATCGGGATGCCCACTGCGGCGAGGACGACGTTGTGCAGGATCGAGCGCCAGAACAGCGTGTCCGAGAGGATCGTCGCGTAGTTGGCCAGGCCCGTGAAGCGCGCGCTGGTGATCACGTCGTAGGAGGTGAAGCTCAGCGCGATCGCCACCACGATCGGGACGCCCACCCACAGCAGCGTGTGCAGGGTGGCGGGCGCAGCCAGGAGGGTGCCCCACAGGGCCTCCCTCTGCTTCGGCCCGCGCCGACGACGTGATCCGGTGGCACGGGAGGGGGAGGTCAGGGTCGAAGAGGTCATGTCACAGCCGTCCGATGGCGTCGTCGCAGAGGGTCCGGATCTCGGAGAGCATCTCGTCCAGGGTCGTCCTGCCGGTCAGGCAGCCCTCGATGTGGGGCTGCAGGTTGCCGCGGATCTCCATCCACGCGGGGGTGCCGCCCTCGGCGGCCCCGGCGCCGGCCAGGTGCTCGAGCGCGAAGGTGGTGAGGTAGTTGGTGGAGATCTCCTCGGTCTCGGGGATCTCCGGCGTCGGCGGCACCTTCGCGGTCGCCGCATTGCCCTGGGCGAGCATGTCCGGTGTCATCAGGTGCTTCACCAGAGCGGCCGAGGCGGCCTGGTTCTCCGTCAGCCTGCTCACCGAGACGAGCGTGCCGCCCTGGAACATCACCGGGTCCACGCCCTCGGTGCCGGGCAGCAGGAACATCCCCACCGCACCCTCCTCGGTGAGTTCGGGGGTCATCTGCTCCCAGGTGTTCCACACGCCCGTGCTCACGAGCTGCATCGCCGCGCTGCCGCGCTGGAACGGGGTGGGCTGCCCCTCTGCGGCCTGCAGGTCGTAGTCGACTGCGCCGGCCCTCATCCGGTCCAGGATCCACTGGGTGGCGCGTCGGCCCGGCTCCTCGGTCATCCGGGTGGTCATCCCGTCGTCGCTGAACTGCGTGCCGCCGAAGGCGTACAGCATGTGGATCCAGGCCTGGCGGATGTTGGTGGTCAGCAGGTCCAGGCCCACCACGCCGTCCCCGGTGAGCTCCTCGGCGACCTGCGCGAGCTCCTCGAGGTCCCGAGGCGGTTCGGTGATCCCGCGGGCCTCGAACAGCTCGGGGTGGTACACGATGAATCGGCAGTCCAGGCCGATGGGGAGGGAGTAGCTGCCGCCCTCGTACAGGGTCGGCTTCAGCACCGAGGGTTCGAGGCCGAGGGTGTCGATGTACGCGTCCGGGATCTGCCCGAAGATGTTCTTGTGCGCGAACGGAGGGGTCCAGCCCACGCCGGACATGATCACGTCGGGCACCAGGCCGCCGGCGATCGAGGTGGACAGCTTCTCGTTGAGCTTGTCCCAGTCCGTCTGGTCCACGATCACCTCGACGCCGGGGTTCTGCTCCCGGAAGGCGTCGATCATCGCGTCGAAGTCCGGGCGGGCGTCACCCACGAAGTCCGGGGTGAGCAAGCGGATCGAGCCTGCGAGCTCCGTGTCGGTGTCGAAGTCGATGGGCCCCTGCGCGAAGGAGTCCGGGTCTGCCCCGCACGCGGCGGCGCCGAGGCCGACGGCGGAGGCCCCGGACGCGGCGAGCAGGGAGCGGCGAGACAGCATGGATGCGGTCCTCTCGGTGAGGGGCGCGCCCGCTCGACGGGGCGGGACCACCGTCACGGCGATGCTTGTCGGGTGGATTCATCGGCGACTGAGCACGGTAATCGCTTGCCCGACTGTGAGGCAAGTCATGTCGAGGGCGCTCCGTGGTGGGCGGGTCGGCGTGTTCGGCCTGTGCGCGACCGCGTCGCTCCGTGATCTTTCCGTGATGTCGCCCTCTCGACACCTCTTATGACAATGGTTAACGTAAGGCGTGTCACGACGGGTGGGCACTGGGGCCCACCGCTCGCTGCGGCCGGTGAGCACGCGGCGATCAGGGGTCGTGACCTGACGAAAGGCACGACGATGAGCGCCACTTTCCCCACCGCACTCTCTCGACGGCATGTCCTGGCCGGTATGAGCGCCGCCGGCGCCGCTCTCGGTCTCGCCGCCTGCGGCGGCGGCTCCGGAGGCGGGGTGCCCGAATCCGATGAGAACCACAAGGACTTCGTCATGACCGTCTGGGGCGGCGAGGAGGACAAGCTCGCCTACCAGGCCCGCATCGACCTGGCGAAGGAGGAGTTCCCCGACTACAACATCACCCTGCAGCTGATCCCGGAGGAGAACTACGAGCAGAAGGTCCAGACGATGATCTCGTCGAAGACCGGCCCGGACATCATGCAGGTCGCCGAGAACGTGAACGTCTACGCCTCCAAGAAGCAGCTGGTGCCGATCGACGACTTCCTCGCCGAATCAGGACTGGATCTCGAGGAGTCGTTCGGGCCCGTGGGCGCGAACTACACCTGGGACGGTGCGACCTACGGCGTCCCGGACCGCTCCGGGGCGATGGTCATGTACTACAACAAGGACCTCTTCGACGAGGCCGGTATCGAGTACCCCACCGCGGAGTGGGACTGGGATACCTTCCTCGAGGCGGCGAAGGCGCTCACCGATCCCTCCAAGAACCAGTTCGGGTATGGCGGCGTGGGCTGGTGGCCGCAGTGGTTCTCGCTGGTCGCCCAGAACGGCGGGCACGTGCTGGATCCCGAGACCGGGGCCCCGAACGTCAACTCGCCGGAGGCGGTCGAGGCGCTCCAGTTCGCCTACGACCTCTACTTCACGCACGAGGTCGCCCCCACCGAGGTCGACTACTCGAACATGGGCCCGGAAATGGGGGCCGACGGTGCCTTCCAGCAGGGCCTGGTCGCGATGAACTCCACGGGCTTCTGGGCCGTCGGCGGAAATGCCAAGATCGAGGGTCTGAACTGGGACATCGCGCCGTTCTTCCACGGCGCGGAGGAAGCGGTCAGCGCCTTCGGCTCCGCACTGGTGATACCCACGGCCGCGAAGAATGCGAAGGGCTCCTTCGAGATCATCGAGTTCCTCACCTCCGCCGAGGGCCAGAAGCCCATCGCGGACAAGGGGCAGGACGTGCCGGCGAACCTCGAGCTCCAGGAGAGCGACGACTTCCTCGATCCGGACTGGCTCGAGGCCGATATCAACCTGCAGGCCTTCCCGGACTCGGCGGAGATGATCTTCACCCCGAAGTTCATCCCCGAGTGGAACGAGATGCAGAAGGCGATCGAGGACGCGATGGCCGCCTTCTGGCTCGGTGAGGCCGACGCGCAGAGCACGGCCGACGACCTCCAGGGTCGCCTCGAGCGCGCCATCAAGCCCTCGGAGTGATCAGCGGATGACTGCCACCACCGACGTCCTGCCCGACTCGCGCCCGGAGCCCGCCTCCGCACGCGAGCGGCGCTCCCGCCCGGCGATGCCCGCGCATCGCCGGAAGGAGTCGCTCACCTTCTACCTGTTCATCTCGCCGTGGGTGATCGGCTTCGTGGCCTTCCTGCTGGGCCCGATGCTGTTCTCCATCTACCTCTCCTTCACCCAGTGGGACTCGTTCACCGCCCCGGTCTGGGTGGGGCTGGACAACTACATCACCCTGTTCACCGATGACCCGATCTTCCTCAAGGTCATGTGGAACACGGCGTACTACTCGCTGCTCTCCGTGCCGCTGGGAATGGTCGCCTCGCTGTTCATCGCGAACCTGCTCAACAAGAAGGTGCGGTTCCGCAAGCTCTTCCGCACGCTCGTCTACCTGCCGCACCTGATCCCGATCGTCGCCGTCGCGCTGATCTTCCAGATGGTGTTCGCACCCGAGGCCGGGCCGTTGAACCAGGCTCTGGCCCTGATCGGGATCGACGGCCCGAACTGGCTCCGCGACGCGGACTGGGTCAAGCCCGCGCTGATCCTCATGTCCCTGTGGCAGGCCGGCGGCGGCACGATCCTGCTGCTGGCCGGGATGAACGGGATCCCCAAGGAGCTCTACGAGGCGGCGGAGATCGACGGCGCCAGCGGGTTCCGACAGTTCTGGTCCGTGACGTTCCCGCAGCTCACCCCGGTGATCTTCTTCAACCTGATCATGGGCATCATCGGCTCGTTCCAGGTGTTCGCACAGGTCTTCATCCTCACCGGAGGCGGGCCGGACAACGCCTCCCAGATGGCGGTCCCGATGCTCTTCGACGAGGCGTTCCGCTTCTACCACATGGGCTACGGCTCGGCGATCGCCTGGATCCTGTTCATCGTGATCATGGCCTTCACCGCACTCGCCTTCGCGACCTCCGGCCGCTGGGTGTTCTACGAATCGGAGGTCCGCTCATGAGCACCGCTGCTCGTCGACGTACTGCGAGGAACGAGCGGAAGGAGATGAGCTCATGAGCACCGTCGCCCCTGCCCCCGCCCCGGCGACCACCGGTCACGGCGCCACCCGTCCCGCGCGGCCGCGCACCCTCAGCGCCTTCCGCAGCGGTCCGCTGACCTACGGCCTGCTGGTGATCCTGTCGGCGATCTTCATGGTCCCGCTGGTGTTCGTCATCTCCATCGCGCTCGCCTCGGACACCTCCGTCTCGAGCGGTCAGCTGACGATCTTCCCGCGCGACTGGCAGTTCTCGAACTTCGTGAAGATCTTCCAGACCAGCCTGCCCGTCGGCTCGTTCCTGCTGAACTCGGTGATCATCTCGCTCACCTCGGCGCTGGGCCAGGTGCTCTCGAGCTCGCTGGTCGGCTACGCGTTCGCACGGCTGCGCGCACCGGGGAAGAAGGTGCTGTTCTTCATCGTCATCGCGACGATGATGATCCCCGCGCAGATCACGATGATCCCGCAGTTCTGGATCTTCAGCGAACTGGGCTGGGTGGACACGTTCCTGCCGCTCATCGTGCCGCAGTTCTTCTCCAACGCCTTCAACATCTTCCTGGTGCGGCAGTTCGTCACCCGCATCCCCTACGAGATGGACGAGGCCGCGCAGATCGACGGGCTGGGGCACTTCGGGATCTACGCCCGCCTCATCCTGCCGATGATGACGCCCATCCTCATCGCGATCGCGATCTTCACGCTCACCGCGATGTGGGGCGACTTCATGGGCCCGCTCATCTACATCAACTCGGAGGACAAGATGCCCCTCGCCCTCGGGGTCCAGTACCTCACCTCGACCAGCCAGGAGCTGCAGACACCACCGTGGAACCTCATCATGGTCGGCTCGATCTTCCTCTCACTGCCGATGATCGTCATCTACTACTTCGGCCAGAAGTACATGTACGAGATGAACCTGTCGGCTGGCAGTGCGGGGGTGAAGTGATGACGTCCGCTGCGACCCAGGGCGCCCTCGGCCTCTCCTCGGGGCGGCTGACCGTCGACGGCACGCCGTCGGTGCTGCTGTGCTCCTCCGTCTTCCCCTTCCGCATCCCGCGGGAGCAGTGGGACCACCGCCTGCAGCTGGTGCAGGAGTCGGGATACCGGATGGTGGACCTCTACGTGCACTGGGGGTTCCACGAGGAGGAGCCCGGGAGGATCGACCTCAGCTCCCCGGAGCGGGACCTGCGGCATTTCCTCGACCTCGCGGCCGCGCGGGACCTGCTGGTCATGGCGCGTCCGGGCCCGTACATCTGCTCGGAGACCGACGGCGGCGGGCTGCCCTGGTGGCTGCACGGCGACGCCGACGGCGCCCCCGCCGCCCTGCGCACCACCGACCCCGACTACCTCGCCGCCGTCGACCGCTGGTTCGCCGCGGTGATGCCGATCCTGGCGGATGCCCAGGTCACCCGTGGCGGCGCGGTCGCGCTCGTGCAGATCGAGAACGAGCTGGACTTCTTCGACTGCCCGGACCCCGAGCAGTACATGGACCACCTCGCCGCCCGTGCGCGCCAGCACGGTATCGAGGTGCCGCTGATCGCCTGCGCGGGCCAGGGGGACCTCGCGGGCGCATCCGGGGACGTGGACGGCGTGGTGCCGACGGTGAACCTCTACCCCGACGACGCCTCGACGACCTTCGACGAGGAGACCCGGCGCTACGCCGATGTGGCCGCGCAGCGGGATCTCCCGCTCATGGTCACCGAGACGAACCGGCTGCACCGCACCCTGCGGCGGGAGATCCTCGCCGGCGCCCGGCTGGTGGCCCCGTACCTGCAGACCTCCGGCTTCGACCACCTCGTGCTGCCCTCCGCGGGCAACTGGGGGGATCCGGGGAACCTGATGACCCACGACTACGACTTCGACGGGTACATCAGCCCCGACGGACGGCGCCGCCCCGAGTACGACGAGGCGATCGCGCTGGCCGCGACGCTCGAGGCCTGGGGGGAGCGGCTGGCGACCGCGTCACCGGTGCCGCTGTCCGCGGTGCCCGTCGACGGGATCGCCGTCGGCGGAGCGCTCGCGCTCGAGGGCGGCGGGCACGTCGTCGGCCCTGCCGAGACGGACGGGCTCGCACGGCGCGTGACGCTGCGCTCCGCGACGCTCGCCCGGACCGACCCGGACCTCGCCCAGGTGACGGGCGTGCTCGACCCGGGCGCCTGCCCCTTCTGGGCGCTGGACGTGCCGCTGCGTGCATGGGGGAGCGAGGGGACCCTCGCCGTGGCGACCGCCGAGCTCGCCGCGGTCGAGCGCGACACGGAGGGGGAGGGCGGCGACTCGCTGTCCCTCGTCTTCGAGGGCGGGCCGTCGGCGCGGGTCGAACTCGTCCTGCCCACGGCGGACGGGGGCCGCGAGCATCTCCGGCTGCACGGGCCGGGCACGGCGCGCTCGACCGGGGCAGGGCCGACGGTGCAGGTCGTGCTGCGGGAGCGCGGCGCGAGCCGAGCCGATCCGGAGCCCGTGTTCGGGCGTGCGCAGGGCGACGTGGTCGCCGTCGGCGACCTGCTCGCACGTGCGGGGACCGCAGCGCGCACGGAGCCGGAGAGCACAGCCCAGGCGACATCGGCGCAGGATCCGGCCGGCGCCGAGGCGCTCGAGCTGCCCGACGGACGCCTGCGCGCGGAGTTCGAGGCCTCGGCCGATGCGGTCGAGCTGCTCCTGCTCGGTGCGGGGGATCTCGTGCGCCTCGAGGTCGACGGCGTCGATCACGGCGTGCGAGTCGCCCACGGCGCTCCGCTCTCCCTGCCGCTCGGCCCCGGGCGCTCGCATCGCGTGCGCGCGACCGCCGAGATCTGGGGGCGGGCGAACTTCGACGATGCGCGCCTGCCCGGGCTCGCGCTCGGAGCGGGTCGCGGCGTGGGCCGCGTCCTCGAGGTGCACGAGATCCACGACGCCACCGACCTGTGGGAGGTGCGGGCCCTGCCCGACCGCCGCGCCGGCGGGGAGGTGGCGGTGCCGCCGCTGCGGGACCTCGGCGGCTGGTCGAGCGTGAACGCGGGCACCGCGACGACCTACGTCCGCTCGCTGCCGCTGCCCGACGGTGACGGGGTCGCAGTGCTGCGCCTGCGCGGGCTCGCCGAGCCCGTGCACGTCGCCGTCGACGGCGGCCCGGAACGGCTGGTGATGCCCGGCGCACCCGTCATCGTGCTCGAGCCCGCCGAGGGCGGAGGCGAAGGCGGCGGCCAGGTCGAGGTGGCCGTCCGCGCTCCGCACTTGCCCGGCGGACTGCTCGACCGGGTCGAGCTGCTGCACGCCCGCGCACCACGGCTCCTGGACCTGCGCACCGTGCGGGAGGCGGAGCTCGCCGAGCTCCTCACCGAGCACGCGCGGACGGCGGACGCGGTGGGCCGGCACCCGCTCCCCGGCCCATCGACGCGCCCGGCCAGGACCGAGCGCGGTGAGACCGCGGCCGCCGACCCGGCCGGAGGATCGCCGGCAGGCCTGCCCATCGACGCCGGAGCGCCCGTGCTGATCCGCCTCGCTGCCGAGACGGGGCGCACGGCACCGGCCGGTGGCGGGGCACTGCTCGAGCTCGACGGCAGCGACGTCCAGGTCACCGTCATCGCCGGTGGCCGGCGCGTCTCCCGGCACGTGCTCGGCACGCCGGCGACGGCCGGCGGCGATCCTCGGCGCTCCTGGGTCCCCGCGTCCTGGCAGGAACAGGGCGCGGAGGAGGTGCTGCTGTTCGTCGAGGCGCTCGAGGCGCGAGGCGGTATCTTCAGGGAGGTGAGGCGCGCGCCGACGGACCGGTGACCGGTCCTGGACGGACGGGGGACGCCGTCGCGCGGTGCGACGGCGCCCCGACATCGGTGGAGACGGACAGGAGGCATCAGTGGCGGCGAAGTCGTCGAAGGACATCCGCAACGAGAGCCGCTTCATGGTGCTGCGAACGGTCTACGCCCGCCACACCGTGACCCGTGCGCAGATCAGCGCGGAGACCGGACTGAGTCCGGCCACGGTGACCACCCTGGTCGGAGAGCTGGTCGAGGAGGGCGTGCTGCGTGAGGCCGGTCAGGTCTCCTCGCAGGGCGGGCGCCCCACCGCGACCTTCCAGGCGAACCCTGGCCGCGGCGCGCTGCTCGCCGTCGACGTCGCCGAGACGTACGTCCGCGTGGATCTCTTCGACATCTCGCTGGCCCGGCTCGACCAGCAGCGGGTCGAGCTGGCCCCGGGCACGCAGAGCATCGCGACGATCGCCGAGCACATCCGTGAATGCACCGAGGCACTGCTGGGGCGCCACCCCGGGCTCGAGGGGGAGCTGCTCGGAGCCGGGATCTCCCTGCCGGGCCAGGTCGACCCGGTGCGCGGGGTCGACGTCTTCGCGCCCAACTGGAACTGGCGCGACGTACCGCTGAGGGAGACTCTCGAGCAGGCGGTGCCGGTGCCGATCCGGATCGACAACCCGCTGATGGCGCTGGCCACCGGTGAGCTGTGGTTCGGCGCCGGGCGACGCTTCCGCCAGTTCGTCTCCGTCAACCTCGGCACCGGCGTCGGCGCCGGGATCATCGTGGACGGGCAGCTGCTGCGCGGCCGTGGGAACTCCGCGGGCGAATGGGGGCACACCACCCTGATCTGGAACGGCCGCGCGTGCCGCTGCGGCCGTACCGGATGCGTGGAGGCGTACGTCGGCGTCGAGGGCATCCGGGCCACGCTCGCCGAGATCGCGCCGGAGCACGAGCTGCTGGCCGTCACCCATCACCGGGACTTCATCGAACGGCTGATGAGGGCCGAGGCCGCCGGTGACGCCGCGGCGCAGGAGTCCCTGCTGCGCACCGGCGACTACCTCGCCGCGGGGATCGGCAACCTCGTCAACCTCCTCAACCCCGAGCACGTCTCCGTGCTCGGCTGGATCACGAACTACGCCGGCACCGAACTGCACGACCGGGTGCGCGAGCGGATCGCGCAGGAGTGCCTGCCGGGCCCGTCCAGCACGGTGAGCATCGAGTTCACCGAGTCGGACGGCGAAGGCGTGAGCCTCGGCATGGCCGTCCTCGCCCTCGAGGCGTTCCTCGAGCGGGTGGGACTGCCCAGCCCGTCGAGCTCGCTGTCCTCCTCGGCGCCGGCCGGCGGGGAGCAGCCGCGCACGGGCTGGGCGGTCCCGCACGGCGGGCTCGCGGCGCGACGCCGCTGAGCCCGCCGCCTCACCGGCGCGGGATCACTCCTCCACCACCACGATCCAGCTGAGCTGGATGTCCGGGGAACGGGTGGGGTGCAGGGAGAGCACGATCTCGCCGTCCTCGCCGACGGCGATCCCCTCGTACGCGGCGGCCTGGGGCGTCCCGGTGAACAGCTGCTCGGCCTCGACCACCGTGCCGTTCACGCTGACCTCCGCGGCGCGGTCCGCCCACGGCCACGGATCGTAGTAGCCCACGTGCACGGAGTAGCTGCCCCGTGCGAGGCCCGCGAACCGGTACACGAGATCGTCGTGGTCCGTCGCGTAGCGCAGCGAGCGGTCCATCGAATCGGTCTCGCTCCCGGCGGGCTCCGAGCGGCCCTGGTACCCCCAGACCGCTCCGGTGCGCGGGTCGGGCCCGTAGGGCTGGTCGGCGACCGAGTTGCGCAGCTCCGGGCCGCGGGAGTGCTCCCGCAGGGCGAGGTAGTCGCTCGTCTCCTCGCCCCCGGCGTTGACCACGTGCACCATGTGGCGGGGAGCGACGAGCACCCGGCGGGTCACGGTCAGCCCCTCGCTCCCCGAGAGGGAGCCGGTGACCTCGACGAGCCCGGGCCGGTCGAGCTGAGCCTCCCAGCTGATCCTCCGGGTGGAGGTGCTCCCGTCCTCGAGGTGGAGGGTGCCGGTGCGGGGCAGCCGGTGCGTCTCGCCGAGCCCGACCGCGTCGGGGAGGCGGACGTCGACCGTGTGCACCGGCTGGTACGGCTGCTCCTCCCAGCGCCAGGAGTCCTCCCAGGGAAGCGACATCTCGGTGCCCTCGCCGAAGCGGAGCGGCAGCCAGACGTAGGGGGCGTTCGCCAGGTCCGACGGGGTCCAGCGGTCCCCCATGTAGATGTACGTGCCCTGCTCCGGATCCACCGGGATCACGCAGGTGCTCTGCGAGCCGTGGGTGGTCCCCGCGCCGTCGCCGCTGACCGGGTTGCCGTGGTCGGTCCACTCGCCGAGGATCTCGGTCGCCGTCGCATACTGCGCCGGGTTCGGGTCCCAGCCGGTCGCGCCCGAGGTGATGAGGTAGTAGGTGCCCGACCGCTTGAACAGCGCCGGTGCCTCCCGGTGCGCACCGATGTAGGGGCGGACGAAGTCGACGCCCGGGACCGCGCTGTCGGCCGGGGTGGCGAGGTCCGTGAAGTCCTCGTCGAGCTTGGAGATGAACAGCGAGTAGTTCTCCTCGCTCGAGTAGATGATGTACGCGGTGCCGTCGTCGTCGAGGAAGAGGTTCATGTCCCGGGCCATGCCGGGGTTGTCCGGCTGCCAGTTCGGCTCGCCCTCGGGCGCGTGATGCAGCCGGTAGCTGTCGATCCAGCGGAAGGGGCCGGTGGGTGAATCGGAGACCGCCACGCCCGCCCTGGCCTTGGCGTACTGGGCATCGGAGGTCTCCGAGGGGCCGTCGGCGTGCACCCACATCACCCAGGTGCCCTTCGCGGCGTTGTGCAGCACCTTC
Organism: Brachybacterium sp.; assembly: GCA_035301145.1. Lineage (GTDB taxonomy): Bacteria > Actinomycetota > Actinomycetes > Actinomycetales > Dermabacteraceae > Brachybacterium. Next base: position 35,000 of record DATGUQ010000234.1, on the reverse strand, counting down.
GGGCGCTCGAGGATCGCCGCCGGGGCGCTGCTCCCGGGAGGGGCGGTGGTGAGCAGATCGCGCACCACCGCAGCCTTCTGCTCCTCGGTGCACTCGCCGTACAGCGCGGTGAAGTACGGGTCGGTCTCGAGCTCCTCGGCGGTGGCCAGGGCGCGCAGCGCCAGCCCCTCGTCGGTCCAGGAGTACAGGTCGCGGGAGGAGTAGACGTGCACGCCCGGGCTGGAGCCGTAGCCGTTCGTGCGGTCCTCCCCGTACCAGTGGTAGAGCGGGCCGTCGGCGTCCTCGCCGACCAGCACCTGGCCGCCGTGCGCCTGGATGACCTCGCCGGAGGTGTCCCGCCAGGGCTCGCCGGGGGTGAAGGCGGGCTCCGGTTCCGGGTCGTCGGCGTGCGCGGCGGCGGCGGTGAGCGCTGCCAGCGGAGGGCCGGCCAGAGCGGCGGCCAGGACGGTGCGGCGGCGGGGGAGCGGTGCGGGCATGGGGACTCCTCGTCGAGTCGTCGGTTCTCCTGCCGACGTGCGGGGTCGGCGGCGGGCGGCCGGACGCCACCCTTCTTTCACCCCTTGTGACAAGAGGCGTGCTCTGACGGTAGCCCAGTCGCGGCGCCCGGGGGAAGGGGCCTCTCACCCCTGTCCGGAGTCGCTCCCCCGTCGTCTTTCGGCAGAGACGCCATCGGCGCCGGTTCCAGGCCGCACCGTGCCACAGCCTGCGCGTACCCCTCGCGTATCGAGGGTGCCGTCGGCGTCCGGTCGAGCAGGGCGAGGCCTATGCTGCGATGCCCCGGCTCCGTCTTCGAGTCGCTGCTGTCGCGCATCGGGGAGTCGTTCATGTTCGGTGAGATCGATGCGGCCGCGGCTGCGCAGAGCATGGTGGACGAGCTGGGGGCCGCCATCGCGTGAGCAGTGCGCCGACTCGGGAGGGGCCCGCGAGACGACCCCCGCGCTGCGCTCTCAGCGCACTGCGAGCAGCACCGCCCCGTGACGCGGGATCACCACGTCGAGCGCGGTCGAGCCCGGGGCCACCCCGCGCGCCGCGTCGGACTGCTCCCGGATCTTCCGGGTAGGCACCGGCCGGCCGCTCCACAGCTCGGTGACCTCGCCGTCGAGCGAGGCGGGCAGTCCCACGTCCTGGCTGTCCAGGGAGACCGCGAGCTCCTCCTCGCCCACGTTGAACGCGGCGACGTAGCGTTCGCCGTCCGGACCGTCGGCCGTCCACAGGATCAGCGGATCCTCCCGGAAGATCTCCCGGTTGCCGCGGGAATCGGCGTGCACGGCGAGCACGTCGGCGTTCTGCAGCAGCGCGATCGTGGCGGGATCCGAGCTGGGCAGGTCCCCGCCCACCATCAGCGGGGAGCGGGCGATCACCCACAGGGTCATGAGCGTGACCTGCTCGTCCGCGGTCAGGAGCGAGTCGCGCGGCTCACCGCGCTCGGCGCGGATCCCGATCCGGCCCAGCGGCAGCATGTCCCCGTCGGGCCAGCCGTCGGGGCCGGAGTGCGGCGCCCAGCGGGCGAAGCGGGCGAAATTCGCCTCGACGTCCTCCCACGTGTCCCACAGGTCATCGCTGATCCGCCACATCGTGGCGTGCTCGCGCAGGTGCGGAAGCCGGGCCAGGGAGAGGTCGCGGCCGGGGGAGAGGCTCAGCTGCATCGGGCGTCCGCTGCGCTCGATGGCGGCGGAGAACGCCTCGATCTCGGCGGCCTGGTACGGCCACAGCATGTCGTCGACCTTGAGGAAGTCCACGCCCCATCCCGCGTACAGCGCGAGCACCGAGTCGTAGTAGGCCTGCGCGCCGGGCACGGTGTGGTCGATGCCCACCATGTGCGGGTTCCACTCGCAGGCGTTGCTGGGATCGGCGATGTCGGCGGCGCGCAAGTCGGTGCCCGGGAGCGGGGTGTTCTCGGCGACCGCCCGGCGCGGGATCCCGCGCATCACGTGGATCCCCAGCTTCAGGCCGAGTGCGTGGACCTCCTCGGCGAGCGGGCCGAAGCCGGCCCCGTGCGCGGCGCTGGGGAAGCGGCCCGGATCGGGCATCACCCGGCCGTGCTCGTCCATCACCAGCGGGGCGCCCTCGTTGTAGCCGTGGGAGCGGGCCGACGGGTCCGACCAGTCGATGTCGATCACCACGGTGTCCCAGCCCAGCGGGGCCAGGTGCTCGGCGAGGAAGTGGGCGTTGGCCAGCACCTCCGCCTCGGTGACGGTGGTGCCGTAGCTGTCCCAGGAGTTCCAGCCCATCGGCGGACGGGACGGGTGCGGGGCGGGGGAGGCGGTCACAGGGTCACTCTCCGAGCAGACGGTCGACGTAGGCATTGCGGAACACGCGCTGCGGATCCAGACGGTCGCGCAGGGTGCGGAAGTCGCCCAGGCGCGGGTACTGCGCCCGCACCCGTTCGGGAGCGAGGGTGAAGACCTTCCCCCAGTGGGGCCGGGGCGCGAACGGAGCCAGGCGCTCCTCGATCTCGGGCAGCAGCGCCTCCACCTGCTGCGGCAGCTGCTTCCAGGTGAAGTGCACGCAGGCGCTGTCGCGCCGGTGGGCTGGGGAGAGCCACAGCTCGTCCGCCGCGACGGTGCGGATCTCGGAGGCATGCAGCAGCGGCCGGATCCGTTCGCCGAGCGGCATGACGGCGTCGAGCGCCGCGGCGAGGTGCTCGCGGGCGATGAAGTACTCCGACTGGATCTCCTCGCCGTTGCTCGGGGTGAACTCGAGGCGGAAGTGGGGCAGGCGTTCGTGCGCGGGGCCGGGCTCCCCGGTCTGGTCGGTGCAGAAGTCCGCGGGCATCCCGGGCAGGGGATGCACGGCCTCCCGGGCGCGCCGGCCGCCGAGCCAGCTCTCCGGCAGCTGCTCGTCCGTGCCCACCACCTGCTTCACCCAGGCCTGGGCGATGTGCCCGTCCCAGCGGTGGAACAGGCTCACGCTGCTGCCGCCGGCGAGCATCGCCGACAGCTCCTGCTGGCCCATCGAGTCCGCGGGGAAGTCGAGGTGGACCGTCTGGCGCATCGGGGCGGCGGGCACCAGGTCGAGGGTCAGATGGGTGACGACGCCGAGCGTGCCGAGCGCGAGCACCGCCCCGTCGAAGATCTCCGGATCCGCGTCACGGGAGAGCGTGAGCAGGTCGCCGCCCGCCGTGACCATCTCGATCGCACGCACCGTGGAGGCCAGGGAGCGGTGGCCGTCCCCCGAGCCGTGGGTGCCGGTCGCGCTCGCCCCGCCCACCGAGATGTGCGGGAGCGAGCCCATGCTCGGCAGGGCCAGGCCGCGCTCGGCGGCCGCGAGGGCGAGCTCCCCGTACCGCACACCGGCCGCGACCCGCACGGTGCGCGCCGTGGTGTCGAACTCGAGATCTGCCGGCATCCGGGCGAGGGTCACCAGGGGCGCGTCGCTCGCCGCGACCTCGGAGAACGAGTGCCGGGTGCCGAGCGCGCGCAGGCGCGGGCTGCGGGCCACGAGCGCTCTCAGCTCGGCGAGCGTGGTCGGGGCGTGCAGCGGGCCGGGCCCGTAGTCGACGGTCCCGGACCAGCTGAGGCCGGGCACCGCGCCGGCCTGGCCCGAGGCCGTGTGCTCGGAGGTCATCATCCGGCTCCTCTTCATCGATGGCCCGGCGGGGGGTGGTGAGGGCGCGGCGGGAGGCGGTGGGCGCAGCGGAGTGGGGGCGGGGTCGCGCAGACCCCACTCCGCTGCGCCTCACGGCGGGCGGGAGCCCGTCCCTCCCTGCGCCTCAGAACCCCTGGGCGAGGCGGTGGAACACCTGGTTGGTGCGCAGGTCCTGGGCGAAGGAGCGCACCGTGGTGCCCTCGTCGATGATCGCGAGCTCGAGGTCGCCGATGGTGGCGAGGTCCTCCCAGGTCTCGAGGTCCACGGCGTTGCTCATCACCGTGTGGTGGGCGGCGCCGGCGGTGAGCCAGCACTCGGCGGAGGTCGCGAAGTCCGGCTTCGGCTCCCAGACGGCGCAGGCCACCGGCAGGTTCGGCAGCTTCTGGTCGGGCTCGACCACGTCGACCACGTTCGCGACCAGGCGGAAGCGCTCGCGCATGTCGCTCAGCGCCACCACCACGGCGGGGCCGGCGTCGGCCGTGAACTTCAGCCGCACCGGGTCCTCCCGGTCCCCGATCCCCAGCGGGTGGATCTCCAGGGTGGGCTTCTGGGTGGTCAGCGAGGGGGAGACCTCGAGCATGTGGGCGCCGAGGATCTTCTCCTTCCCCGGGGTGAGCTCGTAGGTGTAGTCCTCCATGAGGGAGGCGCCGCCGGGCAGGCCGTAGCCCATCACCGCGGCGACCCGCACCAGGATGGCGGTCTTCCAGTCGCCCTCGGCGCCGAAGCCGTAGCCGTCGGCCATCAGCCGCTGCACCGCCAGGCCCGGCAGCTGCTTCAGCCCGCCGAGGTCCTCGAAGTTCGTGGTGAAGGCGCCGAAACCGCCCTCGTCGAGGAAGGTGCGCAGGCCGATCTCCTGGCGGGCGCCGTAGCGGAGGGACTCGTGACGCTCCCCGCCCCTGCGCAGCTCGGGGGCGACCTCGTACAGCTCCTCGTACTCGGCGACCAGTGCGTCGACCGCGCTGTCCTCGACCGCATCGACCACCTCGACCAGGTCGTTGACGCCCCAGGTGTTCACGGAGACGCCGAGCCGCAGCTCCGCCTCGGTCTTGTCACCCTCGGTGACGGCGACGTTGCGCATGTTGTCACCGAAGCGGGCGAGCTTCAGCGAATGCATCTCGGCCCAGCCGGTCGCGGCGCGGGCCCAGCGCCCGATCCTGGACTGCACGACCGCATCGCTCGCGTGACCCACCACCGTCTTGCGGTCCACGCCCAGGCGGGTGGCGATGTAGCCGAACTCGCGGTCGCCGTGCGCGGCCTGGTTGAGGTTCATGAAGTCCATGTCGATCGTGGACCAGGGCAGCTCCACGTTCGCCTGGGTGTGCAGGTGCAGCAGCGGGGTGCGCAGGGCGTCCAGGCCCTGGATCCACATCTTCGCGGGGGAGAAGGTGTGCATCCAGGCGATGACGCCCACGCAGGCGGGGTCCGCGTTCGCGGCCAGGGCGGTCTCGCGGATCGCGTCGCGGTCGGTGAGCACCGGCTTCCAGACGATCTCCACGGGGATGTCCGAGGCGGCGTCGAGCGTCTCGGCGATGGTGCGGGACTGCGCGGCGACCTGGTCGAGCGTCTCCGGGCCGTACAGGCCCTGGCTGCCGGTCAGGAACCAGATCTCGCGGGTCTCGAAGGGGTTGTGCATGGGTCCTCGTCTCTGCGTGGTGTGGCGGCCGGGCTCAGCGCTGGCCGTAGACGTTCTGGTAGCGGTCGTAGAGGGAGTCGATCAGGCCCTGCTCGATGGGCAGCGGCTCCCCGAGCTGTCGGGAGACGTGCACGGTGCGCGCGACCTCCTCGACCATCACGGCGGCCTTCACCGCGGCGCGGGCGTCCTTGCCGATGGTGAACGGGCCGTGGTTCTGCATCAGCACGGCCGGGCTGCGATGGCCCTGCAGCGTCTCGACGATGCCGCGGCCGATCGAGTCGTCGCCGATCACCGCGAACGGGCCCACGGGGACGGGGCCGCCGAACTCGTCGGCCATCATCGTCAGCACGCAGGGGATCTCCTGGCCGCGCGCCGCCCAGGCGGTGGCGTAGGTCGAGTGGGTGTGGACCACTCCGCCCACCTCGGGCATGTGCTCGTACACGTAGGCGTGCGCCGCGGTGTCCGAGGAGGGGGTCAGCGCATCCGGGGTGCCGTCGGCGATCTTCGCGCCGTCGAGGGTGCACACCACCATGTTCTCGGCGCTCAGCTCGTCGTAGGAGACGCCCGAGGGCTTGATGACCAGCAGTCCCGGCACCTCGGGGTCGGTGGTGGGCACCCGCTCGGAGACGTTGCCGGCCGTCCACACCACCAGATCGTTGCGGGGCAGCTCGGCATGCAGCGCGGCGACACGTTCGCGGGTCGCGGCGACCGCCTCCTGGGCGGCGGCGGGCAGCTCGGTCAGGACGAGGGTCATGGGGGTACTCCTGGATCGGTAGAGGTGGGAACGGCCGACGGGCGCGGCGCTCCGGGGGATCAGTCGAGCAGCTCGCCGGCCAGACGCTCGACGGGCAGCGCGGCGCGGTAGGCGGCGAGCCACCGGGCGTGGCCGTCCATCCCGGCCCGGTCGGGCCGGAGGGTGCTCAGCTCCTGGGAGGCGAACACCTGCTCGGCGAGGAAGTCGGGCAGCGAGGGGGCACCATCGGCGCCGGCGGCGTCGGAGCCGTGCTGCCGGGCCTGCGCGGTGAACGCCGCCAGCAGGGCCATGCCCCAGGCGCCGCCCTCGCCGGCGGAGTCCCCGACGGCGACCGGGGTGGCGAGCGCATCGGCCAGCACCTGCTGGGCGACGCCCTCGGTGCGGAAGATGCCGCCGTGGGCGTACATCACGTCCAGCTGCACGCCCTCGTCCTTCAGCAGCACCTCCATCCCCACCGCGAGCGCCCCGAAGGCGCCGTAGAGCTGGGCGCGCATCACGTTCTCGAGGGAGAAGCGGGCCTCCTGCTCGCGCACCAGCAGCGGCCGCCCCGACGGCACGGCCGTCTGGTGCTCGCCGGAGAGGTAGTTGTAGCTCAGCACCCCGCCGGCGTCGGCATCGCCGTCGGCTCCCGCGCCGAACAGCAGGCGGTACAGCTCCTCGGGCTCGAGGGGGCGGCCCAGCAGCTCGGCGAAGCGGCCGAACAGGCCCGCCCACGCATCGAGCTCGCCGGCGCAGTTGTTGGTGTGGATCATCGCCACCGGATCGCCCGCAGGCGTGGTGACCATGTCGATCTCCTCGCGGGGCCCGGACAGCGGCGCCTCGAGCACCACCATGGCGAAGGCGCTGGTGCCGGCGGAGACGTTCCCGGTGCGGGGGGCGATGGCGTGGGTGGCCACCATCCCGGTGCCCGCGTCGCCCTCGGGCGGAGCGGCGACGGCGCCCGGCTGCAGCGCACCGGAGGGGTCCAGCAGCGCCGCTCCCTCGGCGGTGAGGCTGCCGGCGTCCTGCCCGGCCACCAGCACCTCGGGCAGCACCTCGGCGAGGCCCCAGGGCAGCTCGCCCACGCCGTCCAGCGCCGCGAAGCGCTCCAGCAGCTCGGGGTCGTAGCCGTCCCCGGCGGCGGAGATCGGGAACATGCCGCTGGCATCCCCGACTCCGAGCACGTGGCGGCCGGTGAGCTCGCGGTGCACGTATCCGGCCAGCGTGGTGAGCTGCGCGATCTCCCGCACGTGCTCCTCCCCGCCGCGGATCGCGTGCAGCAGGTGCGCGATGCTCCAGCGCAGCGGGATGTTCATCCCCAGCGTCCGGCTGAGCTCCCCGGCGGCCTCGGTGGTGTACGTGTTGCGCCAGGTGCGGAACGGGGCCAGCTGCCGTCCGTCGGCGGCGAAGGGGAGGTAGCCGTGCATCATCCCGGAGATCCCCAGGCTCGCCAGCTGCGTGAGCTCGACGCCATGGCGCTCGCGGACGTCGCGCACGAGGTCCGCGTAGCAGTCCTGGACGCCGGTGAGGGCGTCGTCGAGGGAGTAGGTCCAGCTGTCGTCGACGAGCTGGTTCTCCCAGGCGTGGGAGCCGGTGCCCAGCACGGTGCCGCCGTCGTCGATCAGGGCGGCCTTGATGCGGGTCGAGCCGAGCTCGAGCCCCAGGTGGGCGCGACCTTCGGCGAGGAGGGCGGCCGGATCGGAGCGGTCGGCGGAGGGCGCGGCGTCGTGCATCATGTCTCCACTAAACCATCCCCACCCACCGATGGCAACGTTCACATCCATGGTGGGACGGCCGGTCCGACACGGGTCGACGGCTGGTCCGGCACGCGGGCCGACGGCCGCTCCGGCGCGCGGGTCGGCGGCGGCGTCGACCGCTGGGCCGACGGTCGTGGAGGGGGCGCGGCGACGGGGTCCCGACCGCGCGGATCAGGCGCTCAGTGCGTGCGCTCGGGAAGGGTGGAACGGCGCACCACCAGCCGCGGAGGCAGGGGGCGCGGCGCCTCGCAGGACGGGCCGTCCCCCTCGAGCAGGGACACCAGGTGACGCAGCGCCTCGCGTCCCACCTCGGCGAAGGGCTGCGCCACCGTGGTCAGCGAGGGGATCAGGAACTCGGCGCCGAGGGTGTTGTCGAAGCCCACCACGGCGACGTCCTCGGGTACGCGCAGCCCGTGCTCGTGCAGGGCGTGCAGGGCCCCGATGGCGATCATGTCGTTCGCGGCGAAGAGCGCATCGGGCAGGCCGGAGCCGATCAGCTCGGCGGTGAGCTCGTATCCGGAGCGCGGGGTCCACTCGCCGGGCCCCACCAGCGCCCCGTCGAGGCCGGAGGCCTCGAGCGCGGCCGAGAAGCCGCTGCGTCGCGCCCGGGCGTCGAACCAGTCCGTCGGCCCCGCCAGGTGCACGAGCGAGCGGGCGCCGGTGCGCTGGAGGTGCTCGACCACCATCCGTGCGCCGAGTGCCTGGTCGATGCCCACCATGTCGACCCTGCTCTCCCGCGACGGCTGGGCGGAGACGACGACCACCGGGCTCGAGCCCGCCACCGCCGAGACCGCCGGGGACATCCCCTCGTGGGCGGCGATCACCAGGATCCCCTCGACACCGGCGCCCAGCAGCTCCGCCCCCACCTGGCGGGCGCTGTCGGGGGTGGACGCCATCGAGGTCAGCACCACCGAGTAGCCGGCCTCGCGGGCGGCGGCGCACACGGCGGTGGTGGTCTCGGCCGGGCCGAACAGGGAGAGGTCGTCGGTGAGCACCCCGATCAGGGCGGAGCGGGAGGTCTTCAGCGCGCGGGCCGCCCGGTTGCGGGCGTACCCGAGCTCCGAGATCGCCTCGAGCACGCGCTGACGGGTCGCGGGGCGGACGATCTCGGGTTCGTTGAGCACCCGGGAGACCGTCTGGTACGAGACGCCGGCGCGAGCGGCGACGTCACCCATGGAGGGGCGGCGCGGTGCGGGGGTCATGGCTGTCGTCTCCTGTCGGGACGGAACACCGCCGGACGGGGCGGCGCCCGGGACGGCCTGCAGGTCGGGCGCAGGTTCCTCCGTCGGGCGCTCCTCGTTGCCGAGTTGTGACCCGCTCAGGGTGGTGCGTTGTTGACATCTGCGCCGATGTGAACGTTAGCATTCGAGCGATCCCCGTCACCTGACGGTGCCGCGCCACGGTCGGCGCGCGGATCACCCCAAGCGGGCCCTCCCGGGCCCGGCAGTCCGGCCGACGCCTCGCCGGCACCGTTCACGGCACAGCTGCCGACGGTGCTCCCCGAGACGCGGGCAGGACATCACTGCTGTCGGCAGCAGACGGCGATTTCGACGAGGAGAAGCCATGTACAACCGCAGGACCTTCATGCTGGGTGCGACCGCCGCCGCGGCCGCGCTGGGACTGGCCGCGTGCGGCGGCGAGGGTGCCGGTTCCGGCGGTCCGGACCCGGATGCGGAGCCCAGCGAGCAGACCGTCGGCGTCGCGATGCCGACCCAGACCTACGAGCGCTGGGTCGCCGACGGCAACAACATCAAGGAGGGCCTGGAGGAGAAGGGCTTCACCGTCGACATGCAGTACGCCGGTGACGACATCCCCACCCAGCAGCAGCAGATCGACCAGATGATCAACTCCGGCGTGGACGTGCTGCTCATCGCCTCGATCGACGGCGCCTCGCTCTCCGCGCAGCTCGATGCCGCGGCTGCCGCGGGCATCCCGGTGATCGCCTACGACCGCCTGCTCACCGACAACGAGAACGTGGACTTCTACGTCACCTTCGACAACTACACCGTCGGCGTGAACCAGGCCAACGCCCTGCTGTTCGGCCTGGGCCTGCTGGACGAGAGCTTCGAGCCCGCCGACGACGCCCCCGAGGGGCCGCTGAACGTGGAGCTGTTCGCCGGGTCCCTCGACGACAACAACGCCCACCTGTTCTGGAAGGGCGCGATCGACACCCTCCAGCCGTACTTCGACGACGGCACCCTCGAGGTACCCTCCGGGCAGATGGACATCGACCAGGCCGCCACCCAGCGCTGGGAGCAGGAGACCGCGCAGAAGCGCATGGAGACCCTGCTGACCACCCACTACAACGGCGGCACCGAGCTGGACGGCGTGCTGGCCCCGGCCGACCCGCTCTCCCGCGGAATCATCAACGCCCTGCAGAACCGCGGCCTGGGCCCCACCATCGAGGAGGGCCTGCCGATCGTCACCGGGCAGGACGCGGAGATCGCCTCGATCAAGCTGATCGCCGACGGCGTGCAGCACTCGACCATCTTCAAGGACACCCGCAAGCTCGCCGACCAGGCGATCCTCGCCTCCGAGTCGATCCTGAACGGCGAGGAGCCCGAGACCAACGACACCGAGACGTACGACAACGGCGTGAAGGTGGTGCCCTCCTACCTGCTGGACGTGCAGATGGTGCTGGAGAGCAACTACCAGGAGATCATGGTCGACTCCGGCTACTACACCGAGGAGCAGGTCGAGTCCGGCCAGCTCTGAGGCGCACCCAGATGTGCCATCGACCTCCGCGACACCTCCGAGGGGTCCCGGCGCGCCCCCGCGCCGGGGCTCCCAGCCCGAAGGAGGGCCCCATGACCGAACCCATCCTCGAGATGCGGTCCATCACCAAGAGATTCCCCGGCGTGGTCGCCCTGAAGGACGTCTCGCTCACGGTCCACGAGCGCGAGATCCACGGGATCTGCGGCGAGAACGGCGCCGGCAAGTCCACCCTCATGAAGGTGCTCTCCGGCGTGGAGCCGGCCGGCAGCTACGAGGGCGAGATCCACTTCCGCGGCCGCCCCGTCAGCTTCGCGACCATCAACGACTCCGAGGCCGAGGGCATCGTGATCATCCACCAGGAGCTCGCCCTGGTGCCCCACCTGTCGATCGCCGAGAACATCTTCCTGGGCAACGAGCAGTCCAAGGGCGGTGTGATCAGCTGGCACGAGACCAACGCCCGCGCCTCCGAGCTGCTGGCGCGGGTGGGGCTGAAGGAGAAGCCCGTCACGCCCGTCGGCCAGCTGGGTGTGGGCAAGCAGCAGCTGGTCGAGATCGCCAAGGCGCTCTCGAAGAACGTGAACCTGCTGATCCTCGACGAGCCCACCGCGGCGCTGAACGACGACGACTCCGAGCACCTGCTGGGCCTCATCCGGGGCCTGCGGGACGAGGGCGTCACCAGCATCATCATCTCCCACAAGCTCGGCGAGATCGCGGCCATCGCCGACTCCACCACCGTCATCCGCGACGGCTCGACCATAGAGACGATCGACATGCAGGTGCCGGAGGAGCGCGAGCACACGCTGATCCCTCGGATCATCAAGGGGATGGTGGGCCGTGACATGGACAGCCTCTACCCGGAGCGCAGCGCCGAGATCGGCGAGGAGATCTTCCGGATCGAGGACTGGCACGTCGGCCACCCCACCCAGCCCGGCCGCACCGTCGTCGACGGGGCATCGCTGAACGTCCGCGCCGGCGAGGTGGTGGGCATCGCCGGGCTGATGGGCGCCGGCCGCACCGAGCTCGCGATGAGCGTGTTCGGCGAGTCGTACGGGCGCGGCATCACCGGCACCGCCTACATGCACGGTCGACCGGTGCGGATGCGCACCGTCGCGGACGCGATCGACGCGGGCATCGCCTACGTCTCGGAGGACCGCAAGCGGTACGGGCTGAACCTGATCCAGGACATCCGCACCAACGTCACCGCCGCCGCGCTGAAGAAGGTCACCTCCGGGGGCTGGATCAACGGCAACGAGGAGATCGCGGTCGCCGAGCGCTACCGCTCCTCGCTGAACATCAAGACGCCGACGGTGATGGCGACGGTCGGGAAGCTCTCGGGCGGCAACCAGCAGAAGGTGGTGCTCAGCAAGTGGCTGTACACCGAGCCGGAGCTGCTGATCCTCGACGAGCCCACCCGCGGCGTCGACGTCGGCGCGAAGTACGAGATCTACTCGATCATCAACGAGCTCGCCGAGGCGGGCAAGGCCATCATCGTCATCTCCTCGGAGCTGCCCGAGGTGATGGGCGTGGCCGATCGCATCTACACACTGTCCGCGGGTCGGATCACCGGCGAGGTCGCGATCCAGGACGCCACCCAGGAGCACCTCATGGAGCTCATGACCATGGAGAGGGAGTGAGCGCGCCTCATGGCCGGAACTTCTGACATCAAGGAGCTGCTGACCCGCAACGTGCGCTCCAGCGGCATCTACATCGCGTTCGTGTTCATCATCGTGCTGTTCGCGATCCTCACCGACGGCGCCCTGCTCAGCCCGGGCAACCTCACCAACCTGGTCCTGCAGTACTCCTACATCCTGATCCTCGCGATCGGCATGGTGCTGATCATCGTCGCCGGGCACATCGACCTCTCCGTCGGCTCCGTGGTCGCACTGACCGGCGCGGTCGCAGCCGTGGTGGTGATCGGCAACGGCCTGCCCTGGTGGGTGGGCGTGCTCGCCGCGCTCGCCACCGGTGTGCTGGTGGGGCTGTGGCAGGGCTTCTGGGTCGCGTACGTGGGCATCCCCGCCTTCATCGTCACCCTCGCCGGCATGCTCATCTTCCGCGGGCTGACCATGCAGGTGCTCGGCAACGTCTCGCTCTCGCCGTTCCCGAAGGAGTACCAGTACATCTCCGGCGGCTTCCTCAACGGGCTGCTGGGCGGCGACGGCTACGACGCCTTCACCCTGTTCCTGGCCGCCGCGCTGGTCGTGGTGTTCGCGATCCAGGAGTACCGCGGGCGCCTCGCGAAGCTGAAGTACAAGCAGCAGGTCGAGGCGTTCCCGCTGTTCTGGGTGAAGATCGCGGCCGTGGGCATCGTGGTGATGGCCTTCGCCTGGCAGCTGGCCCACTCCCGCGGCCTGCCCGTGGTGCTGATCCTGCTGGCGGCGCTGGTGCTCATCTACGGCTTCGTCAGCCAGCGCACCATCTTCGGCCGCCACATCTACGCCATGGGCGGGAACCTCCAGGCCGCTCAGCTCTCCGGCGTGAAGACCCGCCGGGTGAACATGTGGCTGTTCGTGCACATGGGCCTGCTCTCCGCGATCGCGGGCATCGTCTACTCGGCGCGCTCGAACAGCGCCCAGCCGGGCGCGGGCAACATGTTCGAGCTCGACGCGATCGCCGCGGCCTTCATCGGCGGCGCCGCGGTCACCGGCGGCGTGGGCAAGGTCCACGGCGCGATCATCGGCGGCCTGATCATGGCCGTGATGTCCAACGGCATGTCGATCATGGGCATCTCCCAGCCCACCCAGTCGGTGGTGCGCGGCGTCGTGCTGCTGATCGCCGTGGCCTTCGACGTCTGGAACAAGAAGCGGTCCCAGAGCGGGGCCTGAGCCGACGGGCCCGTCGGCCGACGGGCCGGCACGCACCCCGGGCACCCGAGAGGGAGGGCGCCCGGGGTCTCGTGCTGCCCGACTTCCCAGCGTCGTCGCAGGTCAGCGACTGGATCATCCGAACGAGGATTCGGGTCGAGGAATCGTTGTGTCCGATCGTGCAACGATGTAATCTGCGTGTGAGCCAGGACACCTCGGCAGCGGCAGGCTGCAGCGGCGGAGGCCGTCCTCCGCAGGACCGCCCCGACGGGCCGCGCGCATCGCAGCGCGGGGCCCCGGGGCGCACCGTTCCCGCTCGAGTCGCCGCCCACGTCGGCCGGCCCGGCAGCCCGACCCCGATGGAGTGATGAGATGAGCCGTCGTCCACCCCGCTCAGGCCCCACCCGCTCAGCGACGAGCCCGGGGATCAGTCGGCGCCGGCTGCTCGGCGCCGCAGCGCTCACGGCCGCGGCCGTACCGCTCGCCGGCTGCGCCACCCCGCTCGGGGCCGGGCTCCTGGGCACCGAGCTGAACCCCGACACGCTCATCTACTGGAACCTCTTCGGCGGCGGCGACGGTGTGCGCATGCAGGACATGCAGCAGGGCTACCGGGACCGCTTCGGTCCCCGGTCCCTGCAGGCCACCACCCTCACCTGGGGCAACCCCTACTACTCGAAGCTCACCCTGGCCACCGTCGGCAACCAGCCCCCGGACGTCGCGGTCGCCCACCTGACCCGCGCCAAGCCGCTGTGGAGCGGCGGGCTGCTGGACCCGATCACCGAGGAGGATCTCGCCGGCGTCGGGCTGTCCTCCGCGGACTTCAACGCCCAGGCCTGGGACACCCAGCGCACCGACGACCAGAACATCGCGATCCCGCTGGACACGCACCCGTTCACGCTCTTCTACAACAAGGAGGTGTGCGAGCGGGCCGGCCTGCTCGACGACGACGGGCTGCTCGTGGACCTCACGGGGATGGACAGGTTCCAGGAGGCGCTGAAGGAGCTCAGCGCCGTCACCGGCGGCATCGCGATCACCGTCGCGAACGTCGCCGAGACCGCCACCCCCTGGCGATTCTTCTGGACGCTGTACAACCAGCTCGACGGCGCCACGCCGTTCCTCTCGGACGACGGCGCGACCATCAGCGTGGACGAGTCGCTGTTCCTCGAGGTGATGGGGACGGTCCAGGACTGGGTGGAGCAGGGGTGGCTCAACAGCGCTCTGGACTATGCGACCTCCCAGACCCAGATGTTCACCGGCAAGGCCGGGTTCTACCTCCAGGGGGAGTGGGAGATCGCCACCGCCCAGTCGATCGAGGGGCTGGACTTCGGGATGGCGCCGATCCCGCAGCTCTTCGACAGGCCCGCTGTCCAAGCCGACTCCCACACCTTCATCCTGCCGCGCAAGCAGCGCTCGCCCGCGCAGCGGCAGCAGGCGATGGAGTTCATCAGGACGATGCTCGAGCAGAGCCTGATCTGGGCCGAGGGCGGGCACGTGCCGGCCTATCTGCCCACGGCCGAGAGCGAGGAGTACCTCGCCCTGGAACCCCAGCGGTACTACTCGGGCGCCGCGGACCACGCCGTCTACGACGACCCCGCCTGGTACGGCGGCTCCGGCTCGACGTTCGAGGACACCGTGGGGGCGCAGCTGGGGCTCGTCCAGCAGGGTGCGCTCACCCCCGAGCAGGCGCTGGCCGCGATCCGGGACCAGCTCGCCACCTACACCTCGACCCCCAGCCCGCTCTGACCCGGAAGGCACAGCCCATGACCACGATGTCTCCCCCCGCGCCGCCGGTCGGACGGGCGCCGGCCACACGCTCCCGTCCGGGCGGCGCGACGACCCGCCGCACCCCGCAGGCCTGGCTGTTCCTCGCCCCGTTCGCCGTGATCTACCTGGCCTTCATGGTCGGGCCCATGATCTGGATGTTCGTGGCGAGCTTCTTCAACACCTCGACCGTCCACTCCGGGCTGGGCTCGTTCGCGGGCCTGGACAACTACATGGAGATGTTCGGCCGGGACGACTTCTGGTCCTCGCTGTGGCACACGCTCCAGTTCACCCTCTACACCGTGCCGCCGCTGGTGGTGCTGTCCTTCGTGCTGGCCGTGCTCACCAACCGCACGTCGCGCGGGCAGTGGTTCTTCCGCCTGGCGTTCTTCCTGCCGTTCATCCTGCCCTCGGCGACGATCTCCCTGATCTGGGTCTTCATCTTCACCCCGACCTCCGGGCTGTGGTCGCTGCCGGCGACGCTGGTGGGCATGGACCCGGGCGCCGGGATCCTCTCTAGCCCGAACACGGCGATGATCGGCATCGCCATCGCGACCGTCTGGTGGACCATCGGGTTCAACTTCGTGCTGTACCTCGCCGGGCTGCAGGAGATCCCCCGGGAGCTGTATGAGGCCGCCGCGGTCGACGGCGCCACCCCCTGGCAGCAGATCCGCAGCGTCACCATCCCCCTGCTGAACCGGACCACCGGCCTGGTGATCCTGCTGCAGATCATCGCCAGCCTGAAGATCTTCGACCAGGTGTTCCTGATGACCAGCGGTGGACCGGGCATCTCCACGCAGGTCTCCCTGGGCCTCATCACGAACACCGCGTTCACCGACAACCGGGTCGGTGCGGCCTCCGCCGCCTCGGTGCTGCTGTTCCTGATCATCGTGGTGATCGCCATCCTCCAGCAGATCGTCAGCCGCATGGGCACCAAGCGTGAGGAGGCCTCCTGAGATGGCCGCGACCCAGACCCGACCCACCGGCCGCGCCGGCCTCTCCGGCGCCGCTCCCGCGCCCCGCACGAGGACCAGCGGTCAGGCGTTCACGAGGATCACCGGCGTCTTCCTGGTCCTCGCCGCGATCCTGTGGCTGATCCCGTCGCTGTTCGCGATCAAGACCTCGCTGACCGACAACGGCGTGGCCGCCCTCGGCGCCCAGGAGATCCTCACCGACGTCAGCCCCACGCTGGAGTCCTACCTCGGGCTGCTGCAGCAGGGCGACATCTGGAACTGGTACCTCTCCAGCTTCCTCACCTCGATCGTCACCGCGGCGCTGACCCTGCTGTTCGCGTCGATGGCGGCCTTCGCCCTCTCGCGCCTGGAGTTCCGGGGGAGGGCCGCGATCTACCTGATGATCGTCATCGGCCTGATGATCCCGACCCAGGTGCTGATCGTGCCGCTGTTCCAGGAGCTGCGCGTGCTGCAGCTGCTGAACACCTACTGGGCCGTGATCCTCCCGCAGATCCCGTCGGTCATCGCGGTGTTCATCTTCAAGCAGTTCTTCGACGGGATCCCCAAGGAGCTCGAGGAGGCCGCGCGCGTCGACGGCGCGGGGCTGTGGCGGATCTACTGGGGCGTGATCATGCCGCTGTCGCGCCCGGTGACCGCGGCGGTCGCGATCCTCACCTTCGTGTGGACCTGGAACAACCTGCTGCTGCCGCTGTTCGTGCTGTCCAACCCGGATCTGATGACCATCCCGGTGGGTCTGGCCACGGTGCAGGGCAGCTTCGGCCTGCGCTACGCGGACATCCAGGCCGGTGCCCTCCTCGCCGCCCTCCCGCTGGTGGTGCTGTACATGTTCTTCCAGCGCCAGATCGTCGAGGGGGTGACCGGCTCGGGGCTGAAGGGCTGACCGCGGCGGAGTGTGGCGGACCGCGGCGGAGCGCTCAGCGCACCGACGGCCGGGGCCCGCCGGAGCCCGCTGGCCGGCGGGGAGGGCCCCCGGGAGGACGCCGCTCGCTCCGGGGGAGGGGCCGGTCCGCTCCGATGCTCCCCGACCCCCGATGTGGCCGGCGCCATACGCGCCGCGCCGTGGCGCGGGTTTGACGCTCAGGTTTACAACGCTGTAAATTAGGGTCCGCACAGCAGCCCACGGGAACGCGGGGCGTCGGTCACCACCGATGCGACCCTCGGTTCCACCACGAAGGGGTGGACACATGAAGCACAGCAGCACCTTCTCGACGGCGATGCGGCGGCGTCTGGACCGGCGCACCCTCCTGCGGGGCGCCGGAGGTCTCGGCGCGGCCGGCGGGCTCGCCGCTCTGGCCGGTTGCGGCAGCGCCTCCGCCCCTGCCGACGAGATCTCGTTCTGGCACCTGCTGTCCGGGCCCGACGGGGTGACGATGGGCGAGCTGCTGGACGAGTACATGGCCACCGACGGCGCCGCGAAGGTCTCCCAGACCGTCCTGGGCTGGGGCGCTCCGTACTACACGAAGCTCGCGATGGCCTCCGCCGGTGGGCGCGCCCCGGACATCGCCGTCATGCACTCGGCACGTGTTCCCGGCTACGCCCCGGGCGGCCTGTTGGATGCCTGGGACCTCGACCTGCTCGCCGAGTTCGGCATCCGCGAGCAGGACTTCCCCGAGCTGATCTGGGAGAAGATGCAGGTGGACGGCCAGCTGCTGGACATCGCGCTGGATTCCCACCCCTTCGTCCTCTACTACAACACCGATATCGCCGATGAGGCCGGGGTGCTGGACAGCGACGGGCTGCTGCTGCCCACCGAGACGCCCGAGGAGTTCCGCGACCTCGCCCTCGAACTCGCCGGCGCAGCCCCCAGCGGCTACGGGCTGTCCTTCGGCTGGCTCGGCGACGGCATGAACCAGTGGCGGATGTTCTACACGTACTACACCCAGATGGGCGGCACGATGGAGCTGCCCGAGGGCGGCACGATGCAGTACCAGGAAGAGATCGTGATCGACGCGATCGAGTGGATCCTCTCCCTGATCGACGGGGAGGCGGGAAATCCCAGCCACGACGGCGGCACCGCGATCTCGGAGTTCGCCACCGGCGGCAGCGGTGCCTTCTTCGGAGGGGTCTGGGAGATCGGCAGCTACCGGGACGAGGGCCTGCCCTTCGACATGACCATGGTGCCCGGGGTGTTCGGCCCGCCCACGGCGTACGCCGACTCGCACTCCTTCGTGCTGCCCTTCCAGAGCTCGCCGGATCCGGAGCGCCGCCGCGCGGTGCACGCCATGGTCGCCCACGTGCTGAAGCACTCGCTCGTCTGGGCGGATGCCGGCCACATCCCCGCCTACACCCCGGTGGTCGAGGACCCGGCCTACCAGGAGCTCGAACCCCAGTCCCACTACGCCGACGCGATCGACCACCTGGTCTACGACCCGCCGGCATGGTTCACCGGATCGGGCAGCGACTTCAGCACCTACTTCGGCAACGCCATGCAGAACGTGTGGGCGCGCCGCACCGACCCCCTCGAGGGCTGGAACGCCTTCGTGGCCCGTATCGATGACCTGCTCGCCAAGCCGAGCCCGATGTGATCCCCCGCCCGCCGAAGGAGACGATCGATGACCACCACTGACGGTCTCGCCCCGCCGAGCGGCGCCGCCCGACCCACCGCCGACGGCGGGAGCTCCGAGCTGCGGCGTCGACGGCGCCGCGCCGACAACCTGCGCGGCTGGCTGTACTGCCTGCCGTTCCTCGCCGCCTTCGTGCTGTTCCTCATCTGGCCCACCATCTACGGGTTCTGGATGAGCCTGACCGGCGTCAGCCTCGCCGGCACCAAGACCGGCTTCGTGGGCCTGGAGAACTACGCCGAGGCGTTCTCCGACCCCTACGTGTGGAGCAGCCTGCTGAACACGGTGTGGTTCACGGTGCTCTCCGCCGTGCCCCTGGTGCTCGTCGCCCTCGTGCTGGCGGTGCTGGTCAACATCGGCCTGCCGGGCCAGTGGTTCTGGCGGCTGTCGTTCTTCATGCCGTTCCTGCTGGCCTCCACCGTGGCCTCCCAGTTCTGGGTGTGGATGTACAACCCCCAGCTGGGCCTGATCAACACGGTGCTCGGATGGTTCGGCATCACCGGGCCGGCCTGGCTGCAGGATCCGAACCTCGCGATGATCTCCGTGGTCGTGATGACCGTGTGGTGGACCGTCGGGTTCAACTTCCTGCTGTACCTCACGGCGCTGCAGAACATCCCCGACCACCTCTACGAGGCGGCCTCGCTCGACGGTGCCGGGCGCTGGCGGCGGCTGATCTCCATCACCCTGCCCCAGCTCGCCCCCACCACCGTGCTCGTGCTGGTGCTGCAGATGCTCGCCTCGCTGAAGGTCTTCGACCAGATCTACCAGATGACCGCCGGCGGCCCCGGGGGCGATACCCGGCCGATCCTGCTGTACGTGTACGAGGTCGGCTTCACCGGGTACCGCTTGGGCTACGCCTCGGCGATCTCCTACATCTTCTTCTTCCTGATCATCATCGTGTCCATCGCCTACATGGTGATCTCGTCCCGACGGAGTGTGAAGGCATGACCGCAGCCGCGAATACGATCTCCCCGGCCCGTCCCGGTGCGGCGGTGTCGCCGTCCCCGGTCCGGCCCGGGCGGCGCCGCCGCAGGAGGCCGGACCCGTTCCGCATCCTCGCCTTCGTGATCCTCGCGGCGCTGGCGCTGGCCTGGCTGGTCCCGGTGGGCTGGGCGATCCTCACCTCGCTGAAGACCGAGGCCGAGGCCGCCGCGATGCCGGTGACCCTCGTCCCGGAGGACGGCTTCACCCTCGCCGCCTACGTCGAGACCCTCAGCGAGGGGAAGGTGCCGCGCTGGGCGTGGAACAGCCTGCTCACCTCGACCCTGGTCACCGTCATCACGGTGGTGATCTCGGCGCTGGCCGGCTACGCGCTCTCGCGCATGCGGTTCGCCGGGCGGCGGTTCATCATCACGATGACGGTCGCCTCGATCATGATCCCCGCGCAGATCCTCATCGTGCCGCTGTTCCGCCTGATGCTCTCGCTGAACCTGGTGGACACCTACTGGGGCATCATCCTGCCGCAGGTGGTGGCGGCCCCGATGGTGTTCATCCTCATGAAGTTCTTCGACCAGATCCCGAAGGAGCTCGAGGAGGCGGCGCTCATGGACGGCGCGAGCCGGCTGCGCATCCTGTGGAGCATCATCGTGCCCCTGTCGCGTCCCATCCTCGGCGCGGTGTCGATCTTCGTGTTCATCGGTGCCTGGAACAACTTCCTGTGGCCGTTCATCGTCATCAACGACGCGGACCTCATGACCCTCCCGGTCGGTCTGCAGACGGTGATCAGCGCCTACGGCATCCAGTACGCGCAGAACATGGCCCAGGCCGTGCTCGCCGCGCTGCCGCTGATCGTGGTGTTCCTGTTCTTCCAGCGGCAGATCATCAAGGGCATCTCCACCACCGGCATCGCCGGCACCTGAGGGGCGGGGACGGCCGCCGGCGTGGTCGGGGAGCTCAGGGCGTCGCCCGGCTCTGGGCGTCCCCGCCCAGCAGGGGCAGCCCCTCGAGCATCCCGTGCAGCGCCATCACCTGGCGTGGGATGAACTCGGCGACCGTCATCCCCACCACGTCGAACTGCGCGCCGAGATCCGCGATCACCCTGCGCACCTGCGCGCTCGTGAGCCCGCCCGGCACCTCGCCCAGGCCGAAGGTGATCTCGTCGCTGTCCACGGTGTCCACGTCCAGGTGGATCGCGACCCTGCGGGCACCGGTGGAGGCCACCCACTGCGTCAGCGCGGCCGACGTGCGGCGCAGCTGCTCCGGCCCGAAAGCGCTCAGCCCCCACAGGGGCAGGTTCGCGAGGGCGTCGGGCTCCCCGGCGTGCAGGCCCGCGTAGGCGAAGCGCGGGGGCGGGACCGTCGCGGGCAGGCGGTCGATGATCTCGGGATCGCCCTGCCCGATCAGGGTGGCGGCGGCCATCGCGTGGAAGCCGTCGTATCCGGTCGCAGGCGTGTCCGCATCGGGGTGGGCATCGATCCAGACCACCGCGAGATCCTCGCCGTACTTCTCGGCGAGGGCGGCGAACGGTGCCACGCTGACGGCGCACTCGCCGCCGAGCGTGAGGATCCGCTCCGGGGCGTGCCGTGCGATGGCCTCCTGCGCCGCAGTGAGCGAGGCCAGGATCGCAGCGCGGGACTCGATACCCGCGCTCGTGCCCTCGGCAGGCTCCTCCAGGCTCACCGGGACCGTCTCCGTGGGGCCGCTGTGCCGGGGCAGGACCGCGTCGAGCACCCGGGAGCCGGTGACATAGCCGTGGCGGGCCACGGTGAGCGGGAATCCGGGCAGCAGGCTCGCCACATTGTCTCGGCCGGCACCCTGCCACTGAGGCCAGACCAGGCGGAGGGTGCGGATGTCGTCGAGCGTCGGGGTCATGCGAGGTCCCTCCTCAGGGGTGAGTGGGTGCGACGTCAGTGCGTGCGGCGCAGCCGGTCGCGAAGAGTGCGGGTGTAGTCGTGGAAGCAGGCGACGATGTCGACGCCCTCGGGATCGATCAGCCACTGGTTCTCGAGGCCTTCGCTCATCGCCAGGACCTGCCGGATGATCAGCTCGTGGTCGAGGTCCTCGCGCACCTCCCCGGACTCGACCCCGGCCCGGAACCCGGCGCGCAGCATCTCGCGACCGATGTCGAAGTGCCGGATGAAGTACTCGCGGGCCGGGTGGTCCTCCTCGGTCGCCTCGGCACCAAGCACATGCGCGAGGCGCACCAGTCCGTAGCGCTGCACGTTCTCGGCGACGGTCGCGTCCCAGGCGTCCAGGACGTCCAGCCCGGTGAAGGCGCCATCACGGGGCCAGGTCCGCTGACCGCGGCGGTCGCGTTCCTCGAGCACGGCCAGCAGCAGAGCCGTCTTGGTGGGGAAGTGGTGCAGGACCCCCTGCTGCGTCATCTCGATCGAGCGGCCGATCGAGGCCAGTGAGGCGCCGCGGTAGCCGTGCTCGCTGAACGCGGAGGTGGCGGCGTTCAGGATGCGTTCACGCGCTGCCCGACCGGTCGCGTAGCGGCCGCGCGGCTGTGGGCCGCGGGCTCCCGCAGCGTCCCGGGTGGCTCCCATCATGCGCCTCCGTCCTCCGCCGACGGCGGTTCCGTGGTTCGCCGACGAAAACCTACCACTCACTCGGTATATGGGTCAGAGTGCGATTCCCTACCGATCACTCGGGGTTCGTCGACGTGCCCCTGGGTGCCCGTTCACAGATCGCGAGGCGAACGATGACGTTTCCCACGGACCCCGGCCGACCCGGGACCGCGGCGCACTGTTCGCGATCGTGGGGAATCCTCTGTTCGGCAGCCTCTCGGACCGCTCCCGATCGAGATTCGGACGTCGGCGCTCCTTCTTCGTCGGCGGGATGCTCGCGGGGCTGGCCGATCACATACCTGCCTCCCAGCGAGGGAAGGTCTCCGGGATCGCGGGGGTGTGCAACTACAGCTCTCTGGCGCTGGCCGCCTACGTGGCGGGCTGGTTCTCCTCGAGCACGGCTCTGATGTTCATCGCCCCGGCGGTGATCGGGCTACTCATGGTGCTCGCCTTCGCGCCGCTGCTCCGCGAGGAGCGCCCGACGGAGCCCGCACCGCGACTCGCCGCGGCCCTGTTCGCGCTGGCGGGCCTGGGCAGCTACACGGCGCTCTACCTGGCCGCCGCCGGAGCGGCGGTGCTGGGCGGGGTCGCGGTGCTGGCCGTGCGCGGCTCCCGCTGACCCCGCCCGGGAGGGTCAGAGCTCCTTCGTGCCCCACAGTGCGCGGCCGTCCTCGCCGAGCACGCTGAACGTCGGGGTCCAGTCCCCGAGCTCCTCGTGCCAGCCCAGCGAGAACACGCCATCGCGGCGCACACCGTCGATCTCGAGCACGGCCCGCGCGCCGCCCTCGAGCCGCCAGCGCCCCTCGGCCCCTCCGCCGAGCGTGCCGTCGGACTCCAGGCGCAGCGCGACCGAGTCGTTGATCTCGGCGGAGATGGCGTGCCCGTGATCGATCAGCTGCCAGTCGCCCACCAGCTGGGAGCGGCGCAGCCGGCGCTCCCGGCCGTCGAGATCGCCGCTGTAGCGGTGGGGTGAGACGACGAGCCAGCCGCTGCGGGTCAGGTGCAGTCGGTGCACGCGCACCTCGTGGAGATCGTCATCGCCCGGGAACCGGGTATGGAACAGCAGGAACGACTCCCCCGTGCCTGGCCGGGTCCAGGCCGAGACGTGGCCCGGGGAGACGTAGGCCTGGCCGGTGCGGCCGTCGGACTGCACGAACCGGTGGTTGCCCATGAGCTTGGCGGCGTAGGGCTCGATCGAGGCGTCGTCGAACAGCGGCTCGTCCGGATCGGCGCTCGCCTCGCGCAGATCCTGGCCCATCGGGTCGAGGTACGGCCCCGCCACGTCGCGCGAGCGGCCCACGCGGACGTTGTACCCGCCGTCCGCATCGAGCCCGCCGAAGGTCAGCAGCAGGTAGTAGTAGCCGGACTCCTCCGAGTACATGATGTAGGGCGCCTCGATCCGGGCGTGGTGACCGCCCGTCAGGTGCACGCCGTAACCCTGGTCGGGCAGCGGGCGGCCGGTCTGCGGATCCAGCTCCAGCAGGAAGATGCCGCCCGAGTAGGAGCCGTAGACCAGGCGCGGCGTGCCCTCCGCATCGACGAACGCCTGCGGATCGATGACGTTGGGGTGGACGGTCGCGTCGTAGATCTCGCCGTCCTCGCTGGTCTGGTCCCACATCCCCGAGCGCAGGAAGATCCCTTCGTCGCGGTAGGGTCCCTCGACGTCGTCGGCGATCGCGGTGCCCATCGCGGAGCGCGGCGAGGGGCCCTCGCAGGCGCAGTAGTACATGCGGTACCGGCCGTCCTCGGTGGCATGGACGTCCGGTGCCCACAGCGTGGTGGACCGTGCCCATTCGAGCGCCTCGGAGAGCTCCTCGGTGACGTCCTCGAACAGCGGGTTCTCGGGGGTGACGAGGTCCGCCACGCTGGTCCATCGCTGCAGGTCACGGCTGCGGGCGGCGGCGAGGTGCGAGCCGAAGACGTAGAGGCAGCCGTCTGCGACCACCACCGAGGGGTCGTGCACGGAGACGTCCTCGAAGGACGGATCGGGCCGATGGGGGGATGGCGGGCGTGCCTGGCTGCGCGGCGCGGCCAGGGCGCCCACGCCGGCCGCCGAGAGGGCGGCGGTCGAGGTGACGAGCGTGCGGCGGGACAGGGTGCTCATATCTGCTCCTGGAGGGGTGGGGTCCCGGGGCGTGCCCCCGGGCGGACGGCGGGAGCGGGGCCCGACGTCCTCGAGGGGCCTCGCGCGAGGGTCGGCGCGAGCACTTCGCGGTGACGTCCACGTCACCGGCCCACCCGACGTTACAGCGTTGAAAAGAGGGAGACAAGGGTCCCGGAGCGACGGGAGGACAGCTGCTCCGCGCGGGTGCGGGGTTGCTCAGCGGCGGTGGGTCAGGATGCGGTAGCGCAGGCCCGTGCGGGAGGTGTGCCAGCTGGGACCGTCGGCTCCGTGAGCGGGGTCTGCGGCGGTGAGGCGGAAATCCTCGGGCACCGACGGGGCCGTGGTGTCCCCCTCGACGTCGACGTCGATCTCGGTGATCACCAGCAGATCGGCTCGGCCCATCGCCTCGCGGTACACCCGCCCCCCGCCGATCACCCAGATCCGCGGGGTCCCGGCGTCCTCAGGACCGGCGGCGTCCCGGAGCGCGCGCTGCGCGGCGCCGAGCGCCTCGTCGAGGCTGCGGGTGCGCACGGCTCCGGGAGCGGTGAAGGAATCGTCCCGGGTGATGACGATGTTGGTGCGTCCCGGCAGGGGGCGGTACTTCGGCGGGAAGGACTCCCAGGTGCGCCTGCCCATCACCACGGGCGACCCCGTGGTGGTGCGGGAGAAGTGCCTCAGATCCTCCGGCAGGTGCCAGGGCATGGTGCCGCCCGACCCGATCACACCGCCCCGAGCCTGGGCCCAGATCATGCCGATCCGGGGCGTGTGCTGAGGCGCCGCCCCGTCGGCGGGGGTGCCGTCGGCCGCGGCGCTCATACCGCCACCGGTGCCTTGATGCCCTTGTGGTGCTGGTAGCCCTCGATCTCGAAATCCTCGAGCTCGTAGCCGAGGATCGACTCCGGCCGGCGCGTGATGCGCAGCGTCGGGTAGGGGAACGGCTCGCGGGACAGCTGCCGCTGCACCTGCTCGACATGGTTGTCGTAGATGTGGCAGTCCCCACCGGTCCACACGAAGTCGCCGACGGCGAGATCCGTCTGCTGGGCCACCATGTGCGTCAGCAGCGCGTAGCTGGCGATGTTGAACGGGACGCCGAGGAACATGTCCGCGCTGCGCTGGTACAGCTGGCAGGAGAGCTTCCCGTCGTGCACCTCGAACTGGAACAGGGCGTGGCAGGGCGCGAGCGCCATCTGCGGGATGTCGGCGGGGTTCCAGGCGGAGACGACCAGGCGTCGGGACTCGGGGTTAGTGCGGATCTGCTCGATCACGTCGGTGATCTGGTCGATCACCCCGCCGTCGGGGGTGGGCCAGGAGCGCCACTGCGCGCCGTAGACGGGGCCGAGGTCGCCGTCCTCGCGCGCCCACTCGTCCCAGATGCTCACTCCGCGCTCCTGCAGCCAGCGCACGTTGGTGTCCCCGCGCAGGAACCACAGCAGCTCGAGGATGATCGAGCGGGTGTGCACCCGCTTGGTGGTGATCAGCGGGAAGCCCTGGGACAGGTCGTAGCGGATCTGGCGGCCGAACAGGCTGCGTGTGCCGGTGCCGGTGCGGTCGCCCTTGGCGTTGCCGGTCTCCAGCACCTCGCGCAGCAGGTCCTCGTACGGGGTGGGGATCGTCATCGGCTCATCGCTCCTGGGTGGCGGCCTCGGTCGGGGTGGCGGTGGACTCGCGGACCACCAGCGTGTAGGGGGTGTCTATCACGCGCGGCGGCCCGTCGTGGCCCTGGATCCGCTCGGTGAGCAGATCCAGCGCGGTGCCGGCGAGTGCCGCCTTGTCCGGGGAGATGGTGGTCAGCGGCGGGGACGCGAACGGGGCGTCGGAGGTGTCGTCGTAGCCGATCACGGCGACGTCCTCGGGCACCCGCAGGCCGCGCCGGCGCAGCGCGGCGAGCACCCCGATGGCGAGGTCGTCGTTGGCGCAGACGATGCCGTCCAGGTCCGGGCAGCGCTCCAGCAGGGCCTCCGCCCCCGCGAAGCCGTGCTCGCGGTGCCAGTCCTCCACCGCCTGCACCATCTCGTCCCCGGCGGGCAGGCCCTCCTCGCGCAGCGCGGCGAGGAAGCCGTCCCGGCGCAGGATGCCCGAGCTGTGCGGCTGCTGCCCGCGGCGGGAGACGATCACGCCGAGGAAGGCCAGGTGGCGGCGGCCGGTGGAGAGGAGGTGGCGGGTCGCGTCGTAGGAGGCCGAGCGGTTGTCGATCCGGGCGTAGTCCGAGCCCTGGGGGAGCGTCTCGGGCAGGTGCTCGCCGATGAAGACGGTGGGCTGGGTGGTGCGCTGCATCATGGCGAACTGCTCCTCCGCGAGGAACAGCGGGTTGAAGATCACGCCGTCGCCGAAGATGCGCTGGAAGCCCTCGAGCACCGTGCGCTCGGCCTCCGGGCCCGCGGAGGTCGAGTGCAGCACCACGGTCTGGCCGCGGCGCTGCGCCTCGTCGATGAAGTGCTGGGAGAGATCGGAGAAGTAGCTGAACATGAGCGAGGGGACGGCCAGGGTGATGATCCCGCCGGCCCCGGTGCGCAGCTGCCGTGCCGCGACCTGGGGGCGGTAGCCGATCTCCAGGATCGCCGCGCGCACCCGTTCGCGGGTCGAGTCGCGCACATGCGGGTAGTCGTTGACGACGTTCGAGACGGTCTTGATCGAGACGCCCGCGAGCTCGGCGACGTCGCGCAGGGAGGGCGGACGCCGCCGGGTGGAGGTGACGCGTGAGGGCATGGGGACATCATCCCATCGGGGGTGGAGGCGGTGGAGGAGGCCGTCAGGCGGGTGCCAGGTGCTCGGTGAGCAGACGCCGTCGGGCGGAGACCAGCACCTCGGTGCACAGCATCGCCGCAGCGCCGCCGACCAGCACGGCCGCAACGGGCACCACCGCGCCGAGCAGCCCCACCGCGGCGAGCGTGACCAGCAGCGACAGGCCTGTGCCGGGGAAGACGAACGGGAACAGCACCCCGGCCCGCAGCACCTCGGCGGCGGAGAGGGCGGGATCGGCCGCGAGCGTCACCGAGATCGCCCAGGTGAGGCCGGAGAGCACCAGCACCAGTGCGGCGGCCGTGGCCAGGAGCGCTCCGGCCGGCCCGGGCCCGTCGAGCCCCCCGGTGCTCAGCAGCACCAGGTTGCCGGCCGCCGCGGCGGCCAGCAGTCCCGCCGGCGCCGCGGCGAGGTTCGAGCGCAGCAGCGAGTCCCGCCAGACGCCCCACATGGTGCGCACCACGGGCAGGTCCTCGTCCCGGCGGACGGGGCCGACGACAGCGGCCGCGGCCGTCGCGGCCGGGGCGGTGCCCAGCAGCACCAGCCCCAGCAGCGACAGCGCCGCCATCGTCAGCTGCACCAGCACCAGGCGTGTGGCGATGCGCAGCCAGACCATGAGCGTCTCGGACACCGCTCAGCCCTTCGAACCGGTCAGGGCGATCGACTCGATGATCTGGCGCTGGAAGACCAGGAACACCACGAGCACCGGCAGCAGCGCCACCAGCGAGGCGGCCATGATCAGCGGATAGTCCGTCTGGATGGCGTAGGTGGCGTTGAAGTTCGCGATCACCAGCTGGAGCGTCTGCACGTTCTCCGAGTTCAGGTAGATGATCGGTCCCAGGTAGTCGTTCCACACGGCCATGAACCACAGGATGAACTGGGCGGCGATCGCCGGGCGGATCAGCGGGAAGATGAGCCGCCAGAAGATCTGCGGGTAGGTGGCGCCGTCCAGCAGCGCGGCCTCGACGAGCGAGTCCGGGACGTTGTGCAGGTACTGCCGCAGGAAGAACACCATCATGATGTTGCCCAGCAGGCCCGGCACGATCAGGGGCAGCAGCGTGTCGACCCAGCCGATCTGCGCGAACAGGATGAACGTGGGGATCATCAGCGCCGGGAACGGGATCATCATCCCGCCCAGGATCGCGAGGAAGATCCCGTTCTTGCCCGGCAGGCGCAGCTTCGAGAAGGCGAACGCCGCGAGCGACGAGGTGATGGTCCCGACGATCGTCACGGTGAGGGAGACGATCACGCTGTTGCGGATGCCGGACAGCAGCGGGCCGGCCTCCCAGATGCGTGAGTAGTTGGACCACACGAAGGGGTCCGGGATCCACTGCGGCGGGAGCTCGAACACCCCTTCCATGGTCTTGAGCGAGGTCGAGATCATCCACACCAGCGGGGCCAGCATCAGCACCGAGCCGAGGCTCAGCAGGATCACGACGAGGGTGTTGGTCAGGCGGTACGAGCTGTGACGGGACATGGCTTCACTCCACCGAGAACGAATTGCGGGCGTTGAGCCGGAACTGGATGAGCGTGATGACGAAGACGATGAGCCCGAGCGCGAGGCTCATCGCGGTCGCGTACCCCAGCTGGAGGTTCTGGAAGCCCTTCTGCCAGATGTACCAGACGATGGTCGCGGTGGAGAACTCCGGTCCCCCGTTCGGGGTCATGATGTTGACCTCGGTGAACACCTGCGAGCCGCCGATGATGTTGGTGACCACGAGGAAGAACGTCACCGGTCGCAGCATCGGGAAGGTGATGTGGCGGAAGGTGCTCCAGGAGCCCGCGCCGTCGAGCTCGGCCGCCTCGTAGAGGGAGCGGGGCACGGACTGCAGCGCGGCGAGGTACAGCAGCATCGAGAAGCCCAGGCCCTTCCACACCATCATCAGCACCAGCGCCGGCTTGGAGGTGGAGGCCTCGTGCAGCCAGTTGGGGCCGTCGATGCCGATCAGTGCCAGGCCCTGGTTGATCAGGCCGAAATCGCCGTTGAACGCCCACTGCCACAGGATCGAGATCGCTGCGAGCGAGGTCACGACCGGCAGGTAGTAGATGACCCGGAAGACGGAGCGTCCCGGCATCCGCCGGTTCATGGCCATGGCCAGCACGAGCGAGATGGACAGCCCGATGGGGATGCCGATCATCAGGAACAGCGTGTTCCACAGCGCCTGCCAGAAGTAGTCGTCCGCCATCATCAGGCGGAAGTTCTCCAGGCCGGTGAAGGTGGGGGCGCTGAGCCCGTTCCAGTTGGTGAATGCGGCGTAGAGCGAGAACGTGAAGGGCAGCACCGCGAACAGCACGAAGCCGATCACCACGGGCGCGATGAAGGCCGCCGCCCAGCGCCGCTCGCGGCGGTGCAGGCTGTTCGTGGTGCCGGTGCGGCGTGCGGGGGCGGGATCGCGGCGGGTCGCGGCACGGGGCGTGCCGAGCCCGCGGCGGCCGGCCGGCGGGGCGTCGACGGCGCTCATCGGAACTCCCCTCGGTCGAACTGCTCCTGCCGGTTGGCGGCGTCGAGCCTGGTCTGCATGCGGGGCTGGACCCAGGCGCAGTACTCGGCGGCGGTCTGGTCGCCGTCGAGCACCGGCTGGATGTTGGTGAAGAACTCCGTGTACCACTCGGCGTTGTAGGTGTTGTAGCCGGGCAGCGGCCTGCCGTAGTCCTCGACGATGCGGATCATCTCGGCCTTGTTCTCCGGCATGAAGGAGTCGTCGGCCGCCCACTCCAGGGCGGTCGATCTGATGTTGGGGATCTGGATCCCGGCGTCGACCAGCAGCTCCTGGGTGTTCGGGTCGGCGGAGAGGAATGCGGCCAGGCGTGTGGCCATCTCCGGGTTCCGCGAGGCGGAGGAGACCCCGATCCCCAGCGAGCCGATCCAGGTGGCGGGGGAGTTCGTGCTGCCCGCCGGATAGGGGATCAGATCCCACTCGAAGTCGAGATCGCGATAGGTCGACAGGTCCCACGGGGCGACCGGGAAGAAGCCGATCTGCCCGCGCATCCACCGCTGGTAGGTGTCCATGGTCTGCGACTCGGCGATCGAGGGCGTCACCTCGTAGACGTTCTGCAGGTCGGCGAAGTACTGCAGGGCCTCGGCGAACTCCGGGGTGTCCACGGTGACGGTGGTGACCGACTCGTCGCTCCAGTCCCCGCCGTTGGACCACACCAGGGCCTGCAGGTTCCAGGTGACGTTCAGGCCCGTGCCCCACTGGTCCAGCGCGCCGTCGCCGTCGAGGTCCTGGGTCAGCTCCTGGCAGATCTCCGTGAACTCGTCCCAGCTGTAGGGCCGCTCGGGATCCGGCAGCTCGAGCCCCGCCTCCTCGAACATCGTGCGGTTGTAGCCGAAGGAGAACGGCCCGATGTCCTTGGGCAGGCCGTAGATGGAGCCGCCCTGGCCCTGGACCTCGCCGTCGAAGCGGTAGAGGTCCACCGCCAGCGGCCAGAGCTCGTCGATGGCCGTGCCGGTGCTCTCGAGGTACGGGGACATGTCCTGGAGCACGTCGTTGATGGCGTAGGCCTTGAGCTTGCCCGAGTCGAAGTAGAAGACGTCCGGTGTCTTCTGCCCCAGGATCGCGGCCTGGAGCTTCGTGTCGTACTGGTCGCCGTCGGTGACCACGACGTTGACCGTCACGTCGTTCTGGCGTTCGAACTCGGCGATGGCCTCGGTGTACGCGGCGCGCTCGTCGAGCCCGCCGCGGAACATGAAGGTGAGGGTGTCGGGGTCGGAGGTGGCGAGATTGCCGCATCCGGCGGTGGCGAGGCCGGCGGCCGCAGCCGTGCCGGCGAGGAAACTGCGTCGTTGCATGAGATTCCGTCCTACGGGCAGGTGGTCTGCACGTGATCGCTGTGCATGGGTCGGGAAAGGCGATCGGCGGAGACATTACAGCGTTGAAAAGAAGAAGCGCAAGGGGTGGCTCGCCGCAGCACCCCGCAGCAGGGCCCCTCCGCAGCGGCCCCGGCCCGGGGTCAGCGGGCGGCGGCGGAGCTGTCGCGGGCGATGAGCTGGTACGGGGCCGTGACCATGCGCGGCGGCCCCTCGTAGCCGGCGATCCGTTCGCCGAGCATGTCCAGCGCCAGCCGGGCCAGGAAGGTCTTGTCCGGGCTGATCGAGGAGAGCGAGGGGTAGGCGAACGGGGCGTCGGGGGAGTCGTCGTAGCCGATCACCGCCACCTGGTCCGGGACCCGGCGGTCCACGTCCCGCAGCCCGGTGAGCACTCCCAGGGCGAGCTCGTCGTTGCCGCACACGATGCCGTCCACCTCCGGGTGCTCCGCGGACAGGACGTGGGCGGCGCGGCGCCCGTCGGTGCGATGCCAGTTCGCGACCTCGGGTGCGGGGGCGGAGTCCGGGTCGATCCCGTGGCGGGCGAGCGCCTGGCGGAAGCCCTCCATGCGCAGCGCGGCCGAGCCGTGCGGGTGGGGTACGGGGCCATGGGGCAGGGCGCCGACGAAGGCGAGTCGCCCCCGGCCTGCGGACAGCAGGTGGGCGGTGGCGTCGGCGCTGGCCCGCACGTTGTCGATGCGCACGTAGTCGGCGTTGCGCGGCAGTGCGCCGTCGGGCACGTGCTCGCCGATGAGGACGGTCGGCTGCGGGAACTCCTCGAAGAGGCTGAAGATCTCCTCCTCGATGAGCAGGGGGTTGAAGATGACTCCGTCGCCCAGGCGGCGCTTGAAGCCCTCGAACACCTCGAGCTCCTGCTCCCGACCGCCGGAGGTGGTGTGCAGCAGCACCGTGCGGTCCAGCTCCCGGGCGCGGTCGATGAAGTGCTGGGCGATGTCGGAGAAGTAGCCGAAGGTCAGCGAGGGCACGGCGAGGGTCACGATGCCGCTCGAGCCGGTGCGCAGGTGCTGGGCCGCCAGCTGGGGCCGGTAGCCGGTCTTGTCGATGGCCGCCTGGACCCGCCGGCGGGTCTCGGGGCGCACGTGCGCATAGCCGTGGACGACGTTGGAGACGGTCTTCATCGAGACGCCGGCGAGATCCGCGACGTCGCGCAGGCGGGGAGGGCGTCGGCGACGCGGCTCGTAGGTCATGGCGGGATTCTCTCATCGCCGGAGCCGCGCCCGGCGCGCCGAGCGGATCGTCGCTGGTGCTTGACGGCGTCCGATGGTCATGGTTGGGTTGTCTACAACGTTGCAACGGTGCCGATCCGCCGGCACCCGGCAGCGCTCCGCTCACCGATGCCGTTGAAAGGCTCCTGCTCGATGCCTCGCCCCGTCACCCTCACCCTGAACCCCGCCTTCCGCGTCGCTCCCGTACGCCGCCGCACGTTCGGCGCCTTCGTCGAACATCTCGGGCGCTGCGTCTACACCGGCATCTACGAGCCGGACCACCCCCAGGCCGATGAGGACGGCTTCCGCACCGACGTCCTCGCCCTGACCCGCGAGCTCGGGGTCAGCTCCGTGCGCTACCCGGGCGGCAACTTCGTCTCCGGCTACCGCTGGGAGGACGGCGTGGGCCCGGTGGAGGAGCGCCCGGCCCGCCACGACCTCGCCTGGCACTCCACCGACCCGAACACCGTGGGCCTGGACGAGTTCATGACCTGGGCGAAGAAGGCCGAGGTCGAGCCGATGTACGCGATCAACCTCGGCACCCGCGGTGTCGAGGAGGCGCTGGACGTGCTCCAGTACGCCAACGCCCCGCAGGGCATCGCGCTGTCCGACCGGCGCGCCGCCAACGGCAGCCCCGAGCCGCACGGCATCCGCATGTGGTGCCTGGGCAACGAGATGGACGGCCCGTGGCAGACCGGCCACAAGACCGCCGAGGAGTACGCGAGGCTGGCCGCCGAGACCGCCCGCGCCATGCGGCAGGAGGACCCGGATCTCGAGCTCATCGCCTGCGGCTCCTCGAACTCGCAGATGGAGACCTTCGGCGCCTGGGAGAACACGGTCCTCACCGAGGCCTACGACCACGTCGACTTGATCTCCGCCCACGCCTACTACGCGGAGCGGGACGGCGACCAGGCCTCCTTCCTCGCCTCGGCCGACGACATGGACCACTTCATCGAGTCCGTCGTGGCCACCGCCGACCACGTGCGCGCGAAGCTCAAGCGCGACAAGCGGATCATGATCAGCTTCGACGAGTGGAACGTCTGGTACCAGCACCGCGCCGAGTCCCGCCCGCCCAGCGGCGACGACTGGCCGGTCGCGCCGGTGCTGCTGGAGGACACCTACAACGCCATGGACGCGGTGGTGTTCGGCAACCTGCTGATCTCGCTGCTGCGGCACAGCGACCGCGTCGCCTCCGCCTCCCTCGCCCAGCTGGTCAACGTGATCGCCCCGATCATGACCGAGCCCGGCGGCGCCAGCTGGAAGCAGACCACCTTCCACCCCTTCGCGCTGACCTCGCAGCACGCCCGCGGCGAGGTGCTCGACGTGCGGCTGGACGCCCCCACCTTCGACAACGCCCGCTTCGGCACCAGCTCCGCGGCCGACGCCGTCGCCACCTGGGACGAGCAGGACGGAGCGCTGAGCGTCTTCGTGGTCAACCGCGGCAATGCCGACGAGCTCTCGCTCGATGCGGACCTCGCCTCATTCGGTGACCTCGAACTGGTCGAGGCGGTGACCCTCCACCACGAGGACCCCTACGCCGCCAACACGAAGGACGCCCCGGACACGGTCGCCCCGCAGGCCAACGACAGCGTGCGCCTCGAGGGCGGCCGCCTCGTCGGCACCCTGCCGGCGATCTCCTGGTCGCTGGTGCGCCTGGCCCGTCCCGCGGCCTGACATGACACCCCGCCGGGCGGCTGCACCCGGCGGGGCGCAGGGGGCCGGCGGGCCCGCCGGGTCCTCGTCGACCGGCCCGCCCGTCGGCCCTGATCTCCACCCGCACCACATCGTCCGCATCGCAACGGCCGCACCGT
The DNA here is from genome assembly GCA_035301145.1 of Brachybacterium sp. Taxonomy (GTDB): domain Bacteria; phylum Actinomycetota; class Actinomycetes; order Actinomycetales; family Dermabacteraceae; genus Brachybacterium. The sequence goes on along the minus strand of DATGUQ010000234.1, from coordinate 1,277 downwards.
GCCGCCCGCACCATCCGCCCCGATCCGCCTCAGGAGCATCCATGACCGACCCCGCGCCCACCCTCGCCACCGGCCTCATCTCCGCACTCACCGCGACCACTCCCGGCTCCCGCGCCAGCGGCTCGACCGGTCCGTCGGCCGCCCCCACCGACGGCCCCGCCCGGGTGGTGGTCGATCTCGACCTGCCCGGTGCGACCATCAGCCGCCACCTCTACGGCCATTTCGCCGAGCACCTGGGGCGCTGCATCTACGGCGGCTTCTTCGTGGGGGAGGACTCCGAGATCCCGAACACGCGCGGCATCCGCGACGACGTGGTCGCCGCGCTGCGCGCGCTGAAGATCCCGAACCTGCGCTGGCCCGGCGGCTGCTTCGCCGACGACTACCACTGGAGGGACGGCATCGGTCCGCGCGAGCAGCGGCCCCGGATGGTGAACTCGCACTGGGGCGACATCGTCGAGGACAACTCCTTCGGCACCCACGAGTTCATGGACCTGGTGGAGCTGCTGGGCACCGAGGCGTACGTCAACGGGAACGTGGGCTCCGGCACCGTGCGCGAGATGAGCGAGTGGATCGAGTACCTCACCCGCGCCGACGACTCCCCGATGGCGTCCCTGCGCCGCGAGAACGGCCGTGACGAGCCGTGGCGCGTGCCCTTCTTCGGCATCGGCAACGAGGCCTGGGGCTGCGGCGGGAACATGCGCGCCGAGGACTACGCGGCGCTGGCCCGCCAGTACGCCACCTACGTGCGCGACCACGGTGGGAACCAGGTCACCCGCATCGCGGCCGGGGCGAGCGACTCCGACTACGCCTGGACCGAGGCGCTGATGCGCGCCGCGAAGGGCCTGGAGACCGCCGACGGCCAGGCCGGCCCGTACCAGGCGATCTCGCTGCACTACTACACGATGTCCGGGCCCTGGGAGGACAAGGGGTCGGCGACCGAGTTCACCGAGGAGGAGTGGTACCGCACCCTGTCCCGCGCCGCCTTCGCCGAGGAGCTGGTGGCCCGTCACGCGACCGTCATGGACCACTACGACCCGCATCAGAAGGTGGGACTCGTCTTCGACGAGTGGGGCACCTGGTGGAACGTCGAACCCGGCACCAACCCCGGGTTCCTTTACCAGCAGAACACGGTGCGCGACGCCCTGGTGGCCTCGATCCATTTCGACGGTTTCCATCGCCACGCCGACCGCCTGCTCATGGCCAACATCGCCCAGACCGTGAACGTGCTGCAGGCGATGATCCTGACCGATCCCGAGACCGGCGCGCTGGTGCTCACC
>DATGUQ010000233.1:0-2256 GCA_035301145.1 Brachybacterium sp. | reverse complement strand
TCGACGAGGCGGCATGGTGAGGGTACGGCGAGCGCGACCCAGCCGATCCCACGCGGGCGGGACGCTGGCGGCCGAGGACGGCAACGCGCTCGTCGAGTTCGTGGTGCTCTCGGCCGCGCTGCTGATCCCCTCCCTCTACCTGGTGCTCACGCTCGGGAACGTGCAGGCCGCCGTCTTCGCGGCGGACTCCATCGCTCGGGACGTCGCCCGTATCCATGCCACCGAGCCGGACGGGTCCACGGCGAGCGAGCGCTCGGCCCGCCACAGCGAGATGATCCTCGAGGACCACGGGCTGCCCACGGGAGACGTGATCGCCCTCCACTGCAGCCACGATCCGTGCGCCACCCCGGGCGGGACCGTGTCGGTCGAGGTGCGCATCCCCGTCCCGGTGCCCGGGCTGGGGCCAGTGCTGGGGGAGACCGGGCCGGTGACGGTGGGGTCCTCCCACGCCGTGCAGGTCGACCAGTATCGGTCGGCCCCCTGATGGGCGGCCTGTTCCGCGTACTCCGGGATCGAGTGCGCGATGCCCGTGGATCGATGACGATACTCACCACCGGGGTGCTCGTGGTCATCCTGATGGTGCTCGCCGTGGGCACCGCGATCACGGGCGTGCAGCTCGAGCGCAACGGGCTCCAGTACGCGGCGGACAGCGCGGCGCTGTCGGCCGCCCAGGCTGTGGACCCCTCCCGCATCTACACCGCGGGCGGGGGCGCCGCGATCCACGAGGGATCGGCCCGCGCCGCCGCGGAGGCGCATCTGCGCGACTACCCGCATGCGACCACCCGCACCGAGACGATCGCCGTCTCCTTCGTGACCGTCGACCCCGACGGCACTGTCCGCGTGGTCCTCACCGCACGCACGCACCCGCCCCTGGCAGGATGGTTCACGCGAGGGACGGGAACCGCCATCCCGCTGACCGTCGAAGGAGAGGCTCGCGCCCGATGACCCCCACCGTGCTGCTCGCCCCGGACAAGTTCAAGGGCACCCTGACCGCCGCCCAGGTCGTCGACGCGCTGCGCCGCGGCATCACACGGACCGCGCCGCAGCTGCGCATGCTGTCATGTCCCATCGCCGACGGTGGGGACGGCACCGTCGACGCCGCGCTCGCCGCCGGCTTCACCACCTGCCGCGCCACCGTCACCGGCCCCACCGGCGAGCCCCGGCCCGCCCGCTGGGCCCAGCGGGAGGACGTGGCCGTGCTGGAGCTGGCCGAGACCGTCGGCCTCCACGCCCTCCCCGGCGGCGAGCTCGCCCCGCGCACCGCCACTACGCGCGGGCTGGGCGAGCTGATGCGCGCCGCCGTCGACTCCGGCGCCCGCACCCTCCTGGTGGGCCTCGGCGGCAGCGCCTCCACCGACGCGGGCGCCGGCATGCTCCAGGGACTCGGCGCCCACCTGCGCACCGAGGGCGGCAGCGAGATCGGCCCCGGACTGGCAGGGCTGGACGCCCTCGTCGCAGCGGACCTCGGTCCGGCGCTCGCCTTCCTCGACCAGGTCACCGTGGTCGCGGCCAACGACGTCACCAACCCGCTGCTCGGGCCCGACGGGGCGGCCGCCGTGTACGGGCCGCAGAAGGGCATCGACGCCTCACGGATCCAAGCGGCCGATGCGACGCTCGCCGCCGCGGCCCGCGTCCTGGACCCCGAGGGCGTGCACCGAGACGCGGCCGGGGCCGGGGCGGCGGGCGGCACCGGGTTCGGGCTCCTGCTGCTCGGCGCCGCGCAGCGCTCGGGAGCCGATGCCGTGTTCGAGCTGGTCGGCGTCGAGGGGCTGCTCGGCGAGGCCGACGTGGTGGTCACCGGGGAGGGGAAGCTCGACGCGCAGACCCTGCAGGGCAAGGGGCCCGCGGAAGTGGCCCGCCGCGCCCGGGAGCGCGGCCTGCCGGTCGGCGCGGTCGCCGGGGCGATCACCCTGGACGGCGAGCAGCTGGAGGCGGCCGGCATCCAGCAGGCGTGGGATCTCACCTCCCGTGCCGGTTCCTCCCGCCGAGCGCTCGAGGACGGGGAGGAGCTGCTGGCCGAGGTGGGGCGTGACCTCGGGCTCTGGGCGCTCACGGCGACCGGGCACGGCTCCCCGACGAGGAACTGAGCCCTCCCGCGCCCGCCACGGGGCGCCTGCCGCGCCGCGCGCGCCCAGCGCCCTGCCGTAGACTCTCGCCTCGTGGCTTCCATCGACTTCTCCGCAGAGATCCCCCAGCTCCGCTCCACCCTGGCCTCCATCGAGCAGGTGACGGACGTCGAGGCGCTCGACGCCCGGA
>DATGUQ010000232.1:0-8548 GCA_035301145.1 Brachybacterium sp. | reverse complement strand
CCGTCCAACGAGAACACCAACCGGCTCTACCGCGAGTACTTGCCCAAGGGAACCGCGATCCCCGATCACCAGCCCTACCTCACCACGATCGCGGAGGAGATCAACAACCGTCCCCGCCGCCGGCTCGGCTTCCTGACACCGGCAGAATCATTCACTCGACTACTGGCCGGCGAGCCCCATGTTGCTTCGACGCTTTGACACCACCCGGCATGCTCGGGGAGAACCCGCGAGCGGAGTGCTCGCGCCAGAACCGTTCATGGATGCGCCGCCAGGTCCCGAGCGTCCTGTCGCCCTCGCCCTCGGCCCGTGCATGCTCCTCGGTGACCTGGTCGAAGGGCACGATCCGGATCGAGGTCACCTCGAGCACGGCACGCGGTCGGCCCGCGCCGTCGAGGATGATCGACAGATCGCCGACGGCGGGCAGCGGCTCGTCCTCCGCCTCGTAGTCGCCGAGGGACGAGGCGGTCGCGGACTTGATGTCTGCGAGCACCAGACGGAGGAGCTCGTCGGCATGCTCGGGCGTCGCCCCGAAGGCCCAGGCCTCGGGCACCTCGATGGGCAATCGGGGGTGGTGGGTGCGGGCGTCCGACCAGTACGCGGCGATCTCTGCAGTGCTCACCGCGCGAGAGTACTCGCTCGAGATACGCGCCGTCGCCGCGACCTCGCGGGACCGGCTCGCGTCGGCTCCCCGTGCCGGCGGATCTCTCCCGCAGCTCCGCTCAGCTCTTCCCGTCCAGGCGCAGCGACGGCTGCTCGACGGAGAGCCGCTGTGCGGTGCGGCGCAAGTGCTGCTCCCCGGGCACGTCGAGGCCCCGCTCCCCGAGCGACCGGCGCAGTCGCAGGAGCACCCGCAGGGGCCGACGCAGATCGCTTCCGTTCGACCGGGCGAGGGTCCAGCCCTGGGAGGCGAGCTCGTCGCGGCGGTTCTCGTCGTCCTGCCACTGTCCCTTCGACGTGCGATGCCCGTCGCCGTCGTACTCCAGCCCGAAGCCGACGGACGGCCACGCCAGATCGATGTACCGCACCTTTGCGGTCTCCTCGTCGCGCACCGGGAGGTTCGGCATGGGCTCCGGGAACCCCGCGGCCACAAGGACCAGGCGCATCACGGACTCCCCCGGCGAGCGCACGCTCTCCCGCGCCAGCGCCAGCGCGTTCCGCAGGCGCGGCGTCCCCGGGGTGCCGCGACCGTCTTCCGTCGCCCGCCGCAGGGAGGCGAGGGTTTCCCCCGGGTGCATGGCGTCGGGCCCGATCACGCCCTCGACGGCCGCGACCACATCCCACAGCGGCAGCAGGGTCGCGAGCTCGCGCAGCGTCTCGGCCTGCGAGGAGACGAGGAGCGACCCGAGCCGTGCGGTGGCTGCAGGTCCTTGCCTGTGCACGACGACGCCTCGCCCGACGCGGGAGCTCGATCCCGGGGCGACCCTGCAGTGCAGCAGCGGCAGCGACGCATCGACACCCAGCGTGCGGCCTGGGAGCACCGCCGGGAGAACGGGGTCCTCGACGTCGGGCGCGAGCTCCTGCGGTCGGAGCATGCCCACTCCGTCCTCGAGCCGCCACGGCAGGGGGATGCCCCAGAGCAGGGCGGCGGTCGTGTGGCTGAGGACGCTGCCCGGGCGTACCCGGTTCTGGAGGACCCACGCCAGCGCGTTGAACGGGGCCGGATGCTCGGTGGGGGTCAGGTAGCCCGGGAAGACGGTGGTGAAGCGGTCCGAGGCGAGGTCCCGCGCATGCACACCGAGGTGAAGCCACCTCGAGCGGTGCAGCAGTGCACCGCGGTAGCGCGTGAGATCTCGGGGCATGGGCCGACGGTACGCAGTGACCGTGCGGCCCCTCCCCGCAGTGCCGGGCCCGGTGGATGAACGCCCTCTGGGGAGGAACGGTCACCCACGGCCGGCCACCAGTCGCCGGGCGGCGGCCACCCGCGCCAGCTGGCCGCTGCCCGCCGCCGGCTGCCCACCGCCGGCTGCCCGCTGCCCGCTGCCCGCTGCCGAAGATTGTCAGATTCCGAACCATTCTGGGCCGAATCTGGAACGGATCCTGACAATCCCCGCCACGGCGCGAGCGGGCGGCGGCGGGGCGGACCGCCACGGCGCGGGCGGGCGGCGACGGAGCGCGGCCCGCCGACGCGCGAGCGCGCCTCGGGCGACGTGCCGCGGCCCGGTGCTCAGCCCTCCGCCGCTGCGAGGTCCAGCCGTTCGGGGTGGGTGTACACGTTCATGCGGCCGTCGCCGTCCTCCGCCGCGCGGGTGAAGCCGATGAGCGTCTGCCCGAACTCCTCGGCGGTCCGGATCGCGAGCGAGCTCGCGGCGGAGACGCAGGCCAGCAGGGGGATCCCGGCCATGCAGGCCTTCTGCGTGATCTCGAAGCTGGCGCGGGAGGAGACCAGCAGGAGGCAGTCCCGCAGCGGGAGGCGGTCCTCGAGCAGGGCCCAGCCGATCACCTTGTCGACCGCGTTGTGCCGGCCCACGTCCTCGCGCACCACCAGCAGGTTCCCGGAGAGGTCCACGAGCGCAGCGGCGTGCACCCCTCCGGTGCGCGCGAACACGGCCTGCTCCTCGCCGAGGCCGCGGGCGGCGGCGAGGAGCACGCGGGGGTCGACCTGCCAGTCGCTCTCCAGGGCGTACCGGGACTTCTTCCGCACGGCATCGATGCTCTCCGCGCCACACACCCCGCAGGCCGAGCCGGCGGAGAAGTTCCTGGCCACCACCGGCAGCAGCTGCGGGCGGGAGGTGGTGAAGTCCATGACGTTGTAGGTGTTCTGCGCGAAACCGGTCCCGTCGTCGACCACGGCGCCGTCGCAGTAGCGGGCCTCGGTGATGTCCTCGCGGTGGCCGATCAGGCCCTCCCCGTGCAGGAAGCCGTGGATGAGCTCGACGTCATGGCCGGGGGTGCGCATGGTCAGCGAGAGCTGCTGTCCGTTCAGGCGGATGTCCAGGGGCTCCTCGACCGCCACGTGGTCGCCCTTGCGCCCCGCGTACAGCCGCCCCTCGCGCACCCGGACGGTGCGGATCCGCCTCGCTTCGGTGACCCTGCCCATCCCTCGAGGATATCCCGCTCACCTGCGGTGCGGCGGGCGGCCGACGGCGGCAGGCGGCAGCGGACGGCGGCGGGCGGCAGGAGGCGGTCGTCAGCGGCGCGAGGACGGCGCGGGGTGGTGCTCAGCTCTCGTCGGCCGCCTGCCCTCCGCCCTCGGCGAGCCGCTTGGCCACGCCGAGCTGCTGCTCCCAGCCGCGGTAGTTCTCCTCGTAGTTGCGGCGGCGCACGGACTCGTCGAGCCCCAGCTTCGCGAAGCCGCGCTCGCGCACGGTGAGCCGCACCAGGTTGCGCTTCGCGGTGCCCGCGGGATCGATGACGAACTCGACGGTGTTGTTCGGGGCGTCGGAGATCTCGCCGAGGCCCCCGCCCAGCCAGCGGAACCGGATCCGGTTCGGCGGCTCGTGGGCCTCGATGGCGAGCTGGAAGGAGCCGTGCACCGGGTCGACCACCTGGGTGACCGCACCCTGGCGGGTGATCTTGTGCTCGCGGTACTCACCGTCGTTGATGAACCAGCCCGGCTCACGGATGACGGCGAACACCTCTTCGGCGCTCGCGTGGATCAGGACGCTGCGCACGATCTCGTCCGGGATCGGGCTGCCGGGTGGGAGGACGGGCTCGTCGGCCATGACAGTGCTCCTCGGGGTCGGGCTGCGGCGGCCTCGTCGCCGCCTGAGACGATCCTGGCAGACTTCTCGCTGCCGGGCGAGCGCCCGCCGGCGGGGAGGCCGCGCGGCAGGCGCCGCGATGCGCCGCGCACGCCGGCGGCACCGTCGCACGACGTGCGGTGCCGGGCCGCGGCGCGCCGACGGTCAGCTCGCGGTGACCGCTGCGGCGAGCAGGTTCAGCGACTGCTCGAGATCCTCCTCGGGGATCGCCGGGAAGCCGACGCGCTCGAGCAGCTTCTGATCGGTGACCTTGGACCAGTCGTAGGTCAGAGACACCTCGGTGGAATCGGCGCCGAGGGGCTTGAGCTCGTAGAGCCATTCCCAGCCCAGCGGCTCGGTCGGCGCGGTGCCGTCCTCCCCCTCCGGGGCGGGCTGCCAGCCGATCATCTTGTTCTCGTCGTAGGCGGTGACGAAGTTGTGGGTGCGGTAGTCGCCGCCCATGGCGTCGCGGTGCATGTTCATCACGAACTTCTCGCCGACCTTGTCGATCCGCTCGGTGTCGTCGGCGCTGCGCACGGTGCCGGAGCCGTCGAACTCATGGTGCCGAGCCGGCAGCGTGAGCAGGTCGAACACCTCCTTGGCGGGGACGTCGACGGTGCGGGTGACTGTCAGGTGGGTCTGGTCGGTGTTCATGGCTCCCACCCTGCCGCTGCCTTCTGGGGATGTCATCCCGGGCTCGACCGCCCGGTCGCCCGTGCAGGTCACGCCGGTGGAACCGGTCGGTCGGAGGGGTCGGCCGACGGGGCGGACCCGCCCGACGGACCGTCACAGCGGGTCGGCCACCGCCTCCTCGACGGCCAGGGGCGGGCGCCCCAGCACCTGCTCCACACCGTCGCCGACCACGTCCAGCTCCCCGGAGGCGATCGCGGTGTAGGTGCTGATCCAGGCCTCGACCTGCCAGTCCGGCGCGCCGTAGGCGGCGCGGGAGGCGCGTGCTTCGGCGAGCGTCTCGTCGACGTACTCGTACTCCTCGCCCCGGGCCCGGGTCATCAGCAGCGCCGCCTCGGCGAGGGAGACGGCGACCGGGCCGGTCAGCTCCAGAGCCCGGTTCGCCCAGGGCGCGGGGTCGCGCAGGATCCGCGCGGCCACCTCGGCGACGTCCCGGCGGGCCACGAAGGCGCAGCGCCCGGTGCCGCCCGGGCCGCGGATCACCCGCTCCTCGCCGGCGAAGTCGAGCAGCACGTCCGCGTAGAAGCTGTCGCGCAGGAACGTCCAGGTCAGGCCGGAGTCCCGCAGCATCTGCTCGGTCTCGCCGTGGTCGCGGGCGAGGGTGAAGGCGGCCTCCGGGCCGGCGCCGAGGAAGGAGGTGTAGACCACGTGGCCCACCCCGGCCGCGACCGCGGCATCGACCGCGGTGCGGTGCTGGTCCAGGCGGTCCGCGGCCTCGCCGGCGGAGACGAGCAGCAGGGCGTCGGCCCCGGCGAAGGCGTCACGGCAGGCGGCGGCGTCGGAGAACTCCGCTCGCACGGCCGGGACGCCCTCGAGCTGCGGGGCGCGGTGCAGGCTGCGGCCCACCATCACCAGCTCGACCCCGGGCGCCGCTGCCAGCAGGCGGGCGACCTGGCCGCCGATCTTCCCGGTCGCGCCGGTGACGACGATCCGCGTCATACGAGCCCCTTCTCGGTGAGCCAGCCCTTCGCGATGTCCGCGCTGCTGGTCTGGTCCACGACGCTCTGGCGGTTCAGCTCCACCAGGTCGTCGGCGCTCAGCTCGGCGATGACGCCCTCGATCACGGCGACGGCGGTCTCGTCGAGCGACGAGGCGGCCACCGGCACCACGTTCTGCGGCAGGATCATCGATTCCGGGTCCTCGAGCACCACCAGGTCGTTCTCGGCGATGGCGGGGCTGGCGGTGTAGATGTCCGCCAGCTGCGTGTCCCCGTCGACCAGGGCCTGCACCGTGAGCGGACCGCCCGAGTCCTCGACGGGCAGCACAGTCACGTCCACGCCGTAGATCTCCTTCGCGCCGTCGGGCCCGTAGGGGCGCACCTCGAACTCGCTGTTCGCGGCGATCTTCAGGTCCTCGTCGACGCCGGCCAGGTCGCCGATCGCGGTGAGGGAATGGGTCTTCGCGAATTCGGAGGTGGTGGTGTAGGAGTCCTGGTCGGAGGCGTCGGCGAAGGCGAGGACCTGCAGCGCATCGGGCAGGGACTCGCCGAGCGCTGCATGGATCTCCTCGGGCGGGGCGGAGGCGGCGTCGGCGTCGTAGTACTGCAGCAGGTTGCCGAGGTACTCCGGCAGCAGGTCGAGGGAGCCGGATTCGAGCTCGGGCATGTACACCTCGCGCTGCCCGATCTGGTACTGCCGGTCCACGGTGAGCCCCTCCGCCTCGAGGGCCTGGGCCCACAGCTCGGCGATGATCTCGTTGGAGTAGTACGCCTGGGAGCCGATGGCGATGCCGCCGGAGCCGGCGTCGCCGCCGCCGTCGGACCCTCCCTCGCCCTGGCCGTCCTCCTCGGCGAAGGGATCGGAGCTGCCGCAGGCCGCGGCGCCGAGCGCGAGGGAGCCGGCGCCGAGGGCGCCGAGCAGGTGGCGACGGGTGTGGTGGATCGTCATGGGTGATCTCCTGGTGTGCGAGGGGTGGGAGGAGGCGGGGGTCATGCGGCTCTCGCCCCGCGAGGTGCGGTCAGGCGCTGCGCGAGCAGCAGCGACAGGTCCAGGACCAGGGCGAGCGCGATCACCAGCAGCGAGCCGGCGATCATCTGCGGGTAGTCCTCGGAGCCGAGCCCCTGGAAGATGTACCGGCCCAGCCCGCCGCTGCCCACGTAGGCGGCGAGCATCGCGGTGGCCACCACCTGGACGGTCGCGCCGCGGAATCCGCCGACCAGCAGCGGCATTCCCAGCGGGAGCTCCACCCGGGTGAGGATCTGCCACTCGGTCATGCCCTGGGCGCGGGCGGCGTCGACGGTCGCGGGATCGGCGGACTCCACGGCGGAGTAGGCGCCGGCCAGCAGGGACGGGATCGCGAGGATCACGAAGGACAGCAGCGGGGCGGTGAGGCCGATGCCCACCAGCAGCGCGAACAGGGTCACCAGCCCCAGGGTGGGCAGGGCGCGGGCGGCGCCGGCCGCGGCGACGGCGATGCCCTTGAGCCGGCCGGTATGGCCCACGAACAGGCCGACGGGCACGGCCAGCAGCGCGGCGATCAGCACCCCGAGCAGGGTGTAGCCGAGGTGCTCGAGGGTGCGCAGCGGGATCCCGGAGGGTCCGTCCCAGTGGGTGGGGTCGGCGAGCCACTGCAGGGCGCCGAGGAAGGGGTTGCCGGTCATGGCCTGCGCACCTCCGGTCGGCGGGTCCAGGGCATCACCGCACGGCCCAGCAGCACCAGCAGCGCATCGGTGAGCAGGGCGAGGGCGACGGTCGCGACGATCCCGGCGGCGATCTCGGCGGCGATCCCGCGCCGCACGCCGTCCACGAACAGCATGCCCAGGCTGGGCACGCCGAGCACTCCGCCGATGGTGACCAGCGAGATGGTGCTCACCGCGACCACCCGCACGCCGCCCAGCAGCACGGGGCCGGCCAGCGGCAGCTCGACCTGCAGGAAACGCGCTCGGGGCGCGAACCCCTGGGCGGTGGCGGAGCCGAGCACGTCCCGGCTCACGGAGCGGAAGGCGTCGGAGGCGGTGGGGACCATGAGAGCGAGCCCGTACAGCGACAGGGCGATGATGATGTTCGCGGGGCTGCGCACGCCCGTGCCGATCAGGCCCGGCAGCAGCACGAACAGCGGCAGCGAGGGGATCGCGTACATCAGCGAGGAGCCGGTGGTGACCGAGGTGCGCAGCCAGCCGCGGGAGTTCGCGAGCTTGGCCAGCGGCAGCGAGAGCAGGAAGGCGATCAGGATCGGCGGCAGGGCCTGCACCAGGTGGGCGCCGGTGTAGCCGGCGATCACGTCGAGGTTCCCCAGGACCCAGCTCACGAGGACCGCTCCCGGGCGGGCGCGTCGGGGGTCGCACCGTCGCGGGCCGCACCGGCGTGCTCCGCACCGTCGCGGGCCGGGCCGCCCTGTGCCGCGAGCACCCCGGCGGCCCGTCCGTCGGCGTCGACCACCACGTCGCGCCCGTCGACGTGCTCGACGTGGAGGGTGCGCGCGCCGCGCTCGGCGCCGACGAAGCGGGAGACGAAGTCGTCGGCCGGAGCGGCGAGGATCTCCTGCGGGGTGCCCACCTGGGCGATGATCCCGCCGGGCCGGAGGATCACCACCCGGTCCCCGAGCAGGAAGGCCTCGTCGACGTCGTGGGTGACGAAGACGATCGTCTTGCGCAGGTCGCGCTGCAGGTGCTGCAGCTCCTGCTGGAGCTCGCGGCGCACGATCGGGTCGACCGCGCCGAACGGTTCGTCCATCAGCAGGATGTTCGGGTCCGCGGCGAGCCCGCGGGCCACCCCGACGCGCTGCTGCTGGCCGCCGGAGAGCTGAGCGGGGTAGCGGTCGGCGAGTGCGGCGTCCAGGCCCACGGTCTCCATCAGCTCATGGGCGCGCTCGCGCGCCTCGCGCTTGGCGGTGCCGCGCAGCACGGGCACGGTGGTGATGTTGTCCAGCACGGTGCGGTGCGGGAGGAGGCCGCTGGCCTGCATGACGTAGCCGACGCTGCGGCGCAGCCGCACCGGATCCAGCTGGGCGACGTCGTCGCCGTCGATGTGGACGCGCCCGGAGGTCGGGTCGACCATGCGGTTGATCATCCGCATCAGGGTGGTCTTGCCGGAGCCGGAGGAGCCGACCAGCACCACGGATTCGTGCGAGGCGATCTCGAGGCTGAAGTCCTCGACCGCGAGCGTGCCGCCCGGGTACTCCTTGCGGACGTTCTCGAATCCGATCACGGGGCCTCCTGACGGGGCGTCGTGGGGTGCGGG
>DATGUQ010000231.1:0-33292 GCA_035301145.1 Brachybacterium sp. | reverse complement strand
CCGCGCCGCGGTGCTGGTCAACGGCCTGGGCACCGTGAAGTACGAGGAGCTCTTCGTCGTCTACGCGAAGGTCGCCGAGCTGCTCGAGGCCGCAGGCATCACCCCCGTCCGCCCCGAGGTCGGCGAGCTCGTGACCAGCCTGGACATGGCGGGGCTGTCGCTCACCCTGGTGTTCCTGGACGAGGAGCTCGAGCAGCACTGGCTCGCGCCCGTCGACACCCCCGCCTTCCACCGCGGCGCCATGCCGACGGCGGAGCGCCCGCGCCGCACCTCCTTCTGGGAGGCCGGGGCCGACGAGACCCCCGCCGCGAGCGCTGAGTCCCGCGGGGTCGCCGCGAAGGTCTCCGCCGTGCTGGACCTCTTCGAGTCCGTGTGCGCGCGCGAGGAGGCGGAGCTGGGCCGCATCGACGCGATCGCGGGCGACGGCGACCACGGCCAGGGCATGGCCTACGGCTCCAAGGGCGCGGCGGCCGCTGCGCAGGAGGCGCTCGAGGCCGGGGCGGGGGCCCGCACTCTGCTGGTCCGCGCGGGGGAGGCCTGGTCCGAATCCGCCGGCGGCACGTCCGGCGCGCTCTGGGGCGCAGCCCTGACCGCCGCCGGCAGCGTCTTCGACGACCAGGCCGGGGTCGGGTCCCGCACGGTCGTGGACGCGGTCGAGGCCGGGATCGACGCCATCCAGCGCCTGGGCGGCGCGAAGGTGGGCGACAAGACCATGGTCGACGCCGCCGCGCCCTTCCGGGAGACCCTGGAGAAGGCCTTCTCCGGCGACAACGCCGCAGAGGCGATCCTCGAGGCCGCCGGCGTGGCCCGCGAGGCGGCCGACGCGACCGCCGAGATCACCGCCACCCTGGGCCGCGCCCGTGTGCTCGGCGAGAAGTCCGTGGGCACCCCTGACCCCGGCGCGATCTCCTTCTCGATCCTCATGAAGGAGCTCGGCCAGCACCTGTCCTGACCGACCACATCCCGATTCGAAGGAGGACCTCATGGGTCTGCGCATCATCACCGGTTCCGACAATGCAGGCTACGGACACAAGTCCGCGCTCAAGGAGCTGCTGGAGAACGACCCCCGCGTCGAGCAGGTCATCGACGTGGGCGTGACCGGCCGCGAGGACGGCACCTACTACCCGAACGTCGCCGTCGAGGCGGCGGAGAGGATCGCCGCCGGCGAGGCGGATCGTGCGCTGCTGATCTGTGGCACCGGTCTGGGTGTGGCGATCGCGGCGAACAAGGTCTCCGGCATCCGTGCCGTGACCGCGCACGATCTCTACTCGGTGCAGCGCTCGGTGCTGTCGAACAACGCCCAGGTGCTGTGCATGGGCGAGCGCGTGATCGGGCTCGAGCTCGCTCAGGAGCTGGTGAAGGTGTGGCTGGGCCTCGAGTTCGACCCCGAGTCCAGCTCCGCGGCGAAGGTCGACGCGATCTGCGCCTACGACGGCTCCCTCGAGAAGTGAGCTGACCCGGCGGTGCCGGCCCCTCCCCTCGGCACGGGCCGGCTCGCCGCCCGCCGCCCGGAGCCCTGCTCTCCCACGGCCCCGCGCACGTTGATCGACGTCCCGTACCGGAGAGGTGGCACGGGACGTCGATCAGCCCTCCCGCACATCCCTCTCGACGAAGGAGAGACATGTCCCGCCTCTGGATCGGCACCAGCTGGAAGATGACCAAGACGATCGCCGAGGCGCGCGCCTGGGCGGAGGGGCTGCGTGACCACCTCGCCGGGGCGACCGATCCCGCCGTGCAGCCCTTCGTGATCCCGTCCTTCACGGCCACCACCACCGTCGCCGGCATCCTCGGGGAGCACTCCCCCGCCCTGCTGGGCGTGCAGAACGCCCACTGGGAGGATGCCGGCGCGTGGACCGGCGAGGTCTCCGTGGCGCAGGCGAAGGATGCCGGTGCGCAGATCGTCGAGATCGGGCACTCCGAGCGGCGCGAGCACTTCGGGGAGACGGTCCGGACCACGCAGCTCAAGGTCGCCGCCGCGCTCCGGCACGGCCTGACCCCGCTGCTGTGCATCGGCGAGAGCGCCGAGGTGAAGGAGGCGGGCGGATCGAGCGAGTTCATCCTCGACCAGGCCCGCGGCGCCCTCGCCGGTCTCTCCCCCGAGGAGCTCTCCCGCGTGGTCATCGCCTACGAGCCGATCTGGGCGATCGGCGAGACGGGCCGGCCCGCCACCGTCCCCGAGCTGATCGACCCCTTCGCCGCCCTCGGCTCGGAGTACGGCGGGAAGGTCACGGGGCTGCTCTACGGCGGCTCCGTGAACCTCGACAACGCCGCGGACCTGCTCGGGATCGAGCACGTGACCGGTCTGTTCGTCGGCCGCACCGCCTGGCAGCTCGACGGGTACCTCGAACTGCTGCAGATCGCACAGGCGCACGCGGAGCACTGAGGGATCCGGGCCGGCGGAGCGGGGGATAGCCCCCTGCCGCCGCCCAGGGCGCCGCGATAGCCTGGGAGCCGTCGATGGCTGGGCCGAGGGCACGCCTCGCGATGACCGTCGGAGTCCTCCCGTCGTCGACCTCAGCTCCTTCCGAGAGGTCTGCGGATGTCCATGAACGCTCAGAACCCAGCGCCACAGCAGCAGCCGGCGCGACGGGACGGACTGCCTCCGCGCTCCGATGCCTCAGCCCGCCGCAGCGGCCCTCTCCCCCGGCCCGTGGCCCCGCAGCGCCCCGCGCCCTGGGCGCCGGGACAGCGCCCGCTGGTGGGGAAGGTCCACTCCCCGCGTTCCACGGCCGTGGTGCCCCGCCGCCGGCGCGGTCGCTGGCTCACCCACGGCGTCCCCTCCGTGCTCGCCGGTGTGGTCGGCATCGGCAGCTTCGTCACCCTCGGGGTGAGCAGCCTGCTGGGCGGCGCCGGGCTGCTCGCCCCGCTGCTGGCCGGCCTCGGGATCGCCGCGGTGGTCGGCGGTGGCAGCGCCTTCCTGCTGCGCAACCGGGAACCGCGCCCGGTGCGGCTGGGACGCGGCGACACAGAGATCCCGGCCGCGACCCGCACCATGCTCGAGAAGGTGGTCAGGGACTCCCGCCAGCAGCGCCGGCGCGTGCAGCGGATGCAGCGCCGGGCCCGCGGCTCGGCGGTCTCGCAGATCCTGCAGCGTGCCGAGACGCTGCTGCTGAGGATCGATGCGCTGCTGGGCTCCGCCGCGATCCAGTCCCGCCGCGCCTCCGACGCGGAGGTGATGCTGCTCGAGGGGATGGCCGACCGCTACGTCCCCGACCTGATCAGCGCGCTCGAGGACACCGTCGGCTTCCTCACCCCCACCACCACCGGCCGGGCGCGGGAGCGGGCGATCGAGAACCTGCACAGCATCGACCAGCAGCTGTCCGTGCTCGGGGAGAGCATCGATCGGCTCGAGAACGACATCGTCGCCGGTGTCTCCCGGAACCTGGACGTGCACTCGGAGTTCCTCCGGGCACGCTTCCCCGACAGCGCGGACGACTCGTTCATCGACCGCTGACGCCGACGACGGGCCGTGCGGGAGGCGACGGGTCGTGCGGGAGGCTCAGCTCCGCGCGCTGCCGGCCTCGACCCGGTCGCCGTCCACGCCCGCGTCGCCCTCGCCGCGCTCGGCGACCGCGTTCAGCGAACGGGCGAGCACCCCGTCGAGGTGGGCGGAGAGGGCGCGGAGCGCGCCGTCGTGATGATGCCGGCGCACCATGTCGAGGATCGCGCCGTGCTCGTGGTGGGCGGTGTGGCCGTCGAACGTCCCCGGGCCGCCGGTCCACGTCTGCCGCATGCGGTGGGTGTAGGTGCTGAGGTTCTCCACCATGGTGCGCAGGTACCGGTTGTCCGCATGGGCGAAGAACACCTGATGGAACGCCCAGTCGGCGCGGAAGTGCTCGTTCAGCAACGTGTAGTCGTCGGTGCCGTCGTCCCCGATCCGGGCGAGCACCTCGGCGTGGACGCGGTGGGCCTCGGTCAGCTCGACGAGGAAGGCGTCATGGTCCTGGAAGGCACGTCCCAGCGCGGCGGACTCGACGACCTTGCGGGCGTCGAGGAGCTCGGTCATGTGCACCGCGTCCAGCGGCGGTGCGACCACGTACCCGCGCAACGCCACGTACTCGACCAGGCCGGAACGCTCGAGGGAGACCATCGCCTCGCGCACGGGGGTGGGTGAGACCTCGAGGTCCCTGGCCAGTCCGTCGATGCTGAGCCGGGAGCCCGGTGCCCAGCGGGATTCGAGCAGCCGCTGGAGGATCAGCTCCTCGACCTCGGCGCGCAGCACCTGTCGACGCACCGCCATCGCCGCACCTCCCTCTCCGTACAGACCTGGGCTGCGGGGCCGGGCGGGACCCCTCATCAACACCGCCTCACCCTATAGGAAGACGTGTGCGGCGGGTCGGCGGCAGCTGGCGTACGCCGGGCCGGTCCCTCAGCCCGTCAGCGCGTTGGGGAACCCGAGGTGCCCCGCGATGATGCCCAGCTGCACCTCGGTGGAGCCCTCCCCCACCTCCAGCACGCGGGAGTCGCGGTAGTGGCGGGCCACCACGTTCTCGTTGAGGAAGCCGTTGCCGCCCCAGATCTGGCACGCGTCGCGGGCGTTGGCGGTCGCGGCCTCGCTGCACACCAGCTTGGCCATGGACGCCTCCCGGCTGAAGGGCATCCCGGCGTCGAGGCGGCGCGCGGTCTCGTGCATGAGCGCACGCGCGGCGGCCACGCGCGACTGCATGCGGGCGAGGGTGAAGGCGATGTGCTGCCTCTCGCCGAGGGGCCTGCCGAACACGACCCGCCTCTTCGCGTAGTCCACGGCCTGCTCGAGGCAACCCTGAGCGGCGCCGACGCCGAGCGCCGCGAACGCCACCCGGCCCTGGTCGAGGATGGTGAGGAAGTTCGAGAAGCCGCGGCCGCGCTCCCCCAGCAGGTTCTCCTCGGGCACGCGCACGTCCTCGAGCAGCAGCGGGTGGGTGTCCGAGGTGTGCCAGCCCACCTTGTCGTAGCTGGGGCCGGCGGTGAACCCGGGGGTGTCGGTGGGGACGATGATGCTGCTCAGCTCCGGGCCGGTGCGGCCGTCGGCACGGGTGCGCCGCCCGGTGACGGCGGTGACGGTGACCAGGGAGGTGATCGGGGTGCCGGAGTTGGTGATGAACTGCTTGGTCCCGTCCAGCACCCACTGCCCGTCCTCGAGCCGGGCGGTGGTGCGGGTGCCGCCGGCATCGGAGCCGGCCTCGGCCTCGGTGAGCCCGAAGGCGGCGAGCTCCTCGCCACGGGCCAGGGCCGGCAGGTACCGCTGCTTCTGGGCGTCGGTGCCGAAGGTGAGAATCGGCATCGCGCCCAGCCCCAGCCCGGCCTCGAGGGTGACGGCGATGGACTGGTCCACCCGCGCCAGCTGCTCCACCGCGACGCACAGCGACATGTAGTCCCTGCCCTGCCCGTCGTACTCGCGCGGGATCGGCAGCCCGAACAGTCCCATCCGTCCCATCTGCGCGATGATCTCCATCGGCAGGCGGCGTGCGGTGTCGTACTCGTAGCTGGCGGGGGCGACGACCTCGTCGGCGAACTCGCGCACCTGCGCGGCGAGGCGCTGGTGCTGCTCGCTCAGCAGATCGGTGCCGGGCGGCGGCGCGGGGATGGTGGTCACGGAGAGCTCCTTCTGAGCGGCGGTGCTCATGCGTGGTGGGCGGGCGCGGGCCGGGCCGCATCAGCTCGGGCGCGCTGGCCCTCGTCGGCGCGGGCGGCCTGGAGCCGGGCGTGCCGCAGGATCGGGGCGTCGACCATCCGGCCGTCGTGCTCGAACACCCCGGAGCCGTGCCGTTCGGCGGCCTCCAGCACGTCGCGGGCCCAGGCGGCCTCGGCGGGGCTGGGCGCATAGCCGGCGCGGACGGCCTCTGCCTGGGCGGGGTGGATGCAGGCGGTGGCGGTGAACCCGCTGGCGGCGGCGTCCTCGGCCTCGGTGCGCCAGGCGTCCTCGTCGGCGAGGTCGGTGTGGATCGCGTCGATCGCGCTGCGGCCGTGGGCGCGCGCGGCCAGCAGCACGCTGGAACGGGCGTGGCGGACCACGTCGCGGTAGCTGCCGTCGGCGCGGCGGGAGGAGGTACCGCCGAGGGAGGCGACGAGGTCCTCACCGCCCCACATCAGCGCGGCCACGTCGGGGTGGGCGGCGAGCGTCGGCGCGGCGAGGATGCCGCGGGCCGTCTCGCACAGCCCGATCACCTTCACGCCGGGCAGAGCGCCGACGATCCGGTCCACGGCGGCAGGAGCGCTCACCTTGGGCAGCATCACCCAGCGGGGACGGTGCGCGCCGAGCGCCAGGAGGTCCGCCTCGAAGTCCGGGCCGCCGGGCGCGTTGACGCGGATGATGGTCCGGGCAGGATCGAGCTCGTGGGCGACGACGGCCTCCCGGGCGGTGCGCTTGCTGCCCGGGGTGACAGCGTCCTCGAGGTCGAGGATCACCGCGTCGGCCCGTGCGGCCGCCTTGGCGAAGCGGTCGGGGCGGTCCCCGGGGCAGAACAGCAGCGAGGGTCCCAGCGGGAAGGGTTCGTGGGCCTCGTCGCCGTGGCTGTCCGGAGCGCCGTGCCGCTCACGGCAGGTCGCGCGGCTGCCGGGCGTCAGGTGGTCGTGCGTGGTGGTCATGAGTCCTCCTGGTCGGGCGTGGGGCGGCAGTGCATGAGGGTGGTGCGTGCGGCGCGGACCACCACGTCGCCGTGCTGGTTGCGCCCGGTGTGGCGGAGGGAGACGACCGCCTGCCCGGGCCGGGAGGCGGAGCGGCGGACGCCGAGCACGGTGGTCTCGCTGTAGAGCGTGTCGCCGTGGTGCAGCGGGTGGGGGAAGGAGATCTCCCCGAAGCCGAGGTTCGCCACCAGGGTGCCCTGGGTGATCTGCGCGACCGAGGCGCCGACCACGGTGGCCAGGGTGAGCATCGAGTTCACCAGGCGCTGCCCGAACTCGGTGGTCTCGCTCCAGGCCGCGTCGAGGTGCAGGGCCTGCGGGTTCATGGTCATGGTGGAGAACTGGACGTTGTCCGCCTCGCCGAGGGTGCGGCCGGGGCGGTGCTCGTAGGTGGCGCCGATCTGCAGCTCGTCGGCGTACAGCCCCCGCTGGACGATGCGGGGGCCCTCGGGGGCGGGGTCGGGTTCGGTCATCGGCGGGCCTCCTGGTCATCGGCGGGTTCCGGGGCAGGGGCCGACGGACCGGCACCCGGCGGGCCGGCGGCCGGCGGCGCGGCGGCCGACGAGTCGGCGGCCGACGGGGCGATCACCTCGGGCACCAGCTGGGCGACCTCCTCCCCGCGGGCCACCCGGTGCCCGGCGGCGACGTGCAGCTGCACGGTGCCGTCTCCGGGGGCATGGAGGGTGTGCTCCATCTTCATCGCCTCGACCACGAGCACCGGGTCGCCGCAGCGGACGCGGTCGCCGTCGGCCACCAGCACGGTGGTGACGGTGCCGGGCATGGGGGATCCGAGCGTGGGGGCCGCCTGCCGGCCCGTGGCGCTGTGGAGGCGGCGGTGCAGGGTCAGCTCGCGGTCCTCGCCGGGCAGCCCGACCCACACCGTGTCCTGCATGCAGTGGTGGGTCAGCGGGAGGCGGCGGCCGTCGACGGTGACGGCCCCGGGGTGCAGGGCGAGCTCGAGCTCCTCCTCGCCGATCCGTGCCCGGGCCCGCTGCGGGGTGCCGGTCAGCGCGATCTCGCGCGGGGTCTCCTCGTGCCCCTCGAGGCGCACCACGAAGGGGGCGGGGGCCCCGAGGCGCCAGCCGGTGGGGCGTTGCCAGAGGTCGTCGGGACGTGAACGGGCCACCTGGTCCCAGTGCAGCAGGGCGGCGACGGCGAGCGTCCGCGCGGTGACCGGTGGCGCGGCGAGCTCGGGCAGGCGGCGCTCGATCAAGCCGGTGTCGAGCTCGCCGTCCACCACCTCGTCCAGGGCCAGCAGGGCGCGCAGGAACGCGGTGTTGGTGACCACGCCGAGCACGTGCGTGGCGGCCAGGGCGCGGTCCAGGGCGGCGAGCGCCTCGGCACGGGTGGGGGCGTGAGCGATCACCTTGGCGAGCATCGGGTCGTAGCTGCTGGAGACGACGGTGCCCACCTCGAGGGCGTGGTCCACCCGCACGTGGCGCGGCAGGGCGAGGGCGAGCACCCGCCCGCCGGTGGGCAGGAACCCGGCGGCCGCGTCCTCGGCGTAGACGCGGGCCTCGACCGCGTGACCCTCGAGGCGCACCTCGTCCTGACTGAGGCTCAGCGGCTCGCCGCGGGCGATCCGGATCTGCTCGGCGACCAGGTCGATGCCGGTGATCGCCTCGGTCACGGCGTGCTCGACCTGCAGCCGGGTGTTCATCTCGAGGAAGAACGGGTCCTCGGGGGCGGAGCCGTCGACGATGAACTCGACGGTGCCGGCGCCCACGTAGTCCACGGCCCGGGCGGCGGCGACCGCGGCCTGCCCGAAACGCTCGCGCTGGGCCGGGGTGAGGGAGGGGCCGGGCGCCTCCTCGATCACCTTCTGGTGGCGCCGCTGCAGGGAGCACTCGCGCTCCCCAAGGTGGATCACGTTCCCGTGGGTGTCGGCGAGGACCTGCACCTCGATGTGGCGGGGCGCGGTGAGCAGCCGTTCGAGGAAGAGGGTGTCGTCGCCGAAGGCGCCGGCGGCCTCCCGGCGCGCGGCGGCGAGCGCGGCGGGGAGGTCCTCGGCCCGCATGACCTCGTGCATCCCCTTGCCGCCCCCGCCGGCGGCAGGTTTGACCAGCACGGGGAAGCCGAGATCGGCGGCCCCGGCGAGGAGGGCGGCGTCGTCCGGCCCGGGCGTGGCCAGTCCGGGCACGACGGGCACGCCGCGGCCGGTGACGGCGGCGCGCGCGGCGATCTTGTCCCCCATCGTCTCGATCGCTTCGGCCGACGGGCCGATGAACACCAGGCCCGCCTCCTCGCAGGCGCGGGCGAAGTCGGCGCGCTCGGCGAGGAAGCCGTAGCCGGGGTGGACGGCCCGGGCACCGGTGGCCCGCGCGGCGGCGATGATCTCAGCCCCGTCGAGGTAGGAGCCGATGCGCACGGCCCCGTCGGCGGCTGTGACGTGGGCGGCGTCGGCGTCCTCGTCGGTGTGCACCGCGATCCCGGTCAGGCCGAGGTCCGCCAGGGTGCGGAGGATCCGCATCGCGATCTCGCCGCGGTTGGCGATCAGGACGCTGTCGATCATGTGCGCCTCACATCCGGAAGACGCCGTGGCCGGGCTCGGCCAGCGGGGCGCGGGAGACGACGTCCAGGGCCAGGCCCAGCACGGTGCGGGTGTCGGCGGGGTCGATGACCCCGTCGTCCCACAGCCGAGCGGTGGAGTAGTAGGGGCTGCCCTGCGCCTCGTACTCCTCGATGATGGGCCGGCGGAACGCCTCCTCCTCGGCCTCGCTCCAGGTGCCGCCGCCGGCCTCGATCCGGTCGCGCCGCACGGTCGCGAGCACGGCCGCGGCCTGCTGCCCGCCCATCACGGACACGCGCGCGTTCGGCCACAGCCACAGGAACCGCGGCGAGTAGGCGCGCCCGCACATCGAGTACGTGCCCGCTCCGAACGAGCCGCCGATGACGACGGTGAGCTTGGGGACCCGGGCGCAGGCCACGGCGGTGACCATCTTCGCGCCGTCCTTGGCGATGCCGCCGCGCTCGTACTCGGCGCCCACCATGAACCCGGCGATGTTCTGCAGGAACACCAGCGGGATGCCGCGCTGGTCGCACAGCTGCACGAAGTGGGCGCCCTTGAGCGCGGACTCGCTGAACAGCACCCCGTTGTTGGCGAGGATGCCGACGGGGTGGCCGTGGATCCGGGCGAAGCCGGTCACCAGCGTGGTGCCGTAGCCGGGCTTGAACTCGGAGAGCTCCCCCGCGTCGACGAGGCGGGCGATCACCTCGTGCACGTCGTACGGGGTGGAGAGGTCCGCCGGCACCGCGGCGCCCATGGTCGCCGGGTCGACCGCGGGTTCGCGGGACTCGTAGCGGGGCAGCACGGGGGCGGGGTCGGGGAGCGTGGCGACGATGTCGCGGAGGATCGACAGGGCGTGCTCGTCGTCCTCGGCGAGGTGGTCGGCGACGCCCGAGACCTCGGTGTGCATCGCGCCGCCGCCCAGCTCCTCGGCGCTGACCTCCTCGCCGGTCGCGGCCTTCACCAGCGGCGGCCCGCCGAGGAAGATCGTGCCCTGCTCGCGCACGATGACGGTCTGGTCGCTCATCGCCGGCACGTAGGCGCCGCCCGCGGTGGAGGAGCCCATCACCGCGGAGATCTGCGCGATCCCGTCGGCGCTCATCCGCGCCTGGTGGAAGAAGATCCGGCCGAAGTGGTCGCGGTCGGGGAACACCTCGTCCTGCATCGGCAGGTAGGCGCCGCCGGAGTCGACCAGGTACACGCAGGGCAGGCGGTTCTCCTGGGCGATCTCCTGGGCGCGCAGGTGCTTCTTCACCGTCATCGGGAAGTAGGTGCCGCCCTTGACGGTGGCGTCGTTGGCGAGCACCAGGCAGTGCCGGCCGTGGATCAGTCCGATCCCGGCGACCACGCCGGCGCCCGGCGCGGCCCCGTCGTACATCCCCTCCGCAGCCAGCGGTGCGATCTCCAGGAACGGCGAGCCGGGATCGAGCAGCCGGTCGATGCGATCCCGGGCCAGCAGCTTGCCGCGGGCGCGGTGCTTCTCCCGCGCGGAGGCGGAGCCGCCGTCGGCCGCAGCGGCGAGACGGCGTCGCAGCTCGGTGACCAGGGCCTCCATCGCGGCGGCGCCGTCGGCGGCGACGGCGGTGCGCAGGACGTCCATCGGCTACCTCGTCAGCAGGATCGCAGGGTCGGAGAGGACATCGGCGATGTCCATGAGGTACCTCGAGGCCTCCGCCCCGTCGAGCACCCGGTGGTCGAAGGAGACCGTGAGCGTGACGACGGTGCGAAGGGCCATCTCGCCGCGATGCTCCCAGGGCTGGGTGCGCAGCGCGCCGATCGCGAGGATCGTGCTCTGGCCGGGGTTGAGGATCGGCACCCCGCCCTCGACCCCGAACACGCCGACGTTGGTGACGGTGAGCGTGGAGCCGGTGAGCTCGGCCGGCGCGAGCGTGCCCTCGCGGGCCCTGCCGGCCTGCTCGGCGATCCGCTCGGTGAGCGTCGCCCCGTCGAGGGCGTCCGCCCCGGGCACGGTCGCGACCACCAGGCCGCGCTCGGTGGCGACGGCGACACCCAGGGAGACCTGCTCGAACAGCTCGATCTCGCCGGCATCGGCGTCGAAGCGCGCGTTGGCCGACGGGGTCCTGGCGGCGGCCGGCACGATGGCCCGGCACACGGCGGCGAGGAAGGACGTCCGGTTCCCGTCCCGGTCGGTGCGGCGCAGACTCTCGAGGGTGTCGGTGACGTCGACGGTGGTGTGGACCGAGGCGTGCGGGGCGGTGGACGCGGAGGCGGACATGGCCCGGGCGGTCTCGCGGCGCAGGCCCGTGACGGGCCGCCGGGTGGAGGCCCTCCCGCCATGGGCACCGCCCGGGTCCTTCCGTCCGCCGTGCGCGCACGCGTCGACGTCGCTGCGGAGGATCCGGCCCCCGGGGCCGCTCCCCTCCACGGTCGCGAGGTCCACGCCCAGGTCACGGGCGTGCCGGCGCACCGGCGGCATCGCCTTCGGTGTGGGGCGGGCGGCCTCCTCCGCGCTGCGGCCCACGTAGGGGACGGTCTCGAAGGAGCGCGGACGACGGCGGGGCCGCCCGGTGCCGGGCAGCATCGGCCCGTACCCGACCAGCACCTGCTGGCGCTGCGGGGCGGGCTGCTCGGTCCCCGCAGCGGGCGCCGAGGAGGCGGCGGTGTCGGAGGTCGCCGGCGACGGCGCCGTCGGACCCGATCCTGCGGCGACCGCAGCCGAGTCGTCGGCTTCCGAGCCGGCGTCGTCCGCACCGGAGCCGGCCGCAGGGCCTCCCCCGTCGGCCCCACCCGGTGCCTCCGTCTCGAGCGCGATCAGCGGTGCGCCGACGGCGAGGGTCTCCCCCTCGGCGGCGTGCAGGGCGGTGATGCGCCCGGCGCGCGGGCTGGGCAGCTCCACCAGCGCCTTGGCGGTCTCCACCTCCGCGATCGGCTGATTGCGGGTGACCACGTCGCCCACGGCGACGTGCCAGGCCACGATCGTCGCCTCGGTGAGGCCCTCCCCCAGGTCGGGGAGCATGAAGTCGGTCATCACGCGGCCTCCCTCGAGCTGCGCCGGCCCAGCGTGCGGTCCACGGCGTCCAGGATCCGGTCGATGTCGGGCAGGAAGCGGTCCTCCAGTGCGGCGGGCGGGTAGGGCGTGTCGTAGCCGGTCACCCGTTCGGGGGCGGCCTCGAGGTGGACGAAGCAGTCCTCGATCGCGCAGGTGATCACCTCGGAGGCGAGCGAGACGGTGCCGGGCGCCTCGTGGGTGACGACCAGCCGGCCGGTGCGGCGCACGCTCGCCGCGACCGTCTCCCGGTCCAGCGGGGACAGGGAGCGCAGGTCGATCACCTCGAGGTCGATGCCGTCGTCCTCCGCGGCGACCGCCGCCTCGAGCGCGGTGACCACCAGCGGACCGTAGGCGACGAGGGTCGCGTCCCTCCCCTCGCGCAGCACCCGCGCGGAGGAGAGGTCGGCGGTGACGGAGGGGTCGACCTCGCCCTTGGACCAGTAGCGGCGCTTCGGCTCGAGCATCATCACCGGGTCGTCGCACTCGATCGCGGCGCGCATCGTGGAGTAGGCGTCCTGCGGGTCGGCGACGGTCACCACGCGCAGCCCGGGGGTGTGGGCGAAGTAGGCCTCGGGGCTCTCCGAGTGGTGCTCGACGGCGCCGATGCCGCCGCCGAAGGGGATCCGGATGGTCAGCGGCATCCTCACCCGTCCGCCGGTGCGGTAGTGCAGGCGGGAGACCTGGGCGACGATCTGGTCGAAGCCCGGGTGGACGAAGCCGTCGAACTGGATCTCGCACACCGGTCGCATGCCGCGGTAGGCCATGCCCACGGAGGTGCCGATGATCCCGGACTCCGCCAGCGGGGAGTCGATCACCCGGGCGGGGCCGAAGGCGTCCTTCAGCCCGTCGGTGATGCGGAAGACGCCGCCGAGGGTGCCGATGTCCTCGCCGATGAGCACCACGCCCTCGCTCGATCCGAGGCAGTCGCGCAGGGCGGCGTTCAGCGCGGCGGCCATGGTCGTCGTGGTCGTCATGCGGCAGCCCCCTCGGTCTGCTCGGGGGCGAGGGAGGCGGTGAAGGCGCGGAACTCCTCGCGCTGCCGGGCCAGGCCCGGGTGCTCGGTGGACAGCACGTGCTCGAACATGGTCTCCGGGGCCGGGGAGGGCAGAGCGGCCACGGCCTCCCGCATCGCGGTGGTGGCCTCGCGGCTGCGGCGCTCCGCCTCGGCGCGCACCTCCTCGACGGGGGCGCCGAGCTGCTCGAGATGACGCTCCAGGCGGCCCAGCGGGCAGCGCCGCCGCCACCGTCGGAGCTCCTCCTCGTCGCGGTAGCGGGTGGGGTCGTCGCTCGTGGTGTGGGGCCCGAGCCGGTAGGTGACGGCCTCGATGAACATCGGCCCCTTGCCGGAGCGGAGGTGGCGGGCCGCGTGCAGGGAGGCGGCCCGCACCGCGAGCACATCGTTGCCGTCGACCCTCAGGGAGGGGATCCCGAACCCGGTGGGTCGCAGCGCGATGGGCACGGTGGCCTGCACCTCGACCGGCTCGGAGATCGCGTAGTGGTTGTTCTGGCAGAAGAAGAGCACGGGGGCGTGGAACGAGGCGGCGAAGACCATCGCCTCGTTGACGTCGCCCTGGCTGAGCGCACCGTCCCCGAAGCAGGTCACGGCGATGTCGCCCCCGCTCTGCGCCTGCGCGGCCATCGCGTAGCCGACGGCGTGGTGGGCCTGGGCGCCGATCATCACCTGCGGGGTGGCCATGTGCCGGGCGAAGGGATCCCAGCCGGACAGCGTGGTGCCCCGCCAGACGGACAGCATCTCCCCCGGCTCCACCCCGCGGCACCAGGCCAGGGCATTCTCCCGGTAGGAGGTGAACAGGAAGTCGGTCTCCGGCAGGGCCCGGCCCAGGCCGATCTGGGCGGCCTCCTGACCGCGCAGCGGGGGCCACAGGCCCAGCTCGCCCTGGCGCTGCAGGGCGACGGCCTCGTCGTCGATCGCCCGGACCACGGCCATGTCCAGGTACAGGCCCGTCAGCATCTCCCGGTCCACGTCGCGCAGCAGGGGGTCCAGGAGCGGTTCCGGGCCTCGGGTGCCGTCCTCCCGGAGGACGTGCAGCGGCGTGTCGAGTCCAGCGACCAGATCGTGGTCGGGGCAGGACGTGGTCGTCAGCATTCGGACCTCCAGAATCCGCAGCGCCTCGTGAGCGCGTGGGACGTCCGCACCGGGTGGGCGCCGTGACGTCATCGTCGTGACCCACGTTACGTCCGGAGTGCACAGCGCACAACGAAACCGGACAGATTTGAGCGTTCTGCTCAACTTCTGGGGCTACGGCGTCGTAGAATTGGGCAGTATGCGCACTGTCGATGACACCGACCGCCGGCTGCTGTTGGCCATGACGGAGAACCCCCGCTCCACGATCGTCTCCCTCGCGGAGCGGCTGGGGCTGTCCCGCAACACCGTGCAGTCACGCCTGGCCGCGCTCGAGGCGGGGCAGGCGCTGCAGGGCTACGACCGGCGCCTGCACGCCGCGTCGCTGGGGTATCCGTTGACCGCGTTCATGGAGACGCAGGTGGATCAGCCGCGCCTCGAGCACGTGATCGGGCAGCTGCGGGAGATCCCCGAGGTGGTGCAGGTCCACGGCCTGAGCGGTCTGCACGACATCCTGGTGCGCTGCGTGTGCCGGGACACCGACGACCTCTACCGGGTCAACAAGCTGGTGCTGGGATGCGAGGGCGTGATCCGCACCGACACGTCGCTGGCGATGGGCGAGCTGATCCCCTTCCGCCTCGCGCCCGTGCTCGAGCGCGACCTGGCGCGCTGAGCCGAGGCCCGGTGACGCTCAGACCTCCGCGAGCGCGACCGGCTGCCCGGTGCGCACGGACTCCTGGGCCGCGGCGACCACGCGGGTGGTGCGCAGCCCCACCTCGCCGGTGGGGTCGACGGCCCGGCCCTCCCGCACCGCATCGAGGAAGGCCTCGAGCAGCAGGGCGTCCAGGTCGCTGCCGTAGGGCAGCCAGCGCCCGGGCCCGCCCACGTGCTGGGCGAAGGCGTCGATCTGCACCTGCCCGCCGGTGCCGAGCGCCTGCAGGCGCAGCCCGCCCCAGGTGGGGGCGTCGTTCGGCAGGGACCAGGAGCAGTCGATGGTGGCCACCGGCCCCGAGTCGTAGGTGAGCGTGACCAGGCCGCCGGTCTCGGCCCCCTCCCCCGCGCGGTCGGCGTGGAGGATGCGGTTGGTGGTGGCGTGGACGGTCGCGGGCGCGCCGAGGACCGAGTCGAGGATCTCGGCGAGGTGGACGGTGTGGTCCACCATCGCGCCGCCGCCGGCGAGGTCCACGTCGGTGAACCAGTCCCGGGCGGTGGGGAGCTTGCCGTTGTTGGTGCCGGTCAGTCCGATCAGCTCGCCGAGCGCGCCGTCGGCGAGCGCGGACCGCAGCGAGGCGACGGCCGGGGAGAAGTGCACCGGGAACGCGGTCATCAGCACCACACCGGCCTCGCGGCAGGCGGCGACCATCTCCTCGGCATCGGCGACGGTCGTGGCCAGGGGCTTCTCGCACAGCACGTGCACGCCGCGGCGGGCGGCCTCCAGCACCAGGTCCTTGTGGTGGGCGTTGGCGCTGGTCACGACGATCGCGGCGGGCCCCTCGGGCCAGGCGTTCCAGGCCTCCTCGTAGGAGGGGACCACACGCACGCCGCGCACGTCGCCGTAGCCGTCGGGATCGGCGACCACCAGGTCCACGTCGGGCCGGGCCTCGAGCAGGGCGGCGTAGGAGCCGGCGTGGGTGTGCGCGCAGCTCATCAGTGCGACCGTGAGCGGGGCGTGGGGTGCGGTGGGATCTGCGGTCAGCATGTGATGCTCCGTCCGGTGCGCAGGGACTCGAGGGCGGCGTGGGCGACCTCGACGGCGAGCGCGCCGTCGGCCGCATCCACGCGGGAGGGGGTGCCGCCGGCGAGAGCGGCCGCGAACTCGACGATCTCGGCGGCGTAGGGGTCCCGCATCGTGGAGACGTCGGGCAGGAAGCCGTCCCCGGCGGCGTGGCGGGCGGAGGCGACCTCGTCGAACACGACTGCGGGGTCGCCGGCGCTGTCGTACTGCAGCAGGCCGCCGTCCCCGGCGAGGGAGAAGCCGTAGCGGAACTGCGTGCCCACCGGGCCCCAGAACCCGCGGCAGTGGCTGATCGCGCCGGAGCGGTGGGTGAGCACCACGTGGGCGGTGCGCACCGCGGTGTCGGAGCTCGCGATCGACTGCTGGGCGTAGACCCGCTCGACGGGGCCCGCCAGCCACAGCGCCTGGTCGATGTCGTGGATCATCTGGTCCATCACGATGCCGCCGGAGAGCTCGTCGTCGGCGTACCAGGCGCGGTCCGGCAGCGAACCGGTGCGCTCGAAGCGGAGCACCGCGAGCCGGCCCACGGCGCCGGTGGCGATCGCCCGCTCGGCGGCCGCGTACTGCGGGAAGAACCGCACCACGTGGGCGGGGAACAGCGTCCGGCCCGTGCGCTCGGCGTGCGCGGCCAGGTCCCGGGCCTCGGCCGGGTCCAGCGCGAGGGGCTTCTCGCAGATCACGTCCTTGTCGGCGTCGAGCGCGGCGCGGACGATCTCCGGATGCGCCGGGGTGGGGACGCAGACGTCGACGACGTCCACCGCGGCCAGCAGCTCCTCGAGCGTGCCGTGCGCGGCGGCGCCGGACTCGGCGGCGAACGCCTCGGCCCCGGAGAGGCTGAAGCAGTGCAGCTCGGCGCCGAGCTCGGTCCAGCCGGGCAGGTGGGCGCGGGAGATCCCGCCGGTGCCGACGATGCCGACGCGCAGCGGCGCCGGGTCGGCCGACGGCGCGGTCCCGGGGTGCGGGGAGGTGGTCATGCGCGAGCGGTCCTTCCTCGGGGAGGGCGTCGACGCCGCGGGCGGGGCGCTCGACGGTGCGACCGCCGTGCGGCCGCGGTGCCATGCATGAGAGCACGCTACCAGCACCGACGCTTTATGCAACCTCCTTGTGGAATGGAGGTTCGCGCCCCGCCCGCGCGGCGCGCACACCGCCCTCGCCCCGTCACGGGGCGCCGCGTCGCCTCACAGCATCCCGCGCACGCGCTCCACGATCGCGCCGGTGCTGACGCCGTAGCGGTCGTTCAGCGTGGGCAGCGCCCCGGCCTCGAGGAAGGCGTCGGGCAGCGCGATCGGGGTGACCTCCTCACCGACGCCGTGCAGGGCCATGGTCCGGGCCACGGTGTCGAACAGCCCGCCCACCACGGAGTGGTTCTCCGCGGTGAGCACCAGGCGGCCCTCGCCGAGCTGGGCGAGCAGGGCCTCCCCGTCGAAGGGCTTGATCGTCGGGCTGTGCAGCACGGCCGCGCCGACGCCGTCCTGCTCGAGCTGCTGCGCGGCCGCGAGCACCCGCTCGGTCATCAGGCCGCTCGAGACGAACAGGACGTCGGCCCCGTCCCGCAGCAGCTTCGCCTTCCCGAGCTCGAAGCTGTAGTCGTACTCGTCGAGCACGGCGGGCACCTTGCCGCGCAGCAGGCGGGTGTAGGTGGGGCCCTCGGCGGCGGCCAGCTGCGGGACGGCCTGCTGGATGTCGATCGCGTCGCAGGGGTCCACGATGGTCAGGTTCGGTGCGGCACGGAGGATCGCGAGATCGTCCGTCGCCGCGTGCGAGGGGCCGTACCCGGTGGTCAGGCCCGGCAGCGCGCACACCAGGTTCACGTTGAGGTTCGCCTCGGCGATGTCCAGCAGCAGGAAGTCGTAGGCGCGGCGGGTCGCGAACACCGAGTAGGTGGAGGCGAAGGGGACGTACCCCTCCATCGCGAGCCCGGTGGCGGCGCCGAGCAGCGCCTGCTCGGCCATCCCGATCTGGTAGAACCGCTCCGGCATCGCGTCGCGGAAGATGTGCAGGTCGGTGTACTTGGCGAGGTCGGCGCTGAGGCCGACGATCCGCTCGTCGGCCTGCGCGGCCTCGACCAGGGCGTGGCCCAGGGGCGCGGAGATCGCGCGCTGACCGGCCTCGGCCAGGTCCGCGCTCATCGCGCCGGAGCGGAGGTCCTGGGTGGGGGTGGTCCGGTTCATCGTCCGCTCTCCTCCGTCAGTGCGCGGTGGCTCTCGGTCAGCTTCTCGTGGGCTCGCGCCCACTCCTCCTCGTCGACCTTCATGAAGTGCAACTTCTCGCGGGCCTCGAGGAAGTCGACGCCCTTGCCGAGGGTGGTGTCGACGACGAGGACGCGCGGCCGGGGATCGGCCGTCTCCCGCAGCTCGATGAAGGCCCTCAGCAGCGCCTCGACGTCGTGGCCGTCGCAGCGGCGGGCGATCCAGCCGAAGGCCTCGAACTTGTCGGTGACCGGCTCCATCGAGAGCATCTGGGTGGACCTGCCGTCGGCCTGCTGGTCGTTGAAGTCGACGATCGCGATGAGGTTGTCCAGCGAGTGGTGCGCGGCGACCGCGGCGGCCTCCCAGGTGGAGCCCTCGCCGAGCTCGCCGTCGGAGAGCAGGTTGTACACGAAGCGGTCGGAGCCCTTGCGCTTCAGGCCCATCGCGACTCCGTTCGCGATCCCGAGGCCGTGCCCGAGGGAGCCGCCGGAGATCTCGACGCCGGGGGTGTAGGTGCGCATCGAGGACATCGGGAAGCGGGAGTCGTCGCCCGCGTAGGTCTGCAGCTCCTCGGCGGGGAAGAACTTCGCCTCGGTCAGCGCGGCGTACAGCGCCAGGGCGTAGTGGCCGATCGAGAGCTGGAAGCGGTCGCGCTCCTCGCTCTCGGGCTCGAGGGGGTCCAGCCGCAGCTGGTCCGCGTAGAGCACGGCGAGCACGTCGGCGATGTCGAGGGCCTGGCCGATGTAGCCCTGGCCCTGCACCTCGGCCTGGATCAGGGCGTACTGGCGGATGCGATGGGCCGCTTCCCGGATGCACCGGATCCGCTCGGGATCCAGCGGCGGCTGGGCGGAGGTCGCAGTCATTGTTCTCCTCGGGTGGGGCGTGCGGGATCCACCGGCGCGGGGGCCGGAAGACGGTGGGGGTACGGGGCCGACTACGGGGACGACGTCGTCGGCGTCTGCGTCGGGGTCGGGGTGCGGGAGATGCGACGCCACCGGTCGAAGTGCTCCGCCATGGCCGCTGCGACGGCCTCGCGTCGGCGGGAGCGCAGCGCCTTCGTGATCTCGAAGTGGACCGAGTCGCTCGCGAACATCTCGGGCACCTCGCCGCCGTTGGCGGCGATCTCCTTGCTAATCACCACGCGGCGCCGCTCGAGCAGCAGGTCGTGCAGGGCGCGGTTCATGCCGCCGGCCACGTAGCTCATGATCGGGTTGCCGAGGATCTCGAACAGGGCGATGTGGAAGGCGTGGTCGGCCTCGAGACCGCCGGCGAAGTCGCGGTTCGCGGAGGCGTCCACCATGGCGTACACGAGGTCCTCGAGCTCGTGGATCTGCTGGTCGGTGACGCGCTCGACCATCCTCGGGGCGATCGCGACCTCGAGCATCTCCCGCGCCTCGGCGATCTGGGAGACGGTCACCATGCCGGCCCGCAGCATCAGCTCGAAGACGTTGCCGCTGCCGCCGTCGAAGGAGGAGGTGACCAGTACGTTGCCGCTGCCCTGCACCTTCTTGAGCATGCCCAGCATCTGCAGGCCGGAGAGCCGTTCCCGCACCCTCGCGCGCGACATCCCGCTGACCTCCGCGAGGCGGCGCTCGGTGGGGATCAGGATCCCGGCCTCGACCTCGGTGCCCTCACGGACGAGGCTGTCGAGGAACTCGAGGGTCTCGGCGTCCACCTGACCTCCTTCGGTCGGTCTCGGAACGGCTGCGGGCCCGGTGCCGCCGGGGCCCGGGACACCGCCGTCGATGTGGGGACGATGCAAGCATGCGAGCTGGGAGGGGGCAATCGGCCGACGCCGCCGCCGTGCGGCTCCGCTGATGATCAGCGCTGGTCACGGGGGTGTCCCGCATCGGAGAATTGGTCGACCATTCTCTCGCAGGGCCCTCGCCGGACCACCCGCGGAACACTGGTCAGACCAATATGCGGCAGCGGCCGAGCCTCTGAACTGCACCGTTGGCCTGCGAGCTGGATCACGGCCCTCCCGTGCAGTTGTCGGACCACTGACGGACCCATAGCGTCAGCTCGATCCGAAACGGGCCCCTGCGGCCCCTCCACACCGACGTGACGGGAGTGCCCAGATGCATACACAGCCCACCGGCAGCCAGAGCAGGACCGCAGTCGTCACCGGCGGCGCCGGTCCGCGCAGCATCGGCCGGGCCACCGCCACCCGCTTCGCCCGCGAGGGCTGGTCCGTGGCGATCCTCGACCTCGACGGCGAGGGCGCCCGCACGCTCGCCGACGACC
Organism: Brachybacterium sp.; assembly: GCA_035301145.1. Taxonomy (GTDB): domain Bacteria; phylum Actinomycetota; class Actinomycetes; order Actinomycetales; family Dermabacteraceae; genus Brachybacterium. Next base: position 12,922 of record DATGUQ010000231.1, on the reverse strand, counting down.
TCGCCTCCGAGTTCGGGGTCACCGCCGAGGGGCACACCCTCGACGTCACCGACTCCACCGCCGTGGACGAGGTCGCCGCGCAGATCACCGCCTCGGACCTGCCTCCCGTCGGCGCCCTGGCGAACATCGCCGGCATCCCCTCACCCGTGCCGTTCCTCGAGGTCAGCAACGATCTGTGGGACAGGATCATCGCCGTGAACCTCACCGGCACCTTCTACACCTGCCGGGCGTTCCTGCCGGCGATGCTCGAGGGCGGGTACGGCCGCATCGTGAACATGTCCTCGGTCTCCGCACAGCAGGGCGGCGGCGTGTTCTCCAAGACCCCGTACTCCGCCGCGAAGGCGGGCGTGCTGGGCCTGACCCGCTCCCTCGCGCGGGAGATGGCGCCCGAGGGGATCACCGTCAACGCGGTCTCCCCCGGTGCCGCCGACACCACCATCCGCGGCAACACCACCGCCGAGTCCGAGGCGGCGCTGTCGGCCTCGATCCCGATGGGCCGCCAGGCCACCGCCGACGAGATCGCGGCGCTCGTGGTCTGGCTCTCCGGCGAGGACGCCGGCTACATCACCGGCACCACCCAGGCCATCAACGGCGGCGCGTACATCTCATGACCGGCCCCTGCTCGCGCGTCGGCCTCTCGACGATCTCCTTCCGCCACCGCCCCCTGGCCGAGGCGCTGCGGCTCATCGCCGGCACGGGTGCCACCGAGATCGACCTCGGCGCCATCCCCGCCGTCACCGATCACGTGCCCGTGCCCTTCCACGGGCGCAGCGCCGAGTACGTCAGCGCGATCCGCGCGGAGGGCCTGCGCACCGGCGCCGTCAACGCCGACCCGGGGGACCTCAACGACCCCACCCTCACCGCCGAGGCGCTGACCGCCGTCGTCACCCCGCTGGCGCAGCTCGCGGCAGCGCTCGGGGCGGCGCTGATCGTGCCCGCCGGGCGCGCGGACCACACCCCGATCGTCGACCGCGACAGCGACCTGGACCGCATCACCGAGAACCTGGGACTGATCTCCCGGCTCTGTGCGGAGCACGGCGTGCGTCTGCTCGTCGAGGTGCTGCACCACCGCCGCTACGTGCACACCGTGCAGGACGCCGACGCCCTGCTGGCGCGCTGCGCTCCCGAGCAGTTCGGCGTGCTCTTCGACGTCTCGCACGTGGTCGCCTCGGCCGAGGACCCGCTGACCTGGGCGCGCAGCCTCGGCGACCGGATCGAGCGGGTCCACCTGCGCGACGCCGTGCCCGGGGACCTCAACCTCTCCCTCGGCGCGGGCGACGTGGACTTCGCCGCCCTCGTCGCGACGCTCGAGGACCAGGGGTTCACCGGCACGTACGTCCTCGAGCTGGAGACGCACGACGTCGCCGAGGAGGACCGCGAACAGGACGCGCGCCGCAGCCGCGAGGAGATCGTCCGGCTGCTCGAGCCGGATTCCTGAGCTCCGACCGCGGCGGCCATCCCGAACCCCTCCCGCCGAGCCGGCTCCCGCCTGCCCGACCGCCCCCGACCCAGGGACAGCGACGACGCGCCCTGACCCTCAGGAGGACCCCCATGACACCTCCCCGCACCCCACGCCGCCGCGACCTGTTCCGCGGCGCCGCTCTGGCCGGGCTCGCGGGCTTCGGCCTCAGCGCCTGCGCCGGCGGCGACGGCCCCCGCCGCACCGACTCGGTGCGCATCATCCTCGGCCACGGCGCGGCCCCCGGGAACCCGCGCTCCGAGGGCGCCCTCGCGTTCCAGCGCCTGGTGGCCGAGAAGTCCGACGGCGAGGTCGAGGTCCAGATCCTCGGCCAGGAGTCCGTGGGCAGCGACTCGGAGATGATGGTCTCCGTCGCCTCCGGCACCCTGGACATGTCGATCAACTCCCAGGGCCCGTTCTCCTCGTACGTCCCCGAGGCGTCCCTGATCGGCCTGCCGTTCCTGTTCGAGAACGCGCAGCACGCCTACCAGGTGCTCGACGGGGAGGTCCAGCAGAGCATCGCCGCCCTCTCCGAGGAGAAGGGCTTCCACGTGCTCGGCTTCTGGGACAACGGCATGCGCGACATCACCAACTCGGTGCGACCGATCGAGGTGCCGGAGGACCTGGCCGGGCTGAAGATCCGCACGCCCGACGACCCGATGACGATCGACATCTTCGCCGAGCTCGGCGCCAACCCCACGCCTATGGCCTTCGGCGAGCTGTACCTCGGGCTGCGCCAGGGCGCGGTGGACGGCCAGGAGAACCCGGTGGTGAACATCTACAGCTCCTCGCTGCACGAGGTGCAGTCGCACCTCGCGGTGACCGGGCACAAGTACGAGATGAACCCCTTCGTCGTCTCCAGCACCCGCTGGCAGAACCTCGACCCGGCCGTCCGGACCGTGATCGAGGAGGCGGCCGACGAGGCGCAGCAGGAGCAGCGCCGGCTGATGGACGAGCAGAGCGAGGAGATCTACGCCGAGTTCGAGCAGATCCTCGAGGTCACCCACCCGGACCGCGCGATGTTCCGCGAGGCCACCCACCCCGTGTACGACCGCTGGCAGCAGAAGCATCCGGAGTTCTTCGCACAGATCACCGACGCCGCGGAGGCGATCCGCGCCGACCACGAGGAGAGTGCAGCATGAGCGGGACCTCCCCCTCCACCGGCCCGGACGCCGGGCGCCACCCGATCATCACCGAGGAGGACCTCGCCTCCCTCGACACCTCCGAGGGCCACGGCGAGGAGGCGCGGCCGGAGGAGCCGGTCAACGCGGCCTGCGCGACGGTCGGCGGTTGGATCGCGATCGTCGCGACCGTCCTCATCGTGGCGCTGGTGACCGTCGCCGTGGTGATGCGCTACGTCCTGAACTCCTCGCTGCCGATCGCCGCCGAGGGCCCCACCTATCTGTTCCCCTGGCTGATCGCGGGCGGCGCCATCGTCGCCCAGGGAAGTCGCGGCCACATCGCCGTCGACGTCCTGGTCGGCCGGCTGAGGGGCCGAGCTCTCGAGCGGGCGCAGATCGCCATCTGGGCGTTCTCGACCCTGCTGCTGGCCTATCTCACCTACCTGGCGGTGTACCTGATCCCGCCGATGGCCGCGCAGTCCACGCCGATCATGGGCTGGCCGCAGCTGGGCAGCTTCAGCGCCTTCATCGTCATGGTCGCCGTGATGGCCGTGCAGGCCGGCGCCCGCACCGTCCACTGCATCCGCCACGGCATCCCGGACGACGGCAGCGCGACCGTCCCGCCCGGCCACCCCGGACCGGCGTCCCCGCAGGACGGCACCCCGTCGCCGGACTCACCGAAGGAGGACCCCGGTGCTTGAAGCTCTCATCGCAGTCGCCGTCTTCATCATCCTGCTGCTGCTCGGGATCCCGGTCGCCTTCGCGATCATCGCCGGGGCGATCGTGGGCCTGTTCGCCGTGGGCTCCCTGCCCATGGAGGGGCTCGCGCAGCAGTCCTTCAGCCCCGTCGGGGACTACTCGATCCTCGCCATCCCCTTCTTCATCCTCACCGCCGACCTGCTGTTCAGCGGGAAGCTCGGCGCCCAGGTGATCGGCCTGGCGACCCGCATCGTCGGCCGTCTGCGCGGCGGCGTGGGGATGACCAGCGTGCTCACCAATGCGATCTTCGCGGGCATCTCCGGCTCCGCGGTCGCCGACGCCACCGGCATCGGCAAGGTGGTCATCCCGTGGACGAAGCGCCTCGGGTACAACGGCGGCTACGCCACCGCGGTGAACGCCTCCGCCTCCTCGCTGGGCGTGGTGCTGCCCCCGTCCATCCCGATGATCCTGTTCGCCTCGGCCTCCGGCGCCTCGGTCGCGGCCGTGTTCACCGCCGGCATCGGGGCGGGCCTGCTGGCCGCGGTCCTGCTGCTGATCGGCTGCTGGCTGGTGGCGTGGAAGGCGGGCTTCCCGCGGGTGCGTGCGAAGCTGAGCGTGAAGCGACTGCTCATCGATCTGCTGTTCGCGACCCCCGCCATCCTCATCCCGATCGTCCTGATCCGCGTGGTGCTGTTCACGGGCATCGCGACGGTCACCGAGGTCTCGGTGCTGGCCGTCCTGTACGCGCTGGCGGTGCGGGTGCTGCTCTACCGGGACCTGACCCTCGCCCAGTTCAAGAAGGCGCTGGTCGAGTCCGCCTCGGCGAGCGCGGTGGTGCTGCTGCTGATCATGTTCTCCTCCGCGCTGGCCTGGCTGCTCACCATCCAGGAGGCGCCCCAGGCGCTGGCGACCTCGCTCACCTCGGCGCTGCAGGCGGACTGGCTGGTCATCCTCGCGATGGTGGTCATCCTGCTGATCGTGGGCATGTTCCTCGACATCTCCCCCGCGATCCTGCTGCTCACCCCGGTGATGCTGCCGGTCGCGGACGCGATCGGGATGGACATGATCCACTTCGGCATCATCATGGTGGTCACCCTCGCGATGGGCCTGTACACCCCGCCGGTGGGGACGACGCTGTTCATCTCCGCCTCGATCGGCAGGGTGCCGATCCTGCACACGGCGCGCGCCCTGCTGCCGTTCTACGCACTGGGCCTGATCGTCGTGTTCCTGGTGGCCTTCGCCCCGGGCCTGCTGTTCATCAGCTGAGGCAGCCGGGGCCCGCTCACGGGGCGGGGCGGCATCTCTCCGCGAGGCGCCGCCCCGTCCCGCGCTCCGCCGCCCGGTAGCCTCGCCCGCATGACCCCCGCCCCGGACCCCGCCGATGCGCGCAGCCAGCGCGAGCGCATGCTCGCCGGCGACTGGTACGTCTCCGACGAGGAGCTCGGTGCGCTCCAGCGCTCCGCCGCCCGTCTCGCCGACCGCTACCACCGGGCCTGGCTGGAGGACGCCCCCCAGGCGCGGGATCTGCTCGCCGCGCTGCTGGGCGGCCTCGGCGAGGGGACCGTGGTGCGGCCCCCGTTCGCGGTGGACTACGGCAGCCACATCACCCTCGGCGCGCGCACCTTCGTGAACTACCACGCCACCTTCGCCGACGTCGCTCCGATCACGATCGGCGACGACTGCCAGATCGGCCCGAACGTCCAGCTGCTGGCCCCCATCCATCCCACCGCACCCGGGCCCCGCCGGGAGAGGCTGGAACGGGCCGCGCCGATCACGATCGGGGACAACGTCTGGCTCGGCGGCGGGGTGACGGTGCTGCCCGGGGTGAGCATCGGCGACGGCTCGGTGATCGGCGCGTCGGCCGTGGTCACACGGGACGTGCCCGCGAACACCGTCGCGGTGGGCAGCCCGGCCCGGGTGCTGCGCGAACTCTGATGTCGCCGTCGCCGCAGCGCGCCCCGAACGGATCCGGTCACCGGGCGGCAACCCCTCGACGCCGGCCCGCTCCTACAGTCGGCTGGGCGGAAGAGTCGCCCCCGCACCGGGAGTGTTCACCATGCCCCGTATCGTCTCCTTCGAGTTCTCCTCCGACGGTCCCTTCGGGGCCGAGGCCGCTGCCGCCTACGCGGAGCTCGCCGACGACATCGCCGGCGAGGACGGCCTGATCTGGAAGTTCTGGACCGAGGATCCGGGGCAGTCCACGGCGGGCGGTGCCTATCTGTTCGCCGACGAGGAGTCCGCCGAGCGCTACATCGCCGAGCACACCGCGCGCCTGGGCTCCTTCGGCATCACCGAGGCACGGGTCTCGAACCTGGCCGTCAACGAGCAGATCACCGCGACCACCTTCGGCCCCCTGACCCGGGGCTGACGCCGTCGCTCCGCCCGGCCGGCGTGCACCGCTCGGCGCGATGCGCCGGAGCGGTCAGACTCCGTCCACGCGGAGCACCGCCGCGAGATCCTCCGCGAAGCGCCCCGCTTCGGTATCCGTGAGGTCGTGCACGGTCACCCGCAGATGCCGTGCGGGTTCCGCGCCCGGGTCGAGCAGGAACTCCTCTCCGGTGCGCACGTGCCATCCCCGTCGGGCGAGATCGGCCGCGACCGTCGAGGCGGCGCGCGGCAGCGGCACCCACAGGCTCATCCCGTCGCCCGGTGCGATCTCGATCCCGCGGGCGGCCAGCATCTCGGCGACCTCCGCGTTGCGTGCGGCGTAGTGCTGGCCGGCCCGCTCGATGAGCTCCAGTGCCGCCGGGTCCGCGAGCACGCCGTGGGCGAGGCGCTGCAGGAGATGGCTCACCCAGGTGGTGCCGGGACTGAGTCGCAGCGCGAGGCGGGAAGCGGTCTCGGGGTCGGTCGCGGTGACCGCGAGGCACAGGTCGGGGCCGAGGAACTTCGAGACCGAGCGCACGAGTGCCCAGCGCCGATGCTCGGGAGGCAGCGGCGAGCGGAAGGGCCGGCGGGAGAGGAAGGAGAAGTAGTCGTCGAGCACGACGAGCACGTAGGGGTGTTCGGCCAGCACGGCCCGCAGCTCCTCGGCCCGGCGCGGGCCTAGGGAGGCACCGGTGGGGTTCTGGGCGCGCGGGGTGAGGACGACCGCACGGGCCCCGTCCTCGAGCGCCGCACGCAGCTGCTCCGGCCGCATCCCCTCCTCGTCGACCGGGACGGGCAGGGGTCGGTAGCCCGCATGGCGCACCGTCTGCAGGCTGGAGAGGAAGCACGGGTCCTCGAGGGCGACCACGTCGTCGCGGACCAGGGCCTGGGCCAGCAGTCTCTCGATCGCATCGACCGCGCCGCTGGTCAGCGTCAGCTCCGCTGCCGCACCGCCGGGAACATCCGGCGCGGCCCAGTCCCTCGCCCACGCCTCGAAGCCGGGATCGATCACCGGTTCGCCGTAGAGCACCGGGCGGCCGACGGCGCCCGCGAGCGCCGATGCGAGATCCGGGATGAGGGCGGGGTCGGGATTGCCGCTGCCGAGATCGCGGAGCGTTCCCGCGGGAACGCCCCCGTGGCGCCTGTCCCCGTCGGCACTGCCGCCGTCGGGCCTGTCCCCGTCGGCCCCGTCCCGGGCGGCCGGCACGGCGAGGGCGGCTGCAGGAGCGAAGCCCTCCTGTGCCGTCGGCTGCCGCCCGGCAATGCGGGTCCCGGCCCGGCCCTGCGCGACCACGGCGCCGTCCCGGGCGAGCCGGCGATAGGCGGCCACGGCGGTGTTGCGGTTGACGCCGAGCTGCTCCGCGAGGGTGCGCACCGGCGGGAGCAGGTCACCGGGGGCGAGCTCGCCCCGCTCGACGAGAGCCCGCACGCTGCCGGCGATCTCCGCGGCAGTGGTGCCGCGGATCTCCAGGGGCTCGTCCGGTTCCACACGCTCGAGTCTATGTCCGCGGGATCCGCCGTTGACTGCGACGCAGCGTCGTAGTCGAGGATGAGTCCATGTCCACCAGATCGCGCCGGCTGCGGACCGCGCACCGTCTCCATATGGGCGTCTCGGCGGTCGTCCTGCTCACGCTCGCTGTCCTGAATCTCATCGGAATCCTCGATCGCAGGTCAGCGCTGCTGCTGTTCGTGCTGATCGAGCTCCCGTTGTTACTGTTGTTCGCCGTGCTGACGATCCTGCGGTGGCGGCGCCTCGGGCGGGCAGAAGGCGCCGACGGCCCGGGATTGCTCGACAGGCTGGTCGCCGAAGAGCCGTTGCTGCGCCCTGTCGCCTTTGAGATCCGTGCATTCCAGAGCCTGATCCTCGCACTCGCGGGGAGGCGCCGGGTTCCGGAGGGGTCCGTGCCCTTCGGGTACACGAGAGGGATGATGACGCTGCCGGTCGCGCTGGCCGTGGTGAGCCTCGTAGAGGTCCTGGTCGTGCATCTGCTGGTGCCGTGGCTGTGGCTGCGGATCCTGCTGCTGCTCCTCAGCGTCTGGGGCATGCTCTTCCTGTTCGGGCTCCTGGCGACGCGGGTCGTCCATCCGCACTTCGTCGGCGGCGACGTCCTGCACATTCGCTGGGGTCGGACGACGGTGCTCACCGCGCCCCTGAGTGCTGTGGCTGCCGCGGTGCGGCACGCGCACCATACGGATTCGCACCCGCGGGCCGAGGACGGTCTGCTAGTGCTGTCCCAGTTCCAGAGCACGAACGTGAGACTCCGTTTCACCGATCCCGTGCCCGCTCGTCCTCCGGTCGCCGCGAAGGATCACCCCACCGAGTTCCGGGCATCCGAGGTGCTGCTCCACGTCGATGAACCCGAGAGGTTCCTGCGTCTGCTCAGCGCCGGTCGCGAACCGGTCGCGCGATGAGCCCGGGCACGCCCCCGGAGCGGATCCGGGACTCCCCCGCTCCTGACAGCACGGTGCTGCGCAGTCGCGACCTCGCGGAACTCGCGGGCACCACGCCCCGCGCCCTGCGGCACTATCACCGGATCGGCCTGCTCCCGGAGGTCCCGCGTGACCCGAACGGCTACCGCCGCTACAGCATCCGCGACCTGGTCACTCTGCTGCGCATCCGGCAGCTGGCGGGAGGCGGGATGCCGCTGCGGCGGATCCGCCGAGTCCTCGAGATGGACCGGCAGAGCCAGGACGAACCGCTCGCGGAGCTCGACCGAGAGCTGGCGGAGCAGGAGCAGCGTCTCGCCACCCAGCGAAAGCTGCTGGCGGACCTGCGTCGCCACGGAGCACGCTCCGCAGCGGGCACCATTGCGGGGAGGACCACGGCGACGCAACAGTTCGACGAGGACGTCTGGACCCTGGTCACCACGAGCACGGACCTCGACCAGGACGCCGTCACCGCGCTGGCACACACCCTCGACGAGGATGCGCTGGCCGAGCACGCTGCTCGCTGGTACCGCGAGTTCGAGGAGCTGGAGACCCTCACCGAGATCGAGGAGGATCGAGCCCTTCAGCTCGCGGACCGCATCGCGGACTTCGCCGAAGCCATGGTCCGAGCCTCCGGCGTGACGCCCACGGACGAAGAGCGGCCGGTCATGGCGCTGGTCGAGCAGATGGAGGGTGTGGCCCTGAGCCCGGCGCAGCAGACAGTCTGGAGCAGATTCCGCACAGTGATCGAGCAACGATGGCAGAGGCAGGCCGGATCAGGCGATGTGCCCGGTGGGGGTACTCCGACCTCCGGCTGAATGAATGCCACGGCGTCAGAGAGTGCGCCCGATGACCCAGAACGATGCATAACTATGGATCACTCACCACGGGTGCCTTGCCGGATTCAGAACGTATGAGAACCATGCGTCGGGGACCTCCGTGCCAGGGACAGCACGGCCACATTCATCGGGTGCGCATGACAGCCTTCACAGGCCATGATATTTTTGGCCTAGGCCAATGTGGTGCAGGGAGGGGCGACGCGTAAGGACCGTCGGCCCGCGCCGCGCGAACGACACGAGGACACCCCCATGAGCACTGCTGCACCCACCCCTCCCACCGGCACCGACACCGCCGAGCGCGGCCTGGCCGAGACGATGAAGGGCGGCGTCATCATGGACGTCGTCACCCCGGAGCAGGCGAAGATCGCCGAGGACGCCGGCGCAGTCGCCGTGATGGCGCTCGAGCGCGTCCCGGCCGACATCCGCGCCCAGGGCGGCGTCTCCCGCATGAGCGACCCGGACATGATCGACGGGATCATCGAGGCGGTCTCCATCCCGGTCATGGCCAAGGCCCGCATCGGTCACTTCGTCGAGGCGCAGGTGCTGCAGGAGCTGGGGGTGGACTACATCGACGAGTCCGAGGTGCTCTCCCCCGCCGACTACGTCCACCACATCGACAAGCACCGCTTCACCGTGCCCTTCGTGTGCGGTGCGACGAACCTCGGCGAGGCGCTGCGCCGCATCGCCGAGGGCGCGGCGATGATCCGCTCCAAGGGCGAGGCCGGCACCGGCGACGTCTCCGAGGCGACCGGGCACATCCGCACCATCTCCGCCCAGATCCGGGAGCTGGCGGCGAAGAGCGAGGACGAGCTGTTCGTCGCGGCGAAGGAGCTGCAGGCCCCGTACGCCCTGGTCGAGGCGGTCGCGGAGGCCGGCGAGCTGCCGGTGCCCCTGTTCGTCGCGGGCGGCGTGGCCACCCCGGCCGACGCCGCGATGATGATGCAGCTGGGGGCCGACGGGGTGTTCGTCGGCTCCGGGATCTTCAAGTCGGGCGATCCCGCCCCGCGCGCCGCCGCGATCGTGCGCGCGACCACCTCCTACGACGACCCCGCCGTGATCGCCGAGGTCTCCCGCGGCCTCGGCGAGGCCATGGTGGGCCTGAACGTCGCCGACCTGCCCGCCCCGCACCGCCTGGCCGAGCGGGGCTGGTGAGCGCGGGCACGCGCGAGAGGTTCCGCAGGACCCCCGGAGCCGACGAGGGGACCTGGCTGCGGGCCGCGCCGGGGCCTTCGCCGGTCCGGGCGGGCTGACGCTGCTGGACCATCGGCACTCGCTGCCGGAGCGCACGGCCCGGCTGATGGCGAGGGTCGAGGTCGTCGCCGCCGCGGTCGGCGTCGCTCTGCGCCGAGCTCAGCCGCGCAGGAGCGGGGCGATCTCGTGCCCCCAGGCGGTGACCGCGGGGAGGTCGCGGAAGTCGCCGGTGGGAGTGCGCATCGAGGTGAGCAGCACCCGCTCGTGCACGGGGATCCGGTCCATGAGCACCCAGCCGGGGAAGTTCCGCACCGCGACCGGGGAGAGGGGGAAGCGCTCGAGGTAGGCGTCGGTCGCTTTCTGCTTCCCGCCCCGCGCCGGGTCGGCGGCCGATCCGGAGCAGGAGAAGAACGCGAACGGCCGACGCCGCAGCGTGTCGAGATGGGTCTTGGTCCAGGTCAGCGCCGTCTTCTCGACGGATTCGACGCGCACGCCCGAGCCGAGCACCACGGCGTCTGCGCCGCTCGGGTCGGGGTGGTCCTCGATGTCGACCAGGTCCGTGTCGAGCCCGTCGGCGCGCAGGGCGTCGGCGAGCGTCTCAGCGAGGGTGCGGGTGGCTCCGGAGTGGGTCGCGTAGGCGACGAGCACGGTCATAGCGCACATCCTGTCAGGGCCGCGGCCCTCCCGCCGGGGCCGAGGTCCCCCGGGCGCGCCCGGCCTCGCCGCCCACGTTCCGCGCTGCGCCCGCGGCACGCCCGCCCGTTCCCCCGATATGGCACGGTCACGAGCGATATCGGGGGAATGGGCCGGCGTGTTCAGCTCGCGAGGCGCACGCCACCGCCCGACGGTCCGGAGGCGCCGCCGCCCGACGGTCCGGAGGCGCCACCGCCCGACGGTCCGGAGGCGCCGCCGCCCAAGGTCACGATCCGGTGGTCATGACCCGCCGGTCACTGGATCGCCTCCGGGAGGAGTCGGACAATCCAGGTATACGGCGCCGGCCGCCGTGGCCACCGCCGTCTCCCCTAGGAGGCAGTCGTGAAGAAGCGCATCCTCTCTCTCCTCGCCGCCTGCGCGACGATGCTCGGCCTGGCCATGTTCGCCCCGGCCACGGCAGTCGCCGCTCCTTACTGCGGCATCCACTGGGGCTCGATGCCCGAATCCGCATCGGCGACGTCCTCCGCCCAGGTCGAGGACCTCCGCACCGGTCGGCACGCCTGCTTCGACCGGCTCGTGGTCGACCTCGAGGGCGACGTCTCCGGCTACACGGTGAAGTACGTGAACCGGGTCGACGCACTCGGCTCCGGCGCCGCCGTCCCGCTCAGCGGCGGCGCGGATCTCGCGATCCTCGTCGACGCCCCGGCCCACGACGGCAGCGGACGGGCGACCTACGCCCCCCGCGACCGGTCGCACGCGGTCGACGTGACCGGATACCGCACCTTCCGTCAGGTGGCCTTCACCGGCAGCTTCGAGGGGCAGACGCAGATCGGGCTCGGCGTGCGCGCCCGGCTCCCGATGCGGGTGTTCACGCTGGACGGCCCCGGCGACGGCTCGCGCCTGGTGATCGACGTGGCTCACCGCTGGTGAACCATCCTCCGCGCGCCGGCTCCTCCGGCCTGCGGAGCTCGTGGACCGGCGGCCCCTTCCCGGGTCGCCGGTCCTCCCCGCCGGCCAGCGTCCAGCCCCCGCCGGCCGGCGCTCAGTCGCGGCCCGCGGCCGCCATCTCCGGCTCGTCGGCCGTGGCGGGGCGCCGGCGCGGCAGCAGCGTACCGAGCACGAAGACCAGCAGCAGGATCCCCGCGCACACGGCGGCGGCCGCGGTCCCGCCCACCATCAGCGGCAGGTTCGCCACCGAGATGCCGAGCACGAGCAGCAGGCCGAGACCGCCCAGAGCGGTCGCGGCCAGCACCCCGCCGCCGGCCCGCTCCGCGCCCCGGCGGGCTCCGAAGCGGACCACGGCGATCGAGGTCAGCGCCATCATGAGGATCACGCCGACCGCCCCGAGGCCCGAGTACCAGGTGTAGATCTCGACCACGGGATCCAGCTGGGCGAGGGCGGAGACGAGGACGACCGCGGCGGTGAGCGCGGTGACGCACAGCGAGGCCCGGGACGGCGACCGGTGCACGGGGTGCGCCTCGCCGAGCGTCGCGGGCAGCACGCCGCGCCGGCCGAGTGTGAACAGGTAGCGGGTGACGATGTTGTGGAAGCCGAGCATGCAGGCGAACATGCTGGTCACCACGAGCACCTGGGTCACATCCCGCATGATCGGGGCGACCACGTCGGCGGCGAGGGAGACGATCACGCCGTCCGGATCCGCGACGGCGGCGTCGTGCGCCTCGTGCGCGCCGAGCCCCGAGATCACCAGCCAGGACGAGACGGTGTAGAGCACGCCGATCAGGAGCACGGCGATGTAGGTGGCGCGGGGGATGGTGCGCAGCGGGTCCTTCGCCTCGTGCCGGAACACCGCTGTGGCCTCGAAGCCGAAGAACCCGAGGAAGGCGAACAGGAGCCCGAGGCCGGGAGCGCCGGAGAGGGCCTCGGCGGGGCTGAAGGGAAGGGCCTCGAGGGGGCGTCCGGAGGCGAGCACCCCGATGTCGATCGCCACCACGGCGAGGATCTCGAGCACCAGCACGATGCCGAGCACCTTCGCGGACAGGTCGATCGTGCGGTGGCCCAGCAGTCCCACCACCAGGATCATCAGGGCGGAGATCAGCCACCACGGCACCTCGAGCCCGGTCCACAGCTCGAGCAGGTTGCCCGCCTGGACGCCCAGGTAGCAGGTCATCGAGACGGTGAGCAGGAGGTAGCACAGCAGCGCGATC
>DATGUQ010000230.1:0-2632 GCA_035301145.1 Brachybacterium sp. | reverse complement strand
GCGACGATCACGTTGACCACGTGGTCCACGGGGATCACGTCGAGGATGGAATCCGCCAGGCCCGGGAACTCGGGCAGCACGCCGCGGCCGTAGGCCATGATCAGCGGGTCGGCGACCTTGTAGCCGTCGATCCAGCCCGGGTAGGGCTTGGTCATCGCGGATTCGATGATCGAGGGCCGCACGAAGGAGACGCGGTGCCCGCCCGCGGCCCACAGCTCCTCGGCGACCTGCTCGGCCATCGCCTTGGTGAAGGTGTAGATGTCGGTCCAGCCGACGGACTGGGCACGGGTGCGGCCGAAGTCGATCAAGCGCTCGTCGACCCATTCGCGGCGGGCGTCCTCGGAGGCGGCGGCGACGGTCTTGGGGCCCATCCGGCCCACACGCCCCTTGGCGGCGCGGATCTGGGAGCGCAGGGTCTCGGGCTTGCGGGACTCGGCCTCGACCCGGGCGCGGGCGGCGAGTGCGGCCTCGTACTCGGCGCGCCAGTCGACGTCGGCCCGGAGCGAGCCCTCCTGGCGCAGCCCCTTGGAGATCCCGCCGACGTAGGCGGTGGAGACGTGGATGACGTGCGGGTCCTGCCCGGAGGCGAGCAGCGCCTCGTACAGGTTCTGCGCGCCGCCGACGTTGGTGCGGAAGGCCTCGTCGATCGGGGGGTCGAAGGAGACCGAGGAGGCGGAGTGGATCACCGTGTCGAAGGGCTCGGTGATCTCGGGCATGTCGGTGAGGTCCCCCTCGAGCACGCCCACACGGGTATCGAAGATCTCCTTCAGCCGCGCCCTGCCGTCGACCGGCGAGTCGTCGGAGCCCTCGGCGGCGAGCAGATCGGCCCAGGAGGAGAAGACGGGCTTGCGCAGCAGCTGCTCGAGCCGCCTGCGCCCGGTGACCGAGCCCTTCGGGCGCACGACGGCGGTGACGTGCACGTCCTCGGTGGTCTCGAGCAGGGACCGCAGCACGGCCTGGCCCAGGAAGCCGGTCACTCCGGTCAGCAGGATCCGGCGGCCCCCGCTGGTCGAGCCGCCGGTGGCGGACTGAGCGGCGGGGGAGGTGCTGTGCGACATGGGATCCTCTGTGGACGGGTACGGCGGGGGCGCTGGGTGCGGCGCGGGGAGTCCTCCACCCGGTGCTGCAGCGTGTGCGCGCGACGCCCGGCGGGCCTCCCACCAGGGGGCTTCTCCGCGCTGGTCAGGGCGGCGCTAGTGTATCGTAGCCGCCATGCATAGGGCCCTGATCACTGGCGGCACTGCAGGTATCGGGGCCGCCTTCGCCAGAGCGTTCGCGGGCCGTGGGACGGCTCTCGTGCTGGTCGCACGGGACGCCGAGCGCCTCGCCGAGGTCGCCGCGCAGCTGCGTGCCGAGTTCGGCGTCCAGGTGGAGACGCTCGCCGCCGACCTCTCCGATCGCGCCGACCAGCAGCGGGTCGCCGACCGCCTCGTCACGGCGGACGACCCCGTCGACGTCCTCGTCAACAACGCCGGCTTCTCGGTGAAGTCGCCGCTGCTCGACGAGGACCTCAGCCAGCACGACCGCGGCTTCGAGGTGATGATCCGCGCCGTCCTCAAGCTGGGCGGGGCCGCCGGCCGCGGGATGAGCGCGCGCGGCCGCGGCTGGATCATCAACGTCGGCTCCGTCTCCGCACTGGTCACCCAGAACAACTACTCCGCCATCAAGGCGTGGGTGGGCAACTACTCCGAGTCCCTGGGCGTGCAGCTCGCCGGCACCGGCGTGCAGGTCACCGCGCTGATGCCGGGTTGGGTGCGCACCGAGTTCCACTCCCGGGCCGGGATCAGGGGCTCCTCGATCCCCGGCCCGCTGTGGCTGGACGCGGATCGCCTCGTCGAGGACTGCCTGCGCGACGTCGCCCGCGGCAAGCCCGTCTCCATCCCCTCGAAGCGCTGGAAGCTGATCGCGGCCGTGCTGCGCACCACCCCGCGAGGGCTGGTCGCCCGGCTCAGCGCCCTGCTCAGCCACCGACGCAACCGGGAGAAGTGATCGTTTGACCTCGCAGGACACCCCGCAGGAGCCGCAGGACGAGGACGCGGCGACGCCGCAGGAGGCCGACGTGACCGGTGCCCCTGCGGAGCCCGCCGACAGCGCCCGTGCGGACTCCGCCGACGGTGCCGCCCCTGCGGACCCCGCCGATGCCACCCCGTCGGCCGCCCGTACGGCAGCGGAGCGCGCGCAGGACGCCGCCACCCGCGCCCAGGAGGCGACGGCGAAGGCGGCCGACGAGCTCAAGGACCGCTCCAGGAAGCTCTTCGACTCCCTCTCGGCACGGTCCCGCGGCGAGGGATGGGAGGAGCCCACCGGCGAGTTCGCGAAGTACCGCTCCGGCTGGCGGGCGGGGATGCGGTTCGTGCTCCAGCGGGTCGTGTTCCGGGCCGTGGTGAACTCCGCCGTGACCCCGCAGGCCCGGGTCCACCGCCGGGTGCGGAGCATCCGCGGCCCCTTCGTGCTGGTCGCGAACCACACCAGCCACGTCGACGGCCCGCTGCTGGCGATCAGCCTGCCGTGGACCCAGGCGCGGTTCCTGAGCACCGGCGTGGCCGCGGACTACTGGTTCGACCACTGGTACCGGCGCATCTTCGTGCGCCTGATGATGAACGCCTTCCCGATCGACCGCGGCGGCTCGCGC
>DATGUQ010000229.1:0-8419 GCA_035301145.1 Brachybacterium sp. | reverse complement strand
CCTCGGGGAGGAGTGAGCATGACCGACATCATCCGCACCAGCGCCGCCGCCCAGGCCGCCGCGCTCGCCGCCGGTGAGGTCTCCTCCGAGGAGCTCACCCGCGCCCACCTGGACCGCATCGCCGCCGTCGACGGCGACCTGCGCGCCTTCCTCCACGTCAACACCGACGAGGCGCTCGCCGCCGCCAAGGACGTCGACTCCCGCCGCGCCGCCGGCGAGCAGGTCCACGGCCTGGCCGGCGTGCCCGTCGCCGTCAAGGACGTGGTCGTCACCGAGGGCCAGCCCACCACCGCCGGCTCGAAGATGCTCGAGGGCTGGATCCCGCCCTACGACGCGACCCTGGTGCAGAAGCTGCGGGCCGCGGGCCTGCCGATCCTCGGTAAGACCAACATGGACGAGTTCGCGATGGGCTCCTCGACCGAGACCAGCGCCTTCGGCCCCACCCGCAACCCCTGGGACCGCGATCGCATCCCCGGCGGCTCGGGCGGAGGCTCCGCCGCGGCCGTCGGCGCGTTCGAGGCCCCGCTCGCGATCGGCACCGACACGGGCGGCTCGATCCGCCAGCCCGGCGCCGTCACCGGCACCGTGGGCGTCAAGCCCACCTACGGCTCGGTCTCCCGCTACGGACTGATCGCCATGGCCAGCTCCCTGGACCAGGCCGGTCCCGTCACCCGCACCGTCGAGGACTCCGCGCTGCTGCACGAGCTCATCGCCGGCCACGATGTGCACGACTCGACCTCGCTCACGGACCCCGTCGGCGCCTACGCCGAGGCGGCCCGCCGCCGGGACGTGAAGGGCCTGCGCATCGGCGTGATCGAGGAGCTCGAGGGCGAGGGTTTCGCGCCCGAGGTCCGCGCCCGCTTCACCGAGTCGCTCGCCCAGCTCGAGCGGGCCGGTGCGGAGATCGTCCGGGTCTCCTGCCCGAACTTCAGCTACGCGCTGGGCGCCTACTACCTGATCATGCCGTCGGAGGCCTCCTCGAACCTCGCCAAGTTCGACGGCATGCGGTTCGGCCTGCGGGTGATCCCCGAGGACCACCCCACCGCCGAGAACGTCATGAAGGCCACCCGCGGCGCCGGCTTCGGCGACGAGGTCAAGCGCCGCATCCTGCTGGGCACCTACGCCCTCTCGGCCGGCTACTACGACGCCTACTACGGCAGCGCGCAGAAGGTGCGCACGCTCGTGCAGCGCGACTTCGCTGCCGCCTTCGAGCAGGTCGACGTGCTCGCCTCGCCCACCGCGCCCACCGTCGCCTTCCGCCTCGGCGAGAAGATCGACGACCCCACCGCGATGTACATGAACGACATCGCCACCATCCCCGCCAACCTCGCCGGCGTGCCGGGCATCTCCCTGCCCAGCGGGCTGGCCGAGGACGGCCTGCCCGCCGGCATCCAGTTCCTCGCCCCCGCCCGCGCCGACGAGCGCCTGTACCAGGTGGGCGGCGCCCTGGAGGCGCTGCTCGAGGACGCCTGGGGCGGACCGCTGCTGGCGAAGGCTCCCGAGCTCGCAGGAGGCGCAGCCCGATGACCACCACCGACATCACCCCCGTCGACTTCGACGAGGCGATCGACCGCTTCGACCCGGTGCTCGGCATCGAGGTGCACGTCGAGCTCGGCACCGTCACCAAGATGTTCGACGGCGCGCCGAACATCTTCGCCGCCGAGCCGAACACCGCGATCACACCCACCTCCCTGGGGCTGCCCGGCTCCCTGCCGGTGGTCAACGGCCGGGCGGTGGAGTACGCGATCCGGATCGGCCTCGCGCTGAACTGCTCGATCGCCGAGACCTGCCGCTTCGCGCGCAAGCAGTACTTCTACCCGGACCTCACCAAGAACTTCCAGACCTCGCAGTACGACGAGCCCATCGCGTTCGACGGATGGGTCGACGTCGAACTGGACGACGGCGAGATCGTCCGGGTGGAGATCGAGCGCGCCCACATGGAGGAGGACGCCGGCAAGAACACCCACGTCGGCGGCGCCACCGGGCGCATCCACGGTGCCACCCACTCCCAGGTCGACTACAACCGCGCCGGTGTGCCACTGGTCGAGATCGTCACCAAGCCGATCCCCGACACCAAGGGCCGCGCCCCCGAGGTCGCCGCCGCCTACGTGCGCACCCTGCGGGACATCTTCCGGGCGCTGGAGGTCTCCGAGGCGCGGATGGAGCGCGGCAACGTCCGCGCCGACGTCAACGTCTCGCTGCGCGAGAACGCCCAGGCCCCGCTCGGTACCCGCACCGAGACCAAGAACGTCAACTCCTTCCGCTCGATCGAGCGGACGGTGCGCTACGAGATCTCCCGCCAGGCGGGCGTGCTCGACGCGGGGGCGCAGGTCGTGCAGGAGACCCGCCACTTCCACGAGGACACCGGCGGCACCTCCTCGGGCCGCCCGAAGTCCGACGCGGAGGACTACCGCTACTTCCCCGAGCCGGACCTGGTGCCGGTGGCCCCGAGCCGTGAGTGGGTCGAGGAGATCCGTGCCGCGCTGCCGGAGCTGCCCGCCGCCCGCCGCCGCCGCCTGAAGGCGGAGTGGGGCTTCTCCGACCTGGAGATGCGGGACGCGGTCAACGCCGACGCCCTGGACCTCATCGAGGCGACCGTCGCCGCAGGCACCTCCGCGCAGAGCGCCCGCAAGTGGTGGATGGGCGAGCTGGCCCGCGTCGCCAAGGACCGCGACACCGAGCTCACCGCGCTCGCGATCACCCCGGCGCAGGTCGCCGAGCTGCAGGGCCTGGTCGACGGGAAGCAGATCAACGACAAGATCGCCAAGCAGGTGCTGGTGAAGGTGCTCGACGGCAAGGGCGATCCGGCCGCGATCGTCGAGGCCGAGGGCCTCGCGGTGGTCTCGGACGACTCCGTGCTCACCGGTGCCGTCGACCGGGCGATCGCCGACAACCCCGACGTGGTCGCGAAGATCCAGGGCGGGAAGGTCCAGGCGATCGGCGCCCTCATCGGCCCGGTCATGAAGGCCACCCGCGGCCAGGCCGACGCCGGCCGTGTGCGCGAGATCATCATGGACAAGCTCGGCGTGAGCTGAGCTCGCGGCTCTCGCCGACGGCCCGGTCCCCGTTGCGGGGGCCGGGCCGTCCGCTGTCCGGATGGTGACATCCGCGTCTCGCATGTCGGCGTAGCATGACGGACATGGCACAGCTCCGCTCTCGCACCTCCACCCACGGCCGCAACATGGCAGGCGCCCGCGCCCTCTGGCGCGCCACCGGCATGAAGAGCGGCGACTTCGGCAAACCGATCATCGCGATCGCGAACTCCTACACCCAGTTCGTGCCCGGCCACGTCCACCTCAAGAACATGGGCGACCTGGTCGCCGGGGCGATCGCGGAGGCCGGCGGCATCTCCAAGGAGTTCAACACCATCGCCGTGGACGACGGCATCGCGATGGGCCACGGCGGCATGCTGTACTCGCTGCCCAGCCGCGACATCATCGCCGACTCGATCGAGTACATGGTCAACGCCCACACCGCGGACGCGCTGGTGTGCATCTCCAACTGCGACAAGATCACCCCCGGCCACCTGATGGCCGCGATGCGGCTGAACATCCCGGTCATCTTCGTCTCGGGCGGCCCCTCCGAGTCCGGCAAGCCCGTCGAGGGTGTCACCGAGCACCGGATCGACCTGGTCGATGCGATGGCGCTGTCCGCCGACGACTCGATCACCGACGCCCAGCTCGCCGATGTGGAGGAGAACGCCTGCCCCACCTGCGGCTCCTGCTCCGGGATGTTCACCGCGAACTCGATGAACTGCCTCACCGAGGTGCTCGGACTGTCCCTGCCCGGCAACGGCACCACCCTGGCCACCCATGCCTTCCGCAAGGAGCTCTTCCTCGAGGCAGGCCGGAAGATCGTCGAACTCGCGCGACGCTATTACGAGGAGGACGACGAGTCGGTGCTGCCGCGCGCGATCGCGACCAAGGCCGCCTTCTCCAACGCCATGGCCATGGACGTGGCGATGGGCGGCTCGACCAACACGATCCTGCACATCCTCGCCCTCGCGATCGAGGGCGGGGTCGACTTCGGCCTGGACGACATCGACCGCATCTCCCGCTCCGTGCCGACCCTGTCGAAGGTCGCCCCCAACGGCACCGCCCACGTCGAGGACGTCCACCGCGCCGGTGGCATCCCCGCGATCCTCGGCGAGCTCGACCGGGCCGGGCTGCTCGACCACACCGTCCACACCGTCCACTCCCCGGACCTCACCACCTGGCTGGACGAGTGGGACGTGCGCGGCGGGAAGGCCTCGAAGAAGGCCGAGGCGCTGTTCCATGCCGCTCCCGGCGGGGTGCGCACCACCCAGGCGTTCTCCACCACCAACACCTGGGACGAGCTCGACCTCGACGGCGAGGAGGGCGTGGTCCGCGCCGTCCCGCACGCCTACACCAAGGACGGCGGCCTCGCGGTGCTGAAGGGCAACCTGGCCCGCGACGGCGCCGTGTTCAAGACGGCCGGCGTCACCGAGGACCTCTTCCACTTCGAGGGCACCGCGGTGGTGTGCGACTCCCAGGAGGAGGCGGTCCAGAAGATCCTCGACAAGACGGTGAAGGCCGGCGACGTGGTGGTCATCCGCTACGAGGGCCCGCAGGGCGGCCCCGGAATGCAGGAGATGCTCTACCCCACCTCCTTCCTCAAGGGGCGCGGGCTCGGGAAGACCTGCGCGCTGATCACCGACGGCCGCTTCTCGGGCGGCACGAGCGGGGTGTCGCTCGGCCACATCTCCCCGGAGGCGGCCGAGGGTGGGCTCATCGGCCTCATCGAGGACGGCGACCGCATCATCATCGACGTGGACAAGCGTCTGCTCGAGCTCGACGTGCCCGAGGAGGAGATCGCTCGCCGCCGCGAGCAGAAGGGCCCGCTGCCCTGGCGCCCCGAACACCGCGAGCGCAAGGTCTCCCAGGCCCTGAAGGTCTACGCGCACCTGGTGCGCTCGGCGACCTACGGCGCCACCCGTCGGCCGCTGGACTGAACGGGCCGCCGTCCCGCCCGGTCTCGCGATCCGGACACCTCGTGGATCGGGCGGGCGGTGGCCTAGCATGGGGCCATGCAGACGATCCTCCTCGTAGTTCCCGAGCGCGGCTGACGCCCGTTCGTCCCTACGAGCTGTCATCCGCGCCCCTCCCCGAGCCCCAGGCGGAGGGGCTTTTTCGTGCCCGGCCCGCGGGACGGCGCGACGGGAGGGACGGGGAGCACACAGTTCACCGCCACCGCCCACCGTCCGAGACGACGAAGGAGTTCCGATGACCGGACAGCAGATGACCGGCGCACAGGCGCTGGTCGAGTCCCTCAAGCATGCCGGGGCAGAGGTCGTCTTCGGCCTCCCCGGTGGCACGATCCTGCCCACCTACGACCCGCTGATGGATGCCGAGGGCCTGCGCCACGTGCTGGTCCGCCATGAGCAGGGAGCCGGTCACGCGGCCAGCGGCTACGCCCATGCGACCGGGAAGGTCGGGGTGTGCATGGCCACCTCCGGCCCCGGCGCCACCAACCTGATCACCGCCATCGCTGACGCCCAGATGGACTCGATCCCGCTGGTCGCGATCACCGGTCAGGTCGGTTCGGCCGTCATCGGCACCGACGCCTTCCAGGAGGCGGACATCGTCGGCATGACGATGCCGGTCACCAAGCACAACTTCCTGGTCAAGAACGCCGACGACATCCCCATGGTCGTCAAGCAGGCCTTCCACATCGCCTCGACGGGCCGGCCCGGCGCCGTGCTGGTGGACGTCACCAAGGACGCCCAGCAGGCGATGACCGAGTTCCAGTGGCCCGAGGGCCTGGGGCTGCCCGGCTTCCGACCGGCCCCCCGCCCGCACGGCAAGCAGATCCGTGAGGCGGCCTCGCTGCTGCTGGAGGCCAGGCGCCCCGTCTTCCTGCTCGGCGGCGGTGTGCTGCGCGGGCGGGCCACGCAGGAGGTCGGCGAGCTGATCGACGTCTCCGGCGCGCCGTTCGTGACCACGCTGATGGCTCGCGGCGCACTGCCCGACTCCCATCCCAGCCACCTGGGGATGCCGGGCATGCACGGCACCGTCTCCGCGGTCTCCGCTCTGCAGCGCGCGGACCTGATCGTCAGCATCGGCGCGCGCTTCGACGACCGCGTCACCGGGGTGCTGGACTCCTTCGCCCCGAGCGCGAAGGTGGTCCATGCGGACATCGATCCTGCGGAGATCTCGAAGAACCGCCTCGCCGACGTGCCGATCGTGGGAGAGGCCTCCGAGATCGCCCGTGCGCTGACCGTCGAGCTGCGCGAGCGGCTCGCCGTCGAGGACCGCCGCGAGTACGGGTCCTGGTGGAACACCCTGAACCTGCTCCGGGAGAACTATCCGCTGGGCTGGACCGCGACCGAGGACGGCTTCACCGCCCCGCAGAAGGTCATCTCGCGCATCGGTGAGATCTCGGGCTCGGACTCGATCTTCGTGGCCGGCGTGGGCCAGCACCAGATGTGGTCGTCGCAGTTCATCAAGTACGAGCACCCCTACACCTGGATCAACTCCGGCGGGCTCGGCACGATGGGCTACTCGGTGCCGGCGGCGATGGGGGCGAAGGTGGGCCAGCCGGACAAGACGGTCTGGTCCATCGATGGCGACGGCTGCTTCCAGATGACGAATCAGGAGCTCGCCACCTGCGTCATCAACGACATCCCGATCAAGGTCGCGGTGATCAACAACAGCTCGCTGGGCATGGTGCGCCAGTGGCAGAACCTGTTCTACGACCAGCGCTACTCGAACACCGAGCTGAACACGGGCCACGGCTCCCGCCGCGTCCCCGACTTCGTCAAGCTCGCCGAGGCCTACGGCTGCGCGGGCCTGCGCTGCGAGCGGGACGAGGACATCGACGACACCATCCGCCAGGCGATGGAGATCGACGACCGCCCCGTCGTCGTGGACTTCACCGTCAGCGCCGACGCGATGGTGTGGCCGATGGTGCCGGCCGGCGTCTCCAACGACGAGATCCAGATCGCGCAGGGCATGAGCCCCGAGTGGGAGAGGGACATCTGAGCATGACCACGAATCCGACCGACCAGAACACCCGCCGCCAGACCACGTCGGGGACGAGCACCACGGACTACGTGATGACCCCCGGGAGTCAGACCCTCTCGGTCCTAGTGGAGAACAAGCCCGGTGCGCTCACCCGCGTCACCGCGCTGTTCTCACGCCGCGGCTACAACATCTCCTCGCTCGCGGTCGGACCGACCGAGCACCCGGAGATCTCCCGCATCACCGTGGTGGTCGACGTCGAGCAGCACCGGCTCGAGCAGATCACCAAGCAGCTCAACAAGCTCGTCAACGTGCTCAAGATCGTCCAGTTCGATGCCCGCATCACCGTGCAGCGCGAACTGATCCTGATCAAGGTCACCGCCGACAACGCGACCCGGACCTCGGTGCTGGAGATCGTGCAGATGTTCCGGGCGAAGGTGGTCGATGCGGCCGCCGATTCGGTGACCATCGAGGCCACCGGCACGCAGGACAAGCTCACCGCGCTGCTGGGGATGCTCGAGTCCTTCGGCATCCGGGAGATCGTGAAGTCCGGCGAGGTCGCCATCGGCCGCGGCGGACGCGCGATCACGGACCGCAGCCTGCTGGGCTGAGCCCCCGAGCCGCGCCTGCCGAGCGGCCGTCTCCGCCACTGAGACGGCCGCTCACCATCCAAGACACTCGGCGATAGGATCGACCTGTCGCCCGCACCCCACATCGAAGGAGCACACCGTGGCTGAGATCTTCTACGACGACAACGCCGACCTGTCCGTCATCCAGGGCAAGAAGGTCGCCGTCGTCGGCTTCGGCTCGCAGGGCCACGCCCACGCGCTGAACCTGCGCGACAGCGGCGTCGAGGTCCGGGTCGGCCTGCGCGAGGGCTCGAAGTCCGCCGCGAAGGCCCAGGAGGAGGGCCTGACCGTGGGCACCGTCCCCGAGGTGTCCGAGTGGGCGGATCTGATCATGATCCTCACCCCCGACCAGGACCAGCGGAAGGTCTACTCCGAGTCGATCCAGCCGCACCTCGGCGAGGGCAAGGCGCTCGCCTTCGCGCACGGCTTCAACATCCGCTTCGGCTACATCGAGGCCCCCGAGGGCGTCGACGTGCTGCTGATCGCCCCGAAGGCCCCCGGCCACACCGTGCGCCGTGAGTTCGTGGCCGGGCGCGGCATCCCGGACATCGTCGCCGTCGAGCAGGACGCCAGCGGCTCCGCCTGGGACCTGGCGCTCTCCTACGCCAAGGGGATCGGCGGCACCCGCGCCGGCGTCATCAAGACCACCTTCACCGAGGAGACCGAGACCGACCTGTTCGGCGAGCAGGCGGTGCTCTGCGGCGGCATGAGCCACCTCGTCCAGGCGGGCTTCGAGACCCTCACCGAGGCCGGCTACCAGCCCGAGATCGCCTACTTCGAGGTGCTCCACGAGCTCAAGCTGATCGTCGA
>DATGUQ010000228.1:0-6205 GCA_035301145.1 Brachybacterium sp. | reverse complement strand
TCTGTCCCTACGAGGAGGAACCGAAGTGGAAACGCCGGGCAGACCGGCAGCTCCCGCACACCTTCACGCCGGAACCAGAATCACCACTCGACCGAAACCACCGAGAATCACTCTGGAAACCCAATCGGCGCATCGAGGCTGACCCCGCCGCCGGCCTGAGGACCGAGGGCGGCGGGCCCGGTCACCGAGCAGCGGTGACCGGGCCCGTTCTCGACCGCGCGCCGCGCGGGCCGGCTCAGCTCTCGAGGACCACGAGGTCCCACGCGCCGATCTCGAGGCTCTGCCCGTGCTCGATGCGGGGTGCGGAGCCCTCCTCGGCGCCGCCGGCGAGCACCGAGCACCCGGCGACGGGGCTGGGGAGCGTGACGGCGCTGCCCGAGTAGTTCAACAGGAAGGTCACCTCGCGGCCGCGACCGTTCACGCCGCGGCGCACCGCGACCGCTTCGATCTCCTGCGGCCAGTCCCACAGCCCCGCCTCGCGCAGCGTGTGGGCGAGGAGCGCCCGCAGCGTCTCGGGCGAGGTCATCGCCCCGATGTAGGTCGCGGAGCCGTCGCCGTGGGCGCGACGGGTGACGGCGGCGCCCCCGCCCCAGGCCGGGTGGTCGTAGCGCGCGAGCACCTGCGCGTCCTCGACCTGCAGCAGCTCGAGGAACGCACACACCGCGAGCGGATCCTCGCCGTCGGCGCCGATGGTGGCCTCGCCGGGGCGTGCCGCGCCGGGCGCCGCGACGGCGTCATCGAGCGCGAGCCGGGCGCCGTCGGGCCGCGAGAACTGGTTGTAGGTCATCCCGAAGGTGTCCGTGAGCGCATGGGGCGCACGGTCGTGCCAGACGGTGACGTCCTCATCGGCGACGGCGGTGCGGAAGGTCGAGACCAGGTGCCCGCCCTCGGCGACGAAGCGCGCCAGGCGCTCGATCGTCTCCTCGCTCGCGGTGTACAGCGCGGGGGTGAGGATCATCGAGTAGCGGCCGAGATCCTCCTCCTCCGGGGAGATGAGGTCGACCTCGACGTTCAGGTCGAACAGCGCGTCGTACACCCAGCGCAGCACGTCGTTGTAGGTGAGCGAGGAGCCGAAGACCCCGTCGATGAACCCGGTCTCCAGGGTGAACCACTGCAGCGCGGTCAGCGCCCGGTTGCTCACCATGACCGCCACCCGATTGCGCTTGCGCAGCCCGGTGAGGCTCTGCGCGTGCGCGGCCCACTCGCGCCCGACGACCCCCGATTCGAGGTACGTCGGATTCGGGGCGAAGTCGTGGCTGAGCAGCCCCTTCCAGTAGGTCTCGAAGGAGTTGTGGATCGAGTGCCAGTGCCAGTACATGACGCCGAGCGCACCGCTGGCGATGTGGCTGTAGGCCTGCAGGCGCAGCTGGCCGGGGTAGGGGAGCCAGCCCATCTGCCCCTGCGCCTGGGTCTCGAGCACGAGGTAGTTCGCCCCGCCCTTGAGCGAGCGGGTCATGTCGCCGCCGAAGGCGATCTCCTTGCCGGTCAGGCGGGACTGCGTGGGGTGGTAGATGTCGGTGCCGGCGAGGTCCACGGTGCGCGCGGCGGAGAAGTGGTCCACCGCCGGCTGCAGCCCGTAGGACCAGCCCGGCGTCCAGTCGAAGTCGAAGTTCTGGGTGACGAACTGGTCCTCGCGCGCGTACTCGCGCACGATGTCATTCTGCCAGCGGAGGAAGTCGTCCACGAGCGAGCGGCGGAACGCCTCCCAGGCGGAGCCGAGCGAGCCGTTGATGGTGCCGCGCACGTCCGGGAAGTCCTCCCAGGCGTCGATGCGGTTGGACCAGTACGCCAGGCCGAAGGCGTCGTTGAGCGCGTCGAGATCGTCGTCGAAGCGTTCCCGCAGGTGCTTGACGAAGGCGCGCTGCGCCCCGCGCGATGCCGTGTCGTGGTGCTTGGTCTCGTTGTCGACCTGGAAGCCGATCACGTGCTCGTGGCGTGCGGTGCGCTCGAGCAGGGCCCGGATCATGCGCTCGGCGTGGAACAGGTAGGCCGGGCTGGTGATGTCCATGATCTGCCGGGCGCCGTAGCGTCCCGGCCCGCGGCTGGTCTCCGCGAGCACCTCGGGGTGGGAGGCGACCAGCCAGGTGGGCACGGCGTAGGTGGGGGTGCCCACGATCACCGACAGCCCCGCCTCGCGCGCCGCCTCGAGGGCGCGGTCCACGTGGGTGAAGTCGAAGACCCCGGGCTGCGGTTCGAGCGTGGACCACGTGGACTCCGCGATGCGGATGACGTTGTGCCCCGCCTCCGTCATCATCGCCGTGTCCTCGGCGGTGCGGTCGTGGGGGAGGTATTCGGAGTAGTAGGCGGCGCCGTACAGCAGACGGTCCATCGATGCACCCTTCGTCGCGCGAGCAGGTCGGTCCCGCGCAGTCTAACGTTATCTAGCAGTCAGTAGATAAGGGGGGGCGGCAGGGCGGAGCGGTCGGCGGAAAGTCCCTCCGGCGGGGATGTTTACTCGTGTAACCTCGGGGGATCCCTGTGATGGACGCTCGAGGAGGACTCCATGTCTGAACAGACCGAGAACACGGCCGCGACCGGGACCGACCCCGCCCTCGCCGCGCTCACCGACGCCGAGAAGATCGCGCTCACCGGCGGCGCCGACTTCTGGCACACCCACGGCGCCCCCTCGGCCGGACTGCCCGGCGTGATGGTCACCGACGGCCCGCACGGCCTGCGCGCCCAGCAGGGCGAGGGTGACAACCTGGGCCTGAACGACTCCGTCCCGGCGACCTGCTTCCCGCCCGCCGTCGGCCTCGCCGCCACCTGGAGCCGCGAGACCGCCGCCGCCGTGGCCCGCGCGATCGCGAAGGAGGCCCTCGCCGAAGGCGTGGCCGTGGTGCTCGGTCCCGGCATGAACATCAAGCGCTCCCCGCTGTGCGGGCGCAACTTCGAGTACTTCTCCGAGGATCCGCACCTCACCGGCGAGATGGCCGTCGCCTACGTGAACGCGATGCAGGAGCAGGGCGTGGGCACCTCGGTGAAGCACTACGCGCTGAACAACCAGGAGACCGACCGCATGCGGGTGGACGTCTCCGTCGACGAGCGCACCCTCCACGAGATCTACCTGCGGGCCTTCCGCGCCGTGGTCACGCGCGCCCAGCCCTGGACGGTCATGTGCTCCTACAACTCGGTGCTCGGCGAGCTCGTCTCCCAGAACCGCTTCCTGCTCACCGAGGTGCTGCGCGAGCAGTGGGGCTATGAGGGCCTGGTCATCTCCGACTGGGGCGCGGTGGTGGACCGCCCGCGCTCCGTCGCCGCCGGGCTGGACCTGCAGATGCCCGCCGATCCCGGCGCCGAGGAGGCCCTCGCCCGGGCGCTCGCCGACGGGGAGATCGACCCCGCGGCCGTGGATCGCGCGGCCGGGCTCGTCCTCGAGATGCTGCGCAAGGGCCGCGCCGCGCACGACGAGAACGCCGACTACGACGCCGAGGCGCACCACCGCATCGCCCTCGAGGCGGCCCGCCGGGCGATCGTGCTGCTGACCAACAACGGCATCCTCCCCCTGCCCGAGGAGCGCGCCGAGGCGACCGACCGTCCCCTGGCCGTGATCGGCGACTTCGCCGCGACCCCGCGTTACCAGGGCGCCGGCTCCTCGCACGTGAACCCCACCCGCCTCACGACCGCGCTCGAGGCGATCCGCGGGATCGCCGGCGAGGTGCCCTTCGCGCGCGGCTTCGCCGCCGGAGGCGCCGAGGACGACGACGCGCTGCGCGCCGAGGCCGTCGAGCTCGCCCGCGCGGCCGGCACCGTGGTGCTGTTCCTGGGCCTCGGCGAGGATGTCGAGTCCGAGGGCTACGACCGCACCGACATGGAGCTGCCCGCGGCGCAGGAGCGCCTGCTCGAGGACGTGCTCGCGGTCAACGACCGCGTCGTCGTGGTGCTCTCGAACGGCTCGGCGATCCGGCTGTCGCCCACCCTGCGCTCCGTGCCCGCCCTCCTCGAGGCCTGGCTGCTGGGACAGGCAGGAGGCGAGGCGACCGCCGACGTGCTCTTCGGCCGGGTCAGCCCCTCCGGCAAGCTCGCCGAGACCATCCCGCTGCACCTCCTGGACGTCCCCTCGGCCCTCCACTTCCCCGGCGAGCACGGTCGGGTCACCTACGGCGAGGGCCTCTTCGTCGGCTACCGGGGCCTGGACGCCCGCGGCACCGAGGTGGCTTTCCCCTTCGGCCACGGGCTCAGCTACACCACCTTCGAGCACACCGAGGTGACGGCCCGGACGGCCGCGGACGGCATCACGGTGGAGGTCACCGTGCGCAACACGGGCGAGCGCGCCGGGCGCGAGGTCGTGCAGGCCTACGTGTCCGTCCCCGGCTCGCGGGTCACCCGCGCACCGCGCGAGCTCAAGGGCTTCGCCGATGTCGAGCTCGAGCCGGGAGCCTCGCAGCGCGTGCGCATCGACATCCCCGCCGCCGAGCTGCAGCACTGGAGCACCCGGGCCGGCGCCTGGGTGGTGGAGGCGGGCACCTACCGCGTCGAGGTCGGCGCCTCCAGCCGCGACCTGCGCGGCAGCGCCGAGGTCGAGCTCGCCGGTGACGAGCCCGTCCTCGAGGCCACCCTCTCCAGCACGCCGCTCGAGATCGCGGAGATCCCCGGCGGCGCCGAGAAGCTCGAGCAGCTCATGGAGGGCACCCCGTTCTTCGCGGATCCCGAGCTGCGCGCGATGGGGGAGCAGATCCCCGTCGGCCGCTTCACCGGCCTCGCCGGCTTCCCGCGCGAGCAGATCCAGGAGTTCCTCGACGCCGTCAACGCGCGCTGAGCACGGGGCGGCGCAGAGAGGATGCCCCGCTCCGCGCCGCTCGGACCGGCATCGTCCTGCCCGGCGCTGTCCCGCCCGGCCCCGCCCCGCGCGTCACCGCTGCGGGGCGGGGCCTCAGCGGATGACGCGCTCGACGTCGCGGCCGCGGTAGGTCCACTCCACCACGTCCACCGTTCCGCGGCGGGCGTAGGGGCCGACGATGCGCCCCGTGAACGACTCGCAGAAGTCGGAGCTCAGGTAGCGGCCGTCGATCCGGGCGATCTCCACCCAGTCGCCGCCGTCGTGCACGGAGGCGATCAGCTCATCGCACGAGGCGATCATGTCCAGCACCCCCGGGACGGGCGGGCGCGCCTCGAGCCGCAGCCGCACCGGGGTGTCACCGGCGGGCCGGGGCACCGACCAGGTCTGCTCGAGCGAGGGGATGTGCATGGTCGCGGCGACCTCGTCGGCCCGCACCTCGATGTCGAGATGGGTCTGCTCGTCGTAGCGCATCGCGAGGCCGCCCACGCCGTCGGCGCCGGTCTCGAGTGCGAGGTCGATGCTCGCCCCCTCGCTGACCTGCCGGATGCCCAGGAAGTCCGGCCGGGAATCCTCCATGCCCACCCCGCGGCCCGTCAGGCGCAGCGCACCCGGGCGCGCCGCGGGATCGGCGACCTCGCGCGGGAAGCGGCGCACCGCGAGGATCTCCGGATCGAACCCGTCCACCGCCGCCGGGACGTCCCCGGTGAGGGAGACGGCGAAGGAGACCTCCGCATGGCGCTCGTCCAGCCGCACCGGCTCCGCATGCGGCCAGCCGTCGACCCAGGTCACCGGGGTCACGAAGGTCTCGCGCCCCATCGGCGCCCAGGCCCGCGTGGTCGAGCGCGGCCGGGTGCCCAGCAGCACCAGCGCCCAGGAGCCGTCGTGCAGCTCCACGAGGTCGCCGTGGCCGGTGTTCTGCACCGCGTTGTCCGTGCCGCGCGCGGTGACCAGCGGGTTGTGCGGCGCGCCGGTGAAGGGGCCCTGCGGGGACGGGCCGCGGGCGATCGTCACGCTGTGGCCGCGCTCGGTGCCGCCCTCGGCGATCATCAGATACCAGTGCTCGCCGATCCGGTACAGGTGCGGCGCCTCGGGGAACATGCCGCCGGTGCCGGACCACAGCCGGAGCGGCTCGCTGAGCGCCGCACCGGTGGCCGGGTCGATGACCACCTGTGTGATCCCCTGATGCGTGAGGACCCCGGTCTCCTCGTCGAGCAGGAAGCCGGACATCGTCACGTAGCAGGTGCCCTCCTCGTCCCAGGCGATGTCGGGATCGATGCCCTGGACGTCCATGACCACGCCGTCGTCCCAGGGGCCGGCCGGATCCTCGGCGGTGAACAGGATGTTCCCGCGCCCGGTGCCCATCATGTCGGGGACCACGAGGTGGAAGCGGCCGTCGTGGTGGCGGATCGTCGGCGCCCACACCCCGCC
>DATGUQ010000227.1:0-2805 GCA_035301145.1 Brachybacterium sp. | reverse complement strand
CGTAGTCCGCCTCCTCGCCGAGCAGCCTGCCGTGGTGCACGTGCAGGATCACCACCGACCCGTTCGCGGCGGCCTCCAGCCCCTCCTCGTACACGGCGCGCGTGGCCCGGGCGTCCGCCTTGCGGATGCCGGTCTCCAGGTCCCCGAGATACGCCCCGATGTAGTCGACGGTCTTCTCGGCGGGATCGTCCCACGGGGACAGTCCGCAGCGTGCCCGCATCTCCATGACCGCGCGGGCATTGCCGCCCACCGCGGTGCCCTCCTCGCCCGAGACGTAGTGCTCGACCTCCCGGCCGGCGGCGACCATGGCGATGACGGCCGAGGTGGGACCGCAGTTCTCCGCATCCCACGGCCCGGTGCCCATCTGGTCGACGACCACGAGGTCGTCGGAGGCATGGGCCTGGGAGGCCGCGAACAGGCCGGCGGCCGCGGTGAGGCCAACGACGCCGAGGCCGCGGAACGCGGTGCGCCGGCTGAGCGTGGTGTGCAGTGGGCTGGTCAAACCCGGATACCTCCGAGGAGTCTGGGGAACGTGGACCGGTGAGCCTCGGGAGCCGGTCGCCCGTCACGCACCGGCTCCGCGGGGCGCGACCGGTGCGCCGAGTGGCGGATCCACGCTGGGACAGAACGGCCCCGCACGGCAAGCCGTGCGTGATCCTCCGCTCGTGCGGCGCGGCGCACACCGGGGCCGACGTCGACCTGGAGCGTGCTGCGCCCCAGGTCAGGGGCCTGCAGGCGGTGACCGGCGTGGCACGACCAGGTGGTGGGGTGGGAGCTCGAACACGTGATGTGGGCGACCGACGGCGGGCACCTCGCCCGTGCGGAGGCGCAGGCGGAACGTGCGGCCACGGAGGCTGGATGCGGTGGGCCGTCGGCCGTGGCCACCACGTTTCCGTCGGGCTCACGCGGGCTACCCTGGCCGGGATGTCACGCGCCGCTCTCCTGCCTCCCGTGCTGCTCGGCCTCGTGATCCTGCTGCTCGCGCAGATGGTGGGCCTGGCCGCGTCGGCCCTGCTCGGCCTGCCGGTGCCCGGGGTGGTGCTCGGCATCGTGCTGCTGGTGCTGCTGGGCGTGCTGCGGGCCACCCGCCCCGTGGTCCGCGCCGCCGAGCCCGCGGCCGCCCCGCTGCTGGCCCACCTGCAGCTGCTGTTCGTCCCGCCCAGCGTCGGGATCGTCCTCGAGCTGGAGTCCCTCGCGGAGAACGCCCTGCCGCTCGCCCTCGCCGTCGGCGGCTCCTTCCTGGTGCCGCTGGTGGTCTCCGGCATGGTGCTGCAGGCGCTGCTGCGCCGCCAGGACCGCCGACGGGACCGCCGCCGGAGCGAGGCGGCACCGGCATGAGCACCCTCATCCATCTGCCCGTGTTCGGGCTGGTGCTGACGCTCGGTGCCTACCTGGCCGCGTACTGGCTCCACCAGCGCACCGGCCGGCCCGGGGTGCTCTCCCCGGTGCTGGTCACCACCGCGATCGTCGCGACGGTGCTGCTGCTGACCGGCCTGCCGTACCAGGTCTATCTCGAGCAGGTGAGCCTGCTGACGATGCTGCTCGGGCCCGCCACCGTCGCCCTCGCCCTGCCGCTGCTGCGCAACGGGCGGGCCCTGGCAGGCTCGGCACCCGCCGTGACCGCGGCCCTGGTGGTCGGGGGAGTGTTCAGCATCGCCCTCACCGTCGGCGTGCTGGGGCTGTTCGACGTCGGGGACGACGTGCTGCGCGCCGCGCTCCCGCGCTCGGTCACCTCGCCCGTGGGCCTGTCGATCGCCGAGGCGCTGCAGGCCTCGGTGCCGCTCGCGGTGGTGCTCACCATGGTCTCCGGTGTGCTCGGTGCCGCCTTCGGCCCCGCGCTGCTGTCTCTCGCCCGGGTGCGCGACGACCGTGCGCGCGGCTTCGCCGTGGGCCTGACCTCCCACGGCATCGGGACCTCCCGCGTGCTGGCGGACTCCACCGTGGCCGGCGGCTGGTCCAGCGCCGCCATGGTGCTCAACGCCCTGGTGATGACGGTCGTGCTGCCGATCGTGGCAGCCGTCGCGACCGGCTGAGCCGACGGGGCCTGCGCGTCGGGTCTCGTGTGCCGGGGGCCGTGTGCAGGTTCCGGGCTCCATCCTCGCCCCACCTCGCAACGCCTCGTGCGCGCGCTTCGCCCACGCGGGGCCACGCGCTGGAGGCTGACGCGCCGCTCCGTTCCCCCGATCCCGTCCGCCGGTGAACGGAATCGGGGGAACCGAGGCGGCGCACCGGCGTGTCGCGCTCTCGGTGGGGGCCCGGCGCCGGCGTCGCGCTCTCGGTGGGGGCGTCGGCACCGGAGTCGGTCCCTGGCGGGTCCTGGCCCGTCGGGCACCCGCCGAACGGACCCGCGCCGGCCCGCAAGCTCCTCCGAAAGGAGGGTGCGCCTTCCCGGTCGGGTCCGCGACAATGGTGCGCCGCGGCCCGCCCCTCTGCTCCGCGACCCTTCGAGGACACGACCTGTCCTCCGCCGTCCCTACGTTACGACCGAGACCCCGGCCGCTCACCCCCGTCGGCCGGGCCGCACCACCCTGTTCCGGGAGACCGCCCATGCTCTGGACCCTCCTCCGCCACCACCTGCGGCCCTACCTGCCGCACGTGGGGGCCGTGATCGTCCTCCAGCTCGCGACCATCCTCGCGACCCTCTACCTGCCCAGCCTCAACGCGGACATCATCGACAACGGCGTGGCCACCGGCGACACCGCCTACATCTGGCGTGTCGGCGGCCTCATGCTCGGTGTCGCGATGATCCAGGTCATCACCGCGATCGCCTCGGTCTGGTTCGGCGCCCGGGTCGCGATGGGCGCG
>DATGUQ010000226.1:0-3560 GCA_035301145.1 Brachybacterium sp. | reverse complement strand
GCGCCCGATCCTGGACTCCTACGAGGGTGACCGGATGATGGTGCTCGAGGCGTGGATCCCCGAGCACCGGCTGCCGCTCTACATCGGGGACGAGAAGGCCCACCAGTCCTTCAACTTCGGCTTCCTGCAGGCCCGCTGGGGTGTTCCGACGATGCGGGCGGCGATCGAGCAGCCGCTCGCCCTGGCCGATGCCGTCGGCTCCCCCACCACCTGGGTGCTCTCGAACCACGACGTGATCCGTCATGCCAGCCGCTACGGCTTCGATCCGGACCACCGCTTCGGCGAGGGTCTCGCCCGGGACGAGGTGCCCGATGCCCGGCTGGGGCTGCGCCGGGCCCGCGCCGCGACGCTGCTGATGCTGTCCCTGCCCGGAGCGGCCTATCTCTACCAGGGTGAGGAGCTCGGGCTGCCCGAGGTCAGCGACATCCCCGACGAGCTGCGGGAGGACCCCTCCCACCTGCGTGCCGGTGTGCCCGGGCGCGACGGCTGCCGGGTTCCGCTGCCCTGGTCGAAGGATGCCCCGGCCTTCGGCTTCTCGCCCACCGGTCACAGCTGGCTGCCGCAGCCGGAGGAGTTCGGCCCTCTCGCGGTCGATCAGCAGCTCGGGGTGGACGGCTCCGTGCTGGAGATGTACCGGGCGGCGCTGCGACTGCGCCGCCGGCTGCGTCTGGGCGAGCAGGGCGAGGGTCACGGCGTGGTCTTCGACGAGTCGGCGCCCGCCGGCGTGCTGGTGCTCGACCGCGGCGAGGTCCGGGTGGTGGTCAACACGACCTCGTCCCCGGTCCCGCTGAGCGATGTCACCGGCGGGGAGGAGCTCGAGGTGCTGCTGCGCTCGGTGCCGCTCGGACCGGGCGGCGAGGAGCAGGTCGTCGCCGCCGACAGCGCCGTCTGGCTGCAGCGGAGGCGCTGATCACCCGCCGGGGGCCGACGCGGCGTGCGTCGGCTCCCGGGGCACGGCCTCGCCGTTAGGATCATCGACATGCCGCCTCCTGAGACGCCCACCTCCCCTCCCACCGCGTCCGGTCCCGGGCCGTCACCGGCCTCGGCGGGATTCGACCTGGTGCTGCTGGGCTCGGGGCTCGGTGTCTACACCCTCGCCCGCGCCTTCCATGAGGAGTACGGCGTCGTGGCGACGGTGGTCACCAAGATCGGCATCGAGCCGATGCGCCGCTCGGTCACCTGCGAGGTGCTCGAGCTGGGCGGTGCGGCGAGCGACGAGGACCTGATCGATGCCGTGATCGAGCTGGCGGTCGAGCGCGGCGGGGAGCGCCCGCAGCTGCTGCTGGCCAACGCCGATTCCCTGGTGCAGCTGATGAGCGATCATCGCCGGCGCCTGCACGAGCACTATGTGCTGCCGATCCTCGAGGCGGACGTGCTCGAACGGCTCTCGGACAAGGCGGAGTTCGCCCGGCTGTGCACCGAGCACGGCGTGGCGACCCCCCGCACCGAGGTGATCGACCTGAGCACGCCGCGGGGCTCCGACTGGGAGCCGCCGCGCACCGAGCTGCCGTTCCCGGTGGTGATGAAGGCCGCCCGCACGGCGGACATGGCGGGCGTGCGCTTCGAGGGCAAGAAGAAGGTGTGGTTCCTCGAGGAGCCCGAGGAGCTCGCCGCGCTGGTGCGCTCCATCGCCGCGGCCGGCTACGCGGGACGCCTGGTCCTCCAGGAGCTGATCCCCGGCGATGACACCGCGGAGGGCTCGATCACCGCCTACACCGACGCGGCGGGACGGGTGACGCTGCTGTGCTCGGCACGGGTGCTGCTGGGCGAGCACACACCGGACGCGCTGGGGCGCCCGGCCGCGATGATCACCACCGTCTTCGACGACGCCCTCGACCAGGCGCGGCGCCTGCTCGAGGCGACCGGCTACCGGGGCTACGCGAACTTCGACGTCAAGCGCGACCCCCGCGACGGGACCTGGAAGTTCTTCGAGGTCAACCCCCGCATCGGGCGCAACAACTTCTACGTCTCCAGCGCCGGGGCGAACGTGTCCCGCTTCGTGGTGGCCGACGCCATCGAGCACCGCCGGATCGAGCCGGTCACCCAGTTCGACGAGATCCTCTACTCGCTGGTCCCGATGCCGCTGCTGATGCGCTATCTGCGCGACCCGGCGCTGAAGCGCTGGGTGCGCACCGTCGCCCGGCGCGGCGTGCGCAACCCGTGGACCTATCCGGCCGACGGCTCCTGGGCGCGGCGCTATGCGCGGATCGTCGGGCTCAACCACGTGCGCAAGTTCCTGCGCCATTACCCGCGGCCCACCGACTCGGGGTTCTGAGCAGCACGGGCGGAGCGGTTCACCGGAAGAGCTCGGTGAGCTCCTTGCCGGCATGGCGCACGGTCACCCGCGCCAGTTCGGTGAGGGAATCGACCAGCCGCGGATCGCCGCGGTACCCGTGCTGGTCGTACACGACGGACAGCTCGGTGCAGCCGAGCACGCCCACGCCCGCGCCCTGGTCGAGCACCCGCTCGATGCACGAGTCGAACAGCTCCACGTCCACCGGCGCCCCGGCCTTGACCTGGTCGTAGATGAGGTGGTTGATGTCCTCCTGCACGGCCCGGTCGGGCACCAGCGGCGTGCCGCCTCGGGCGAGGATCTGCTCCTGGTACACCTCGGCGTGGATGTTGCCCTCGGTCGCGAAGACGGCGATGGGTGCTCCGTCCGCGCTCTCCACGGCGGTGCGCACGGTGGTCTCGACGATGCTCAGCAGCGGGACGGCGACGGCCGCCTCGACCTGGCGCGCGTAGTGGTGGGCCGTGTTGCACGGCAGCACGAGCACGTCGATCCCGGCGCGCTGGAGCATCACCGCGTCCCGGACGATCACCGGGCCGGGGTCGGGGGCGCCGGGGTCGAGGATCCCCGCCGTCCGGTCCGGGGTCGTGGAGTGCTGGGAGACCAGCAGGTCCAGATGCTCCTGATCGCTGCCGGCCACGGTGGCGCGGATCAGCACGTCCAGGAAGACGGAGGTCGCCGCCGGTCCGAGGCCGCCGAGCACCCCGACCACGGGACGGGACCAGTCGGCGGCATCGAGCCGGCCGCCGGGGCCCTCCTCCGCCGCGCCGGGCCCCGCCTCGCTCACGCGCGGTCCTCCGCACGGGTCCCGGAGCGGCGGCGCAGCAGCCGGCTGATCCGGTCCCCGCCCTCGGGCCGGTAGTAGCGCTGGAACTTCAGCACCGAGTTCAGGCCTGCGGCCAGGACGTACCGGCGCCGGGAGAGGGAGTCGTCCACGCCGGGGTAGTGCAGGGGGTTGCCGATCCGGCGGGCCTTCAGCACCCGGCGCAGCCGTGCCCTGGCCTCGGGGAGGGTGGTGTAGCGCTTGATGAGGGCGATCGGGACCACGGCGTAGAGCACCTCGGGCTGTTCCTGGAGGATGCCGTCCTCCCCGATCCCCGAGCCCGGCCCCTCCTCCGGCAGGGCGCCGCGCAGGTGCTCGTCGACGTACCAGGTGACGGGGTTGTGGCCCCCGGCGGTGACGTAGTAGTTGGAGCGGCCCAGGCGGGGATTGAGCTCGAAGAACTTGGTGCGACCATCACGCCGGTCGTGCTTGAGGTCGAAGTTGGCG
>DATGUQ010000225.1:0-2709 GCA_035301145.1 Brachybacterium sp. | reverse complement strand
ATGCTGCTCGAGGTGCGCGAGGACAACGCCCGTGCCCGCGCCGTCTACACCGCCGCCGGCTACCGGGAGATCGACCGCCGCCGCGGCTACTACCGGATCCGCGGCCGCCGCATCGACGCGCTGGTGATGCAGCGGG
Organism: Brachybacterium sp.; assembly: GCA_035301145.1. Taxonomy (GTDB): domain Bacteria; phylum Actinomycetota; class Actinomycetes; order Actinomycetales; family Dermabacteraceae; genus Brachybacterium. The sequence continues at coordinate 2,573 of DATGUQ010000225.1, read as the reverse complement.
ACCTGCGCGCGACCGGCGGCCCCGCGGCCTGAGCACCGTCGGCGCCCCCGCAGCGCGAGCACGGCCGGCGGCCCGGACCGCGTCCCGTCGGCGCCGTGCCCATCGAGGCCCGCCGACCGCGCGGTCCGGTCAGAGGTGGTCGCGCACCTTCTGGAACAGATCCGGGTAGCGGGCGTCCAGCCGCAGCACCGCTATCCGCAGGCCGACGAAAAACATGACCGTGCCGCCCACCAGCGCGAGCGCACCGGCGAGCAGGGTCAGCGTCAGGCTGCCCACGACCGCTCCCCAGATCCCCACGCCGATCGCCGGCAGCAGCGGCACGAACACGCCGAGCATCGCCACGGCCATCGCGATCATCGCATTGGAGCTCGAGGCGGACTTGTCCTTCATCGGATTCGTGCCCGGGGGCGAGCTCGGATAGGGCAGCAGCACGCTGACCATCATCGAGATCCCGAAACCGCAGATCAGGGCACCGAGAGCGCCCATCACCGCGAGCGGGACCAGCTCCCCGTACCCGTACAGCAGCGGGAGCACGATCATCGCCGCGACCACGCCCGGCACCATCAGCACCGCCTGTGCGGCGATACGGCCCAGCAGGTTCGCCCGCGACGGCACCCCGGTGACGATGTTGACCCAGCCGGAGGGGCCGTCGAAGCCGATCTCGTTGGCCAGGCTGATCCCGCTCATCCCGCACATGAAGATCGCCATCCCCAGCATCATCGGGCGGGACTCCGGCAGCAGCAGACCCATCGCCGCGAAGAACACCAGCACCACGGGATAGATGCCCAGCGCCGCGAGATAGCGGGTGTCGCGCCGCCAGTAGCGCAGCGCCTTCCCCATCACCGCACCGAACGGCCCGGGCCGCACCAAGCGCGGCACCAGCGGCGAGACCTTCGCACCGCCCGAGGAGGCGTCCCCGGTCAGCGCGGAGGTGAGCGAGACGTCGATCGAGCGCCGCCACCACAGCCACACCAGCACGATCGTCGCCGCGCCGATCGCGACTCGCGCCAGGGCCGTCAGCACGCGGCCCTCGGCCAGATCCATCGGCACCGCGAACAGCGCGCCGACGGGGGTCCAGGCCACGCCCTCGACGATCGGCGGCATCCACCTCGCGAGCATCGCGAAGTCCACGTCCTCGATGCGCTGCGCCCCGAGGGAGAAGGCGTAGATCGCCGCGAACATGAGCAGGAAGCCGAGGATCCCGCCGACCTCCCGGCCGCTGCGGGAGGAGGCGCGGCTCGCGGAGTGCGCGAACCAGGCGCGCGGCAGCAGCAGGCACAGGGCGAACGCGGCCAGGTTCGCCGGGATCAGCGCCAGGCCGGCCAGCACGATCCACAGCGCGCCCTGGCCGAACAGGATCAGCCACATCAGCTCGAACCCGGTGGCGATGGCGACGGCGGCCAGCGTGAGCAGGCTCGGCAGGCTCAGCGCCGACGCGGCGAACATCCCAGGCTGCAGCTCCCCGGCGCTGCGCGGGAAGAGGGCGAAGGCGCGCGGGTCCAGGGTGTCGTCCAGGCCGAAGGCGACCACCGGGACGAGGAACCACAGCAGCACGGTCAGGGCACCCAGGCCGCGCACGATCAGCGGGAACGTCTCGCCCTCCCCGGCCCACAGCGTGGTGCCCAGGAACAGGAAGACCAGGCCCACCAGGCCGCCGAGGGCGTACAGCACGCCGATGATCGTGCCGATGAGCTTGCCGATGTTCTTGCGGTAGGACCGCTTCCACAGCCGCCACTTGAGGGTCAGCTGCAGGCGGATGAGGGACTTCTGCGAGATCGCGCCGTGGGAGACGCCCTGCGCCGCCGCGGTCGCCGTGTGCTCGCTGCTCAGGACTCCAACCACGACAGGCTCCCCTCTGCGAGATCGCCCCCGCCGACGAGGTCGATGAAGGTCTGCACGAGGCTGCCTCCTCGGCGCACCTCGTCGAGCGTGCCGTCGGCCAGCAGCTCGCCGTCGGCGATGATCGCGACGTGGCTGCACAGCCCCTCGACCAGCTCCATCACGTGGCTGGAGAGCACCACGGTGCCGCCGCCGTCCACGTAGGCGGTGAGGATCTTCCGGATCACCTGCGCGGAGACCGGGTCCACCGCCTCCAGCGGCTCGTCCAGCACCAGCAGTCGGGGAGCGTGCAGCAGGGCCCCGGCGAGGAGGATCTTCTTGGTCATGCCGGCGGAGTAGTCGACCACCAGCTTGCCGTCCTCGCCCGCGAGGTCCAGGGCCGACAGTAGCGACTCCGTCCGCTCCTCGACCACGGCCGGCTCCATCCCGCGCACCAGGCCGATGTAGGTGAGCAGCTCGCGCCCGGTGAGCCGGTCGAAGGTGCGCAGCCCGTCGGCGAGGACGCCGAGGCGCGCCTTGGCCTCGTGGGGCCGGGCCCACATGTCGTACCCGAGCACGTGGGCGGTGCCGCCGTCGGGCCGCAGCAGACCGGTCGCCATCGAGAGGGTTGTGGTCTTGCCGGCGCCGTTGGGGCCGACGATCCCGTAGAAGGATCCGCGCGGGACGTCCAGGGAGATCCCGCGGACCACCTCGTTCCTGTCGAAGGACTTGCGCATCCCGCGCAGGGACAGGGC
>DATGUQ010000224.1:0-10286 GCA_035301145.1 Brachybacterium sp. | reverse complement strand
GTGCGGGCGAGCTCGCCCGAGCGGGACGCCTCGTGGTTGTCGACCATCCACTGCAGCAGCTCCGGCTCGAGCCGCGAGGGCCAACCGAGCCAGGCGGTCTGCGCACGGACCGCGAACACCGCGCCGAGCGCCGCCACCGCGTCGATCTCGGTGCCGACCGGGCCGACGTCGGCGAGCAGCTCCTCGAGCAGCTCCGTGGCGATCCTCCGCACCGTCGGCTCGAGAGCCCGCATCCGCGCCCGATCGAAGAACGGGTCGGTCACCGCTCGGAACGCCGCGTGCTCCGTGCCGTCCAGGCCGTTGGGGACCTGCAGGAACCGCGAGACGGCGGAGGAGAACGTCTCGTGGTCGGTGGCCACCGCCATCGCCTCCTCGTGGCCGAGCACCACCCAGGTCCCCTGCGGCGTGCGGGCAAGCGGGCCCATCGCGCGCTGCTCGTCGGTGGCGGAGAGGGGCTCGAGGCCGGTGGGGTCGAAGGTCGCGGTGCTCATGCCCTCACGGTAGGACGGGATGCGCCCGCCGGGCCGGGACCTCCTGCGGCCGGGACCTCGTGCGGGCGGGCCCGTCCCTCGAGCAGGTGCACGGCCGCAGCGACCGTCACGAAGGCGATCAGCACCACGGCCGTGGTGAGCAGCACCTGCCCCCAGGAGGAGGCGGTGGGGTCGAGGAACTCGTAGGGGTACCAGGCGGTGAACCCGCCGCGCCCCCAGGTGAGCACCAGGAACACCACCGGATACAGCTGCCACCACAGGATCCGCCCGGCCGAGGGCGTGCGCCTGCGCGGCGTGAGCACCCAGTCGACCAGCGCCGCGAGCGGTGCCAGGCGGTGCAGCACGATCCCCGTCCAGCCGAGGTCCCAGCGCAGCAGCTCGTCCAGCGGCGCCACCAGCAGGGCGTAGACGATCCCGGTCATCGCGAGGTAGAACGCGACCGCCCCGCGGGCGTCGTCCCACCACGGGATCCGGCGGGCGGCCGGCGCGAGGGAGGCGACCGCCAGCACCACGAAGAGGAAGTTCGACTGATTGGTGAAGTAGGACAGGTGCTGCGCGAGCAGCCCGTCCCGCGCGGCGCCCACCGCAGTGCTGAGCAGGGCGGCGAGGATCAGCAGAGCCAGGGCCGCCCGTGCCGACGCCGCGGCGCGGGTCATGACCCGCGCGGCCAGTCGTCCCGCACCTCGGCGCCGCCCTCGACGACGTGCTCGCGGGCTCCGGGCAGGCGGGTCCAGGAGTCCTGCGGCCGGTACCCCAGCTCCAGCTGGGTGTTCGTCATGGACCAGCGGCGGTTGGGGTTGTCGGAGATCGCGTAGAAACGACCGAAGGCCACCTCGGCCTCGATCGCGCAGCGGACCACCTCGGTGCAGTCGCGGGGGCTGAGCCACATGGCGCGCAGGATGTCCTCCTCGGCCGCGAGCGGGTCCTCGGTGAACCAGCCGATGCGCAGGTTGATCACGTCCAGGCCGTGCTCGTCGTGGTAGAACCGCCCGATCGCCTCCCCGAAGATCTTCGAGACCCCGTACAGGGAGTCCGCCCGCGGCAGCTGGTCCGGGTACACCGGCCACTCCTCGTAGCGGTCGTACATCCCCATCGCATGGTTGGAGGAGGCGAGCACCACACGGCGCACCCCGGCCTCCCGGGCGGCCTCCAGCACATTGCGCACGCCGATGAGGTTCGCCTCGAGGACGAGGTCCCAGCTCGACTCCGGCGAGGCCGCTCCCGCCATGTGGACGACCGTGTCGATGCCGTCCATCAGAGCGAGGACCTGCTGGTAGTCGCCGAGCTCGGCGATCTCCAGCTCCACGCCCTCGGGCGCCTTCTCCGGGCTGCGGCCGTGGAGCACGAGCTCGTACTCCTCGGCCAGTGTGGAGGCCAGATGGGAGCCGACCCCGCCGGTCGCCCCCGTGATCAGTACACGTCTGCTTCTCGTCGAATGCGCCATGTCCCCATTATGGGCCGTGCTGTGGCCGCGGTCACTGCAAGCGACGGGACGAGCGGTCAGGAGGCGGGGCCCGGGGAGGTCGGCGAGTTCGGGGGGAGCGGGCGGATCTCGTCCCGCAGCCGCTCCATGCGCGCGTCGAGCTCGGCAGCCACACGGGCGGCGTCGTCCAGCTCGCCGCGCAGCGGAGCGGGCAGGTTCCTGCGGTACTTGTAGGACAGCTTGTGCTCGGTGCTGGCCCAGAAGTCCATCGCGATCGTGCGCAGCTGCAGCTCCACCGGGACCAGTTCGGTATGGGTGGAGAGGTACACCGGCACCTGCACGATGAGGTGCAGCGAGCGGTAGCCGTTGGGCTTCGGGGCGGCGATGTAGTCCTTGACCGTGAGCACCTCGAGGTCGCGCTGGCGGCTGAGCATGTCGGCGATCCAGTACACGTCGGAGACGAAGCTGCAGGTGATCCGGATGCCGGCGATGTCCTTGACGCGCTCGCGGATGGCGGGGACCGTCATGTCGCCGCCGGTGCGCACGGCCTTCTCGATCAGGCTCTCGGTGGACTTCAGCCGCGCCCTGACGTGCTCGATCGGGCTGTAGTCGTGGATCAGCTCGAACTCGCGGCGCAGGATGTCCACCTTGGTGCGCACCTCGTCGATCCCGAACTGGTAGTGCATGCGCAAGGTGGTGAGCTCCTGGTGCACCTGGCGCATCCGTGCGGTCAGCTCCTCGGGATCAGCCCCTGGGCGGATGAGCTTCTCCTGCTGGGCCGTCACGAGGGCGTCGACCACGCCGGCGGTGTCGTTCTCGGCAGCTGCCGTGTCACCCGATGCCGTCTCGTCCATGTCGCGGTGTGTCCTTCCGGGAGGGTCGGTCATCACACGATGCCAGACCTGCCTGGAGGTGCGGTGCGACCGCAGTGGACGAGAGGTGCAGGGATCGCGGAGATGCGCGTCATCGCGTGCGGGCGGTCTCCCGGGCGACGTCCAGCGCGTTGAAGGTGTACAGGTGCGCGCCCCGCAGCGACAGCTCGGGGTGCGCGGCGCCCGCCTCGTGCAGCTCCTCGAGCAGGGGGCCGGGATCCCAGCGCCCGGGTGAGAGCAGACGGCGCATGCCGGAGTCCTCCCCGCCGAGCATCCGCAGCGAGCGGCCCACCCCGATCCGGGTGCCGATCCGCAGCAGGCGGGCGGTGCCGGCGGGCACGGCGATCCCTGGGCGCACCGGCAGGGCGAGGCCCTCCTCCCGCAGCCCGCGGACCCACTCCAGCAGCGGCTCGGCCCCGAAGCACATCTGGGTGACCGCGTAGGAGGCGTGCTCCGCCTTGGCCCGCAGCAGCCGCGTCGCCTCCGCCTCCGGGAGGTGGGGGTGGCCCTCGGGATGCGCGCCGATCCCGACCGCCATGCCGCAGCCCGCCGCGGCGAGCGCCTCGAGCAGCTCGAGAGCCCCCGGCAGGTCACCGGCCGGCTGCGCGGCGTCACCCGCGATCACGAACACCTCGCCCACCCCTGCCTCGGTGAGCCGGGCCAGGACCTCCCGGACCTCGGCCGCGTCGCGGAGCATGCGGGCGGCCAGGTGGGGGATCGCGCGGTATCCCTGCCGTGCCAGCTCTCCGGCCACGGTCAGCGTCGCCTCGAGCCCCTGGGTGGGGGAGGCGGTGACGGTCACCCGAGCGCCCGGGGGCAGCTCCGCGACGACCTGGTCGGCGATGCCGCGCAGGGGGATGACCTCGAACTGCACCGCCCGGTCCTGCGCCGCGGGACGCGGCCCGGGACCGGGAGCGGGGGACTGCGCCATCTCAGGCCCCGGTGCCGCTCGCGGCTCCTGCGCCGAGTGCGGAGACGTCGCCCTTGGGCTGCTCCTTCGTCGGGTCGATGAACGGCTTCGGCACCACTACCGCGTCGACCGGCTCGAGGTCCGAGGGCAGGTGGGCGCCGGGGCGCTCGCCGACGTCGACCGTGAAGCGGGTGCCGATCTCCGCGAGGGCGGACGGCACCAGCGCGAGGCCGATGTTCTTCTCCAGACGGGGGGAGTAGCAGGCCGAGGTGACCTCGCCGACCGTCTCGCCGTCGTGGAGGACGGGGAAGGCGTCGATCATCGACCCGTCGTTGTAGGTGCCCAGGGGGTCCCCGCCGAGCTCGAGGCCCACCAGCCGGCGCGCCGGTCCCTCGGCCTTGATGCGGCGCAGCGCCTCCTTGCCGAGGAAGTCCGCCTCCTGCTCGAGGTCGACCATCCAGTCGTAGCCCATGCCCACCTCGAAGGGGTTGGTGTCCACCGTGATGTCGGCGCCGTGGGCCAGCATGCCTCCCTCGATGCGGCGGATGTGGCACGGCCCGATGACCCGCAGGCCGTAGGGTTCCCCGGCCTCGAGTACCAGGTCCCACAGCCGTTCGGCGTCGTGGGAGGCGCGGTGCACGTAGATCTCGTAGCCGATCTCGCCGGTGTAGCCGGTGCGCGAGACGGTCACGTCGATCCCGTCGATCGTGAAGTCGTGCAGGTAGTAGTAGCGCAGGTCTGCGACCTCGTCGCCCAGCAGGTCCCGCATCACGGCGAAGGACTTCGGCCCCTGCACCTGCACCGGGCCGACGTCGACCTCCTCGATGCGTACGTCCATCCCGGCGTGGCTGGCGACGCCGCGGGCCCACAGCAGCACGTCGCTGTCCGCGAGCGAGAGCCAGAAGCGGTTCTCCTCGAGCCGCAGCAGCACCGGGTCGTTGATGATCCCGCCGTGCTGATCGGTGAGGAAGACGTACTTGCACTGCCCGACCGCGCACTTCGAGAGGTCGCGGGTGACCAGCAGGTTCGTGAAGTCGAAGGCGTCGGGGCCGGAGATCTCGATCTGCCGCTCCACGCCGACGTCCCAGAGGGTCACGCCCTCCAGCAGCGCCCAGTACTCGGCGACCGGGTCGCCGTAGTGCCGGGGGTGGTACGTGTGGTTGTAGACGCTGTACATCTGCACGCCGTGGCGCCGTGAGGCGTAGAAGAATGGCGACTTGCGGATGCGGGGGTAGAGGAGAACGTGGGGTTCCCGGTGCACGGTCATCGTGGCCTCCATGGGGGTGTCCGTACCCCACTCTCGCATCCGCCCGCACAATGCGCAATGGTCTGCGTATAGCGCAAAAGCACTGGTCGTATGCCTATCATGGGGCATGGTCGAGAACGGGACGGTGCAGTCGGTCGAACGGGCCGCGCAGGTGATGGAGATCCTCGCGCGCGAGGGGTCCGCCGGGGTCGGCGAGATCGCTCGGGAACTCGGGGTCCACGCATCCACGGCGTCGCGTCTGCTCACGTCCCTGGCGGCTCACGACCTGGTGGAGCGGGACGGTGACACGGGCAGGTCGCGGCTCGGCATCGGGGTGCTCAGGCTCGCCGCGGCCACGCGATCCGGCATGGACCTGACCGCCGTGGCGGGGCCGGTCTGCGACGCGCTCGCCGAGGAGCTGGGGGAGACGGTGAACGTCGCGGTGCTGCGCGGCGGCGCCGCCGTCAACGTCCACCAGTCGCAGGGCCACCGCACCGTCGCGCTGCACAACTGGGTGGGGGACCGGACAGTCCTGCACGCCACCTCGAGCGGCAAGATGCTGATGGCGCATCTGCCGGAGGCGACGCTCGAGGCCCTGCTCGAGGAGCCCCGCGAGCGCTTCACCGCAGCGACCGTGACCTCGGTCGAACAGCTGCGGCAGGAGTTCGCCGAGGCGCGGGAGCGGGGGTGGGCCGTCGCGGTCGAGGAGTTCGAGGAGGGGCTGAACGCCGCGGCGGCGCCGATCCGCGGCCCCGAGGGGGAGGTCGCCGCCGCGATCTCCGTCGCCGGGCCCGCCTATCGGCTCCCGCCCGAGGAGCTGCCCCGGGCGGCCGGGGCGCTCGTCCGCGCCGCCCAGGAGATCTCGCGCCGCCTCGGTCACCGCGCGGAGGTCACGGGCTGACCTCTCCCGCGGCCGGGTGGTGCGGGACGTCCGCCGCTCTCAGCCCTTCATCCGCCGGTCCTCGGGATCGAAGGCGGGCGTGCGGCCCGCCGTGAGCACGGTGACCGGGTATCGCCTGCCCAGGTACTCGACCTGCAGCGCCGTGCCCGGGACGGCCTGCTGCGGCGGCAGGTACGCCATCAGCAGGTAGCGGCCCAGCGACGGACCGGGACCGGCCGAGGTGACGGCGGAGCGTCGCCCCTTCGCGTCCACGAGCGGTGATCCGTCGAGCGCGAGGACCGGCTCGCCGCCCGTCATGCAGCGGGCCGCGCCGTCGCCGGCGGTCGCCGCGTCGCCGGTGGCCGTCTCGACCGCGAGCGTGCACAGCAGCGCCGCCGGTCCGCCGCGCCGGGCGGCGAGGTAGGCGTCCTTGCCCACGAAGTCGTGGGTCTTGACCTTCGGCAGGGCGAGGTCCGCCTCGACGGGGTCGTACTCCCCGGTGAGCTCGGCCCCCATCAGCCGGTAGCCCTTCTCGAGCCGGCCGGTGGTGCCGTACACGCCGATGCCGGCGGCGAGCAGGCCGAGATCCTCGCCCGCGGCCCAGAGCTCGTCCCACAGCCGCAGGCCGTGCTCGACGGGCACGTGGATCTCCCAGCCGAGCTCACCCACGTAGGAGATCCGCAGCAGGGAGGCGGGGATCGGACCGATCTGCACGTCCTGCGCGGTGCCGAAGCCGAACGCGGCGTCCGAGAGGTCGTGGTCGCTCACCCGCTCGAGCAGGTCCCGGGCCCGCGGGCCCCACAGTCCGAGCGTGGAGACGGCGGAGGAGACGTCCGTGAGCTGGACCGAGCCGTCGGCGGGCAGGTGGGAGCGCAGCCAGAACAGGTCACGTGCGCCCTCCGCGCCGCCGGTGATCACCCGGAAGTCCTCCGCGCCGCGGCGCACTATCGTCAGGTCCGAGCGGAAGGTGCCCCGCGGGGTGAGCAGGGGGGTGTAGACCACCCGGCCGACGGACACGTCGACCCGTGCCATCGCCAGGTGCTCGAGCAGCTCCAGAGCTCCCGGACCGCGCACGTCGAAGATCGCGAAGGCGCCCAGGTCGATCAGCGCCACCCGCTCCCGCATGGCCAGGTGCTCGGCCTCGATCAGCGGCGACCACCAGCGGCGGTCCCATTCGGCCCCGCGCTCGGGGATCAGGTCGCGGAACTGCTCCAGCAGATGCGCATTGGACTCGTACCACTGGGGGCGCTCCCATCCGGTCGCCTCGAAGAACTCCGCGCCGAGGGCCTCGGTGCGGGCATGGAAGGGGCTGGTGCGCAGCGGCCGGTCGGAGAGCCACTGCTCCCGCGGATGCGTGATCCCGTAGGTCTTCGGGAAGCCCTCGGCGGCACGGGCCCGCACGTGCTCGGCGCTGCGCTGCGCCGGGGTGAAGCGGGCGATGTCCGCGCCGTGGTGGTCGATCTCGCTGGCTCCGTCGGTGAGCAGCTCGGCGAGCATGCGGCCCACCCCTGGGGCCTCCTTGATCCACACGGCCGCCGCCGACCACAGCCCGCGCACCTCGGGCGTCTCGCCCACCAGCGCGCCGCCGTCGGGGGTGAGGGCGAGCAGTCCGTTGATCGCCGCGCGACGCGGAGGCTCCGGGTCGGTCAGCAATGCGGGGAACATCTCCTTGGCGTGCTCCCACTGCTCGGTGAAGTCCTCCTCGGTGAAGGGGAAGCTGGTGGGGGTGGCCTGGCCGGGATGGTCGCCGACGGGCGGGATCTCCTCGGGCAGGTGGAGGAGCGGGCGGTGGGCGTAGGAGCCGATCTCCAGGTCGGGGCCGCGCTGGCGCTCGTACATCAGGCAGTCCATGTCGCGCAGCAGCGGGAAGCTGATCCACTCCTCGGTGCGCTCGAGCTCGGGGATGGGGCCGACGTCGACCATCTGGTGCACCGCCGCGGCGAGCGGGATCCGGGCTCCGGCCAGGGCGGCCACGCGGGGGCTCCACACGCCGCAGGCGATGACCACGTGCTCGGCGTCGATCTCGCCGCGGTCGGTGACCACGGTGCGGATCCGCCCGGCCTCGACGCGCAGGTCGAGCACCTCGGTCTCGGCGAACGTGCTCAGCGCGCCGCGCTGCTCGGCGCGCCCGCGCATCAGCTCCCCGGCGTGCAGCGCGTCCACGATCGCCCCGGTGGGGGTGTGGAACCCGCCGCGCAGCAGGCTCGCGTCGCAGTGGGGGACCAGCTGCTGGACCTCGGCGGAGGAGATCAGGTGCGCCTCCACGCCCCACGCCTGCGCGGAGCTCATCCGTCGCGTCAGCTCCTGCATCCGCTCCGCGCTGCGCGCCACCTCGATGCCGCCGCAGGGGGACAGCACACCGAGGTCCTCGTACTGCCGCAGCGAGTCCACCGTGAGATCGGTGATCTCCTTCGAGTGGTCGACGGGGAAGACGAAGTTCGAGGCGTGGCCGGTGGATCCTCCGGGATCCGGCAGCGGTCCCTTCTCGAGCAGGACGATGTCCCGCCAACCCAGCTCGGCCAGGTGATGGACGGCGGCGCTGCCGACCACCCCGGCTCCGATGACGACGATGTGTGCACGATCAGGCAGCTCTGCCATGGCGTCCTCCCGCTTCACCGTGGGCCGCTCACGGTAGACCTCCGCACGGGGTTTGACCAGGGTCGCCGCAGCAGCGATGCGCCCCACAGAGGCCTCGGGTGGGGAATCGGCACGGCACGGCGGCGTCGGGACTGCCCTCGCGCGGCCGGGCGGGCATGAGAAAACGCCCTGTCACCAGGGCGTTTCTTGGGGTCCCTCCGTGACACGTTCAGCAACATTCCCCAGAGGGCTCAGACCCTTGTCACCCGCTGGAAGCGTGGGGTCTACCGGGATCAGCGACGCGAGGCAGAGCCCCGGATTTCTGACGCCCGCGGCCCGTTAGTCCGGAGAATCGAGACGGCTCAAACATTTCTGACGGCGTCCGAGATCGACCGGCTTGTCGGGGACTATCTCGCTGGCGCGACCGTTCAGGAGCTCGCGGAGAAGTACGGCATCCACCGGGCGACGGTGTTCGCTCATCTGCGCCGTCGGAACACACCGCGCCGTGTGCCGGGGCTGGACGTGGACGAGCGAGCAGAGGTGGTTCGCTTTTTCCGGGGCGGGGTCTCGATGCGTGCGATCGCACGACGCCTCGGAGCCGGGCGCAACGCCGTGCGGAGGGTTCTGGTCGAAGCTGGCGCTATCAGGGAGTCCGAACGAGCCGCTACTGCGAGGGGCCCTGAGCGATCGCTGTGGACACTTGGTCGTGCGTAAGTGGTCACGGTCGAGTATGCTGGTGGCATGGAGAGCATGACCGTGAATCCGGCACACCTGTCGAGCGAGGACTGGGCGCGCGTGCGTGCGTTCCTGGACTCGGCGAAGAAGCGCGGTGAGGTCGTCGACTTCTCCAGCCGGGTGGAGTTGCTGACTCCGGCGGAGGTCGCCCGGCGGCTCGGGATGTCGCGGTCCACGGTGCTGCGCCGGATCGCCGACGGTGAAATCCAGGCCACCAAGGTCGGCACTCACCACCGCATTCCGCTTAACGAGTACGAGCGATACAGTCGCGAGCTGATGCGCCGTATGGCGGAAGTGTCCGCTGCCGACATCGAGGCCGAGTTGTTCGGTGAGTGAAGCACCGCTGCTCTTTCTCGACGCCAATGCGCTCGCCTCGCCGGTCACCCGAACGCTGCTGATCGCCGGGGCGCGTTCGGATGGCCTGCAGTGGACGTGGTCGAGGCATGTCGAGGTCGAAGCCGATCGGCACGCTCGCGGGCAGGCGTCGCGGACCTCGGTGGTGCGTACGGAGATTCTCGGCACAGAGCTGTCGCCGACCGCGCAGGGCACGCAAGGTCTGGTGACCGGCGCCCTTGAAGATCGGCAGGTGATGGCTGACGCGATCCACGTGGGTGCCCGATACCTGATCACGACCGACGTGGATGACTTCGCGTTCGATGATCTCGCCGCACACGGGATGAGCGCGGTGAACCCCGACTCCTTCATGGCGTCGCGGTTCACTGAGCGGGCTTACATGGAGGGCGTCGATCTACTCGCATCCGTGCAGAAGAACCCGGCGCGCACCGCGGCCGAGATTCACCGGATGCTCGGCCGCAGGCATCCCCACCTGGTCACACAGTTCGCCAGCGCCTACGACACGACACCGGTCCCTCCCGATCCAGACCAGCCGAGCACGATCTTCCGGGGAGTGGCATGCGTCCGCTGCGAGGCGCGTCTTGACGACGCGGCAGGCCTACAGCTCGGGCTGTGCCCCGAGCACGGGGTTCTCTAACTGGGCATCAATGTCAGTGGTGAATCGGCCCAGGTTCTCTGCCGCTACTTTGTGGGTGCGGCTCTTGGGTGAGGGCCTCGTAGTGGAGCGTCTCGAACTCTACCGGGGTGAGCATCCCGAGAGAGCCGTGGAGACGCCGGTTGTTGTACCAGTCGACCCAG
>DATGUQ010000223.1:0-3402 GCA_035301145.1 Brachybacterium sp. | reverse complement strand
CGGCGGGCGGGCCGACGGTGAGGGTGAGGAGGCGATCACCGAGGGCGGCGTCGCTCGGCATGCGATCGGCATCCGGGCTCATCGGACACTCACTTCCCGTCCGGGTCGGGGCGACGCGGACCGTGGCGGCTCGTACAGGGGCGGGACCGGGCAGTGCGCGGCTGCGCTCCGGGACCGTCCGGCTCATTGTCTCATTCCGTGGACCGTCCTCGCGCACACGGCATGCCATGCGCTGCGACGTCCCGCGCTCGGTCTCAGCCGCGCTCCCGGCGCGCCAGCAGCCCGCGGTGCATCAGCCAGACGAGGTAGACGATCACGGCGAAGGCCGGCAGGCCCATGGCGATCTTCGCGGCACCGAGGGCGGCGACCTGCCCGGTCAGCAGCAGCGGCACCTGGACGGCGAGCTTCGCGGCGTACAGCAGCACGAACAGCAGCGTCGCGCGGGTGTAGACGCGGCGGGCCTGCGGATCCTGGGCCCAGTCCTTCACCCGTGGGTCCAGCAGCGCCACCATCAGGCCCACCAGGGGGCGGCGCAGCGCGATCGAGGCCACGAGCACGAGCAGCGCCACCGCGTTGGTGACGATGCCGGGCCAGTAGAAGTCCGAGCCCTCGCCGGAGCGGATCGCGAGCACCGCGCCGAGCGCGGCGCCCAGCAGCCCGCCGAGGACGGTGCCGATGCTCTGGCGCTGCACGAGGCGGGCGATCAGCAGCACGGCGACCACCGCCGTCGCGGTCACGGCGGCGATCATCACCGACCGGGTCGAGACGAACAGCACGACGAACAGCAGCGTCGGCAGCACCGATTCGATGATGCCGCGCGGTCCGCCGATGGCGTCCGCGACCGAGAACTCCTCCTCCTGGAGGACGGCGCCCAGACCGCTGCGCCGCTGCTCCTGACCGCTCGAGGGCGGCGCGGCCGTCCCGGGCGGGTCCTGGTCCGACGGCACCTGTGAGGACGGGGCCGGCTCCTGCGGAGGCATGCTCATCCGATCTCGGTGATCTCGGGACCGCGCGCCAGCGGGTCCAGCGGTCCGGACCGGATCTGGTCCAGGCCGGGGCGTTCACCGGGAAGGTGCAGCGGGATCAGCTCCTGGGGCGCCATCGCGCCGGTGCCGCGCACCACGACCAGCCGCGAGACCAGGGTCTCGAAGCGGCGCGAGGCCTCGGCATCGCCGAGCGCCTTACCGGTGAGGATCGCGCGGAGGAACCAGCGCCGTCCGTCGATGCCGATGAACCGTGCCGGGCGGTAGCCGGTGCGGCCGTCGGCCCGCTTGACGGGCAGGCGGGTGATCAGCTCGGTGCCGAAGGCACCGGGGCGGGTCTCCGCGGTGCCGCCCTGGGAGACGACGGAGTCGCGCAGCGAGCGGCGCACGTCCTCCCACAGCCCGCGGGACTTCGGGGCCGCGAACGCCTGGACCTGCAGCGAGGAGCCGCCGAGGACGAGGTTCGCGCCGGTGACCGCACCGCTGCGCTGATCGACCTCCATCCGCAGCTCCATGCCGTCGACGGTGGGCACCTGCAGCCCGCCCAGGTCGATGCGGTCCTCGTCGGGGGCGTCGGCCTCGTCGTAGGGCCCGTCCTCGAGGTGTTCGCCGCGGGGCGCCTCCTCGGCGTCCCCCTGGACGGTCTCCTCGGGCGCGTCGTCGTGCGGCGCCGCCCCCTCGGCGTCGGCCTCGATGTCGGCCGCGGTGCGATCGGTGGGGTCGAGCTCGTCGCGGGGGTCGAGCTCCTCGGCCTGCTCTGCCGTTCTGCGCTTCCTGCGGGAGAAGAGTCCCATGGTCAGCCCTCCGTCCTCTCATCGGCTCCGGTCGGGGCGGTGCCCCCGCCGAACCCGCCGCTGGAGCCGAACCCGGCCTCGGCCCGGGCGGTCGCATCCAGGTCCTCGACCTCCTCCAGTCGCGGGGCCAGGAACGGCACGACCACGAGCTGGGCGATGCGGTCCCCGACGTGCAGCGCGAAGGGCTCGGTCGGATCGGTGTTGTGCAGTGCGACCTTGAGCGGGCCCCGGTAGCCGGCGTCGACGACACCGGGGCCGTTGAGCACGGTGATCCCGTGGCGGGCGGCGAGCCCCGATCGGGGGCACACCATGCCCACGGTCCCCTCCGGCAGCGCGACGGCGAGGCCCGTGTCCACGAGCGCCCGCCCGCCGGCGGGGATCTCGACCTCCTCCGCGCTGGCGAGGTCCAGCCCGGCGTCGTCGGGATGCGCGCGGCGGGGCATGGGCACCGCCGGGCTGCGGCGGATGCGCAGGGCGGGGGCGTCGGGCGCGGGCGCAGGGCGCGCACTCCCGGGAACGGTCTGGTCGACTGACATGGACCCAGGGTATGTCGTCCGCAGGGGTGCGCATCCAGCCGCCTCGGAGCATCTGGGGGGGACGGGGCGCCGGAGCGGGCGTCCAGACGCCGCGTGAGACCATGAGGTCATGCCCGCAGCAGCCGATCACCCCGCCGAGCCCGCGTCCCCCACCCCGTCGGACACCGCAGCGTCGGACTCCGCTCTGTTCCACGAGCGCCTCCTGCCCGGTCCCGGGCTGTGGATCGCCGCCGTGGCGGTGGGTGCGGCCCTGGGCCTGATCCTGGTGCCGCTGCAGGTCACCGTCGCGATCGTCGTCGGGGTGGTGGCGATCATCGCGCTGCTCGTCCTGGTCGTGCTGTACTCTCCCGTGCTCGAGGTGGCGGACGGGCTCTTCCGCCTGGGACGCGCCCGGATCGAGGTCGAGATGCTCGGCACCCCGACCGTGCTGCGCGGCGAGGAGTGGGCGCGCACCATCGGGCAGGACTTCGAGCCGCTCGCGCACCACTGCGTGCGCGGCTGGACGCGCAGCGGACTGCGTGTCGAGGTGATCGATCCGGAGGACCCGACCACCGCCTGGGTCGCCTCGACCCGGCGCCCGGACGATCTGGCCCTGGCCCTGCGCACGGCGCAGACGATGCGGGGGACGGCGGGCGGCTGACCGCGCATCGGCCCGCTCGCACAGCAGGACGGCGCCGCACCCGATCGGGTGCGGCGCCGTCGTGCGCAGGCGTGCGAGGTCAGGCCGCCGCGCACTCCTTGCAGATGATGAGCGTGCCCTCGACGTGGTCGATCTGGCTGCGGTGCTTGACGAGGAAGCAGCTGGCGCAGGTGAACTCGTCCGCCTGTCGGGGCAGCACCCGCACCGACAGCTCCTCGCCGGAGAGGTCGGCGCCCGGGAGCTCGTACGAGTCCGCGGCCTCGGCCTCGTCCTCGTCGACGGTCGGGGTCGCGGCCTCGTTCCGCCGACCCTTCAGCTCCTCGATGGAGTCGTCGTTCGACTCGTCGTCGTTCTTGCGCGGGGCGTCGTAATCTGTGGCCATCAACGGTCCGTTCCTGGTAGTCGTCGGAAGATCCGACCGGGGGTCCTGGGGGCAAATCCGCGCCGGG
>DATGUQ010000222.1:0-12310 GCA_035301145.1 Brachybacterium sp. | reverse complement strand
TTGCGGTGCTTGGCGACGATGAGGTCCGCCTCGCCGGCGCGGGCGGACTCCTTCTCGTAGTAGTCCTCGCGGTGGATCAGGAGGATGACGTCGGCGTCCTGCTCGATCGAGCCGGACTCGCGCAGGTCGCTCATCATCGGGGTCTTGTCGGTGCGCTGCTCGCTGCCTCGATTCAGCTGCGAGATCGCGATGACGGGGCAGTCGATCTCCTTGGCCAGCAGCTTCAGGGCACGGGAGAACTCCGAGACCTCCTGCTGACGGGACTCGACCTTCTTGCCCGAGCTCATCAGCTGCAGGTAGTCGATCACCACGAGCTTGAGGTCGTGCTTCTGCTTGAGCCGGCGGCACTTGGCGCGGATCTCCATCAGGGACATGTTCGCGCTGTCGTCCATGAACAGCGGCGCGTCGGCGATGCGGCTCATCGCGCGGGCCATCGCCTGCCAGTCGCGATCGTCCATGGAGCCGTCGCGCATGCGGTTCATCGGCACCTGCGCCTCGGCGGAGAGCAGACGCATCGTGATCTCGGTCTTGTCCATCTCCAGCGAGAAGATCACCGAGGTCTGGCCGTTGTGGATCGAGGCGGAGCGCAGCACGTCCATGCCGAGGGTGGTCTTGCCCATCGCGGGCCGGCCCGCGAAGATGATCATCTGCCCGCCGTGCAGGCCCTGCGTGAGGTCGTCCAGCTCGGCGAAGCCGGTGGGCACGCCGGTGACCTGCCCGCCCCGGTTCTGGGTGGCCTCGATCGTGTTGAGGGTCTCGTCGATCACCTCGCCCAGCGGCAGGAAGTCCTCGCTCTGACCGCGCTCGGTGACCGCGTACACCTGGGCCTGGGCCTCGTTGATCGCCTCCTCGACCTCGCCGCCGTCGGAGGCGTACCCCAGCTGGACGATGCGGGTGCCGGCCTCGACCAGGCGGCGCAGGGTGGCCCGCTCGACGACGATCTCGGCGTAGTAGCCGGCGTTCGCCGCCGTGGGGACCATGTCGATGAGGTCGGCGAGGTAGGCGCCACCGCCCACCCGGGCCAGCTCGCCGCGCTTGGAGAGCTCGTCGGAGACGGTGACGAGGTCCGCCGGCTCGCCCCGGCCGTACAGGTCGATGATCGCCTCGAAGACCATCTCGTGCGCGGGGCGGTAGAAGTCGTTGCCGCGGACGGTCTCGACGACGTCGGCGATCGCGTCCTTGGACAGCATCATGCCGCCGAGCACGCCGCGCTCGGCGGCGAGGTCCTGCGGCGGGGTGCGCTCCAGGCCGCGGTCGGGTCCGGCTTCGAAGGCTTCCGTGGATGTCACCCGGCCAGTGTAGGAGCCCTCGACAGGAGCCGCGCCTCCCCGGGTGTGCGGTGGGCCATGCCCGGGATCTCGCGGCGTATGGGGAGGAACCGTCGCCGTCCGGTCGCGTTCAGCCCCGCAGCGGCATCCCCAGCACGTAGGCGGCCTGGGCGATGTGCTGGGCGGCGTCGTCGAGGATGCTCACCAGGCGGGCACCGCGCGTGACCGGCGGATCCCACTGCTCGTCGACCACGTCCGCGAGGTCCTCCTGCGAGAGCGTCCCGAGATGGTCCTCGAGGGCGGCGAGCGCGGCGTCGATGTACTCCAGCAGGCCCGGACCGTCCTCGACCACGATGCGGCGCGCCTCCGCCGGGGTGTGGCCGTAGCCGACGGTGTCGCCCAGCTCCCCGAGCGCGAAGCGGGCGTCGAAGCCGTGCGCCGTCCACACCTGCTCGCCGCCGGTGAGATCCGCCAGCTGCGCGTCGATCTCGCGCCCGGTGTGCCACAGCAGCCACGCCACGGAGTTGTCGTGCCCGCCGGGCCGGGCGTTGAGGCTGACCGGGTTCAGCTGCCCCGCGAGCGCGGCGGCGGCCGTGCGGGGGCGGGAGGTCAGGTCACGGAGGATGTCGAGGGCGTCCATGCGGCCGACGCTACTCCCCCGGGCCCCGCGCGTCGACGACGGCTCCGTGGACGCGGACCGGTCCTCGCGGTTCAGTCGCCGAGGCTCACGCCGCGGGCCTGCTCCGGGTGCCGCTGGAGCCAGCTCTCGACGAAGGGGCAGATCACCAGCACCGGCAGCCGCGCGGCCCGGGCCTCGGCGAGCACGGTGCGCACGAGTACGGAGGCGACACCCTCGCCGCGGTGCTCGGGATCGGTGACGGTGTGGATCAGCTCGATCCGCCGGCGGGTGCGCGTGTAGATCACGATGCCGACGATCTCCCCGTCGCGCACCGCCTCGTAGCGCTCGGCACGCGCGTTGTCGCGCACGGCGATCGCGTCGTCCGGGCCGTGGGCGTGCTCCTCGATGTCGCGGCTCATCGTCAGGGCTCCCTCCCGGCCGATGGCCCCACGGTACGGCAGGGTCGAGCACCCTGTCAGCGCCCCGGGAGCGCGCAGCCCTCCCCCTCCGCGGTCAGCCCTCCGCCTCCGCGGTCAGGCAGCGCAGCAGCGCCTCGACCCGGGCGAGATCCTCCTCGCGGCCGAGCTCGGCCCAGCCCTCGCGGGCACGCCGGGCGGCCTCGAGCGCGCTCTCGCCCCGCCCGCGCTCGGCCAGCAGGTGGGCGTGACGGTCCTCGAGGTACACGGTCCAGTAGCGGGCGCGGGCGTCGTGCCCCGTCGGCCGCGCGTCGATGGCCGCCTGCGCCTCCAGGCGGCGCTGCTCGCAGGTCTCCTCGTCGGCCCATCCCTCCCTGCGGGCGAGCGCGCTGCCGACGGCGAGGAACCGGCCGATGCGCGCGTCGACCCGGTGGTCCCACAGCAGCTCGGCCGGCAGCACGGGGCGGCCTCCGCCGGGGCGGGTGCGGCGCTCGGTGGCCGCGGCCGACTCCTCCACCGCCGCGGTGCGGCCGAGGTCCAGCGCGCGCCGCATCGCCAGCGCGTTCGCCTCCAGCTCGGTGCGGACCAGCTCTCCCTGGGCGGCGACGGGGGTCGCGAGGTCATCGGCGAGCCAACGGGCCTGATACGCGATCCCCCGCAGCTCGTGCAGCGAGGCGGCGTGCTCGCCGGTGCGCTCGTGGATGCTCGCGGAGAGGCGGGCGGCCTCCAGCAGCGCGCGGCGATCGCGGCCCTGCCGCGCGAGGGCGCGGGCCTGCTCGAGGGGGACCCGGGCGGCGTCGTACCGCTCGGCCTGGACCCGCTGCGCGGTCACGGCCAGCAGCGGTGCGATGCGCAGCGCGTCCCGGCCCAGGGTGCGCTGGAGGGAGGCCAGCCGCCCGGCGGTGAAGCTCGCCTCCCGGGTGGCCCCGGCCGCCATCAGCGCCTGCAGCAGGGAGGTGATCAGTCCGATCCGCAGCGGCGGGTCCTCGATCCCGGGCATCGCATCGAGGGCCTCCAGGGCGTGGTGCACCGCCTGCAGGGGGCGCTCGATGCCGAGGGTGCGGGCCAGCACCGCATGCGCCGCGGTCGCCAGCCGCTGCGGATCCGTGCGCGGATCCGCGAGGTCGACGGCCCGATCGGTCATCAGCTCGAGTGCGTCCAGCGCCGCGGTGGTCGCCGCGGCCGGGTCGCCCGCTGCCTCGAGCGCCTGGGCGAGGCGCAGCCGCAGCTCCTGCTCCGGATCGGTCAGCAGCTTCTCGCGCACGGCCGGCAGCGCCGTGAGCGCCGCCCGCAGCCGGGCCACGTCCCGGCGCGGATCCGCTGCGGTGCCGCGGGGGTCGGTGACGGCGGAGCGCTCCATGGCCCGCACCACCACGAGCAGTTCGGGTGAGGCCTGCGGGATCTGGCCGCGACGGCGCCCCCGACCGGCCGGCATCGGCACCTCCCCGACGGCACGGGCGGGGGCGTCCTGGGCGAACGGTCCGCGTTCGAGCAGGAGTGCGACCACCGCGGCCGCGTGCTCGGCGGCGCCGCTGCGGCGCAGCAGGGTGACCAGGTCCGCCGCGTCGTCGGCGACCCCCTGCCTCGTGCCGGAGAGGGCCGCGCCGTGCAGGGCGGCGCGCAGCAACGCGAACCGGTCCTCGGGCTCGGCAGGTGCGTCGCGGAACTGCTCGACCAGGGCCCGGGCCTCGCGATGGCGCTCGGCGTGGAGGAGGTCGTTGACCCGCCCTGCGGCCTCGCGGGTGTCGCGCGGGGTGGGCAGCGGAAGCTGCGCGGGCCGCAGCGCGGCCCGGAGCCTGTCGAGGTCCGGCAGTCCCGTCCCGCCCGGCTCGCCGACCGGGGCCGGGAGGGAGGCGGCGCCGGAGGTCATCACAGTCGAAACCTACCAAGCACCCCTGCACCCGGCCCACAGCCAGCTCCGCTCCGTACAATGTCCACGGCTCATGAGCGGGGAGGCGTATGCGCGGTCCCGCCCCATCCCAGGAGAAGAGGCAGCTGTTGTCGGTCGATGTGGTCGGAGAGGCGTCTTCGGCCGTGCCCGCCCCGGGCGCCCCGGATCCGCACGCCACGATCCCCCTGGTGGGCCCGTTCGCCGGCCACCTCCACTTCGATGCGAGCATCACCCCGGTGCTGCGCACCGACGTCGATGTCGACGCGTACGTCCGCCGCGGGACCTCGCGCCTGGGGGTCGACACCGCGCTGCTGGCCTCCGAGCGCCCGCTTCCCGAGGACCTGCGCCTGGCCCTGGGGGTGCTCCAGCGGCTCGAGGCCTCGGCGCTCGCGGAGTCCCGGGCCATGCTCGCCACCGCGACCGGGAACGAGGCCCGGATCACCGCGTTCCTCGCCACCTGGCTGGTGGATCGCTTCTGGCAGTCCCGGGCCCTGCGTGATCTGCTCACCGGGGACCGCCCGGGCGAGCGGCCCGTGCACCGGCGCCGGCCCGGCCCGCTGCGCGCGCTGCGCCTCCTGTACCTGGACCGGGTGCAGCCGTTG
Source organism: Brachybacterium sp. (assembly GCA_035301145.1). Lineage (GTDB taxonomy): Bacteria > Actinomycetota > Actinomycetes > Actinomycetales > Dermabacteraceae > Brachybacterium. Next base: position 7,514 of record DATGUQ010000222.1, on the reverse strand, counting down.
CTGGGCCCGGTGTGGACGGGTCTGGCAGGTGAGTCCGTCGCGGCCGGGCACATGGCGCGGATGGCGGTGCAGGAGGCCTCGCTGCAGGCGGGCCTGCGCGCGGTCTCCGGCCGGCTGTCCGGCGAGGCCCGTCGGGTCACCGAGCTGGTCGTCGACCGCCATCAGGCATCGGTGGACTTCTTCACCGCGGAGGCGATCGCGCGGATCACCCGGTCGCGGCGCGAGGCGCTCACCGCACGGGTGGTGCTGTCCCTGGGCTCCCCGCTCGACGGCGGCGGCCTGCCCGATCCCGACCTGCCCGCCGCGCTGACCGTCCTCGGCGGCACCGCCGCGGAACGCGCCGCGCTGCGCCGTGCCCGGTACGAGATCACGCGGCTGCTGCCCGGGCCCGATGTTCCGGACCCCCGCCTCGGCCCCCTGCCCCGGATCGGAGAGTGATATGGCCTTCGACCTCGACCAGTTCGCCGAGTCCTCCGTCCCTGTGAAGTACGAGGACCTCGACTTCGACGCCTTCGAGACCCAGCCGTTGGACGCACCGACGCTGCGCTCGCTGCGCTACATGTGCGACGTGGAGTTCCACACCTCCTGCTTCCTGCGGGACATGCTGGTCACGCCCTCGCACCGGGAGGAGGACGCGGGCGGTTTCATGACGATGTGGAACCGGGAGGAGTTCTGGCACGGCGAGGCGCTGTCGAAGGTGCTGGCGCGCCACGGCATCATCGTCGACTACGACGAGGTCAAGGCCAAACGGGTCAAGCTGGGCTGGGCCGGAGCGCTGGGCCCGCTGAAGCAGTCGGTGCTGACCAACCTCGCGGGCACCGATTTCGTCGCCGTGCACATGGTGTGGGGTGCGGCCAACGAGCTCTCCGCCGTCGCCGCCTACCGTCGGCTCTCGGAGATGACGGACCATCCGGCGCTGTCCCCGCTGCTGCGACGCATCGCGCAGCAGGAGACCCGCCACGTCGCCTTCTACACCACCCAGGCGCGAGAGCGGCTGCTGGCCTCGGAGACGGCGCAGCGGATCGTCCGGCTGGTGATGGCGCGGGTCTGGAAGCCCGTGGGCAGCGGCATGATGGACGACTCGGAGGTGGCCCACGTGATGAACCATCTCTTCAGCGGCCGATCCGCCGAGCTGGACAAGCTCGACAAGCGGGTCCAGAGGCTGCCGGGCCTCGAGGGGCTGACCATCTTCCGCAACGCCTTCGCCCGTCTCGGCATCCCCGCCTGACGCGGAGGCTCAGCGCACGCGACGCCGCTCAGTCGTCGTCGTCGTCATCGTCGTCGTCATCGTCGTCGTCATCATCATCGTCGTCGTAGTCGTCGTCGCAGTCGAGCTCGCCGTCGTCCCACTCGCACACGCCGGACGGGCGCGGCGGAGAGCTCCTGCCACCGCCCGAGGAGCTGTTCCCGGAGGAGTCGGAGGAGCTGCCGGGCCCGCTGTCCGAGGAGCTCGGCGGCTGGGCAGGGGTCTGCGTCGCCGGCGGCGCCGACGAGGCCTCGGGCTCCATCGCGCCGACGTCGCTGTCGGTGCCGCGCACGGGCTGCTCGGTGACGGAGGGCAGGGCCACGGCCTCGCCGCTCGGCTCCGCGCCCGCACGGCCGGCGTCGGAGGGCGCGGGCTCGCCGACCGCGATGCCCGGCCGGGCCTGGGGCATCTCGTCGGCCGACGGCAGCAGCGCGACGCCGAGCGCGACGAGCGCGACGGCGACGAGGATCCCGACGATCCGCAGGGTCTTCATGACGGGCATCCTCTCCGGGGGCGATGAGATGCGGGTGAACGCATCATGAGAGAGCTCTCATCTTCGGTGCGGGCGCTCCGCAGGGCTCAGGCGGTCGGGTCGATGAGCTTGTAGCCGGCCCCACGCACCGTCACCAGCCGCGAGGCCCCGAGCTTGCCCCGCAGGTAGCCCACGTACACGTCGACCACGTTCGAGGCGCCGTCGTAGTCGTAGCCCCACACCTTCGACAGCAGCAGGTCACGGGTGAGCACCTGGTGCGGGTTCTCCAGGAACACGCGCGCCATGGTGAACTCGCGGGAGGACAGCTCCACCGAACGCTCCTTCCCCTCCGCGGACCAGGTCGCGACCCGGGTGCGCAGGTCGAGCGCCAGATCGCCCAGCTCGAGCACGTCCGTGCTCGTGCTGCCGGCACCGGAGGCGGCCTCCCGGGCGCGCAGCTTCACCCGAGCCAGGAGCTCCTCGAAGCGGAAGGGCTTGGCGATGTAGTCGTTCGCGCCGCCCTCGAGCCCCTGCACGGTGTCGTCCACGCCGGTGCGGGCGGTGACCATGAGGATCGGGATCTGCGAGTCCATCTCCCGCAGCGCCCGCAGCACCTGGAAGCCGTCCATACGGGGCAGGCCCACGTCGAGGATGAGCAGGTCGAAGTCGCCGCTGGAGGCGAGGTCGAGGGCGGAGATGCCGTCCTCGACCACGGTGGAGGCGAAGCCGTTCGCCTTCAGACCGCGCTCCATGAAGCGGGCGATGCGCGCCTCGTCCTCGGCGATGAGGATCCTCATCCGTCGTTCCTCCTGCGGGCAGTGCGGTCATCGGTGTCGGCGGGTCCAGGACCCCGCTCCCCAGTATCGCCCGCCGCGGTCGGGTCGGTGGGACCGGGCCCCGCCCGATGCTCCGGATCGGCCGACGGGGACTGCGTGAACTGCGGGAACACGATCGTGAAGGTCGATCCGCCGCCGGCCACGGAGCGCAGCCGCACCGCACCGCCGTGCCCCTCCGCGATCGACGCCACGATCGGCAGACCGAGCCCGGTGCCGGATTCCCGGCCGCCGTCGACCCGGGTGAAGCGCTCGAAGATGCGGCGCTGGTCCTCCGGGGCGATGCCGACGCCTTCGTCCTGCACGCTCACGTGGATCTCGGGGCCGTCCGCGCCCGGCACCCGGTCCACGCCGAAGCGGATGCGGCTGCCCTCGTCGCTGTAGCGCACGGCGTTGGCGGCCAGCTGCACGACGGCCTGGGCGAGGCGCTGCTCGTCGGCATCGGCCGCCACCTCCGCCGCACGGTCCAGGATCCACTCGCGCTCGGCGATGTGCTCGATGCGGGCGAAGGCCGAGCGCGCGAACGCGGCCATGTCCAGGCGCCTGGCGCGCACGTAGTCCGGCCGCGCCGAGGCCGCCAGCTCGGAGAGGTCGCCGACGACGCGGCCCATCCGCTCGAGCTCCTCGAGCGCGATGTCGTGGGACTCCCGCACGTCCCGGGTGTCCTCGACGTCCGTCGTCTCCAGGGTGCCGCGCACGATCGTCAGCGGGGTGCGCAGCTCATGGCCGACATCGCTCATGAAGCGGCGCTGCTCGGCGAAGCCCGCCTGGATGCGCTCCAGCATGCGGTTGAAGTTCTGGGCGAGCGCACTGATGTCGTCCCGCTCCTCGGGCACCGGCACCCGGTACTCGAGGTCGTCGACGGTGATCTGCTCGGTGGCGGAGCGGAGGTCCTCCAGCGGGCGCAGCAGCTGGCCGGTGACCACGTACCCCACCCAGCCGGCGATCAGCAGCGCGGCCGCCGAGAGCCCGGCGTACACGGTGACGCTCTGCCACAGGGCGCTGCGCTGGGCACCGATGTCGTTGGCGACCACGAACACGCCCTCGGACTCGTCCCCGGAGACGCGCACCGACGCGACCAGCACCCACAGCTCCCGGTCGTAGGCCTGCAGCGGGATGATCACGGCCTCGCCCGGCCGGTGGGCGTCCAGGAGCTCCTGCTGGATGCGCTCGTGCTCCGGGGAATCGGGCTGGACCAGGTCGTAGTCCTGCGAGCGCGGTTGGTAGGCCCGCTGCCCGTTGAGGAAGGTGATCACCGACTCGTAGTCCGACGGCGCCACGGAATCCGTGGCATCGACCAGCACGGAGTCGACCGTGGTGTGGACCGGTGCGCCGCTGTCGTCCGTGGCGGCGGCGATCAGCGCGAGCTCGTCGTACTCCTGCCAGAGCTCGCTGGTGACGCGATGGTCCAGGGCGCGGAACTGCGCCACGTAGGTGAGCACTCCGGTCAGGGCCAGGCCGACGGCCATGAACGCCAGCATGGTGGTCAGCACGCGCATGCGCACCGTCCATCCGCGCCCCGACGCGGCGGAGGTGCGCTCGCGGGCAGGGTCCTCGGCCATGGGGCGCATCGTAGGCGACGGGGGTGGGGGCCGATCACCGGGCGACCCTGGACTCCGGCGGAGTTCGGGCCTACATTTGTCCCAGGACGGACATATCGGGCATTTCGGGTGTGCACACCGGGTGTGCGCCGTACAGAGGGACGCGAGGCGAGCAGCCATGGGGATCCAGGGAGACGGGCCCTTCCGCCATCGAGCCCCGCTGACGCGGCAGGCAGCCGCGGACTGCGCCATGGATCGAGGCCCACGCCGCCGAGAACTCGTATGGCCGTGAACGGACGCACCGCTCAGACCGTCCTGGCCGTCCACTCCGCCGCTGGGCTCTACGCCACGGACCGGATGTTCCTCGAGAGCGTGCTGGGGCTGCGCGAGTCCGGGGGCCGAGTGGTCGTCGTCCTGCCGTCGACCGGCCCGCTGGTCACCGAACTGGTGCGCGCCGGCGTCGAGGTCGAGATCCTCGAGATGCTGGTGGTCGGCGATCATCTGCTCCGCCTGCGTGAATGGCCCCGAACCGTTCTGCGCTCGCTCCGCGGACTGCTGCGCAGCTGGCGCCTGATCAGCCGAGTGCGGCCGGACGTCGCCTACGTCTCGACGGCGACGATCCCCCAGTGGCCTCTCCTCGCACGCTGCCGAGGGGTCCGCTCGGTCAGCCACCTCCATGAGGTCGCGAGCTCCGGCAACAGCCGGCTGGACCGGCTCCTCCACCTCCCGCACCTCACCTCGCAGCGGATGCTCGTGAGCGACCGGTTCTCGCTGGAGGCGCTGCGACGTGTCCTGCCCGTCCTCGCCCGTCGCGCCGACATCGTCCACGACGGCGTGGCCTCACCCCGACATCCGGCACCGCCGCGCGAGCCCCTCGAATCCCCCGTGCGGCTCCTCTACATGGGGCCTCTCTCTCCGCGCAGGAGTCCGGATCTCGCCCTCGAGGCGGCGGCGCTGCTCCGACAGGAGGGGCGCCCGGTGGAGTTCACCGTGCTGGGGTCGGCCGAGAAGGGGGCCGAGCGGTTCGAGCGACAGCTGCGCGTCCAGGCGGCCGCGAGCGGCGTGGACGTCGACTTCGCCGGCTTCCACAGGGACATCTGGCCCTTCCTGGCCGGAGCGGACATCCTGCTGGCGCCCTCGCGGCTCGAGGAGCCCTTCGGGAACTCGGCGATCGAGGCCGTCCTCGCACTGCGGCCCGTCGTCGCCGGCGCCCCGACGGCGGGACGGACGCCGGAGGGAGGCTATCGGACCGTCCGCCTGGTACCGCCAGGTGACGCACGTGCGACCGCCGATGCGCTCGAGGAGATCATCCGCTCCTGGTCCCACATCGTGCGTCTGCTGGGGGCGAGCAGGGAGGCGGCGCTGCGGCGCCACGACCCTGCGACCTACCGGGCGAGGGTCAACCGGGCCTGCGGGGTGGGGAGCTCGGACGCGCCGAGCCCCCGCACCTGATCGACGGGGGCCGGCGCAGCCGCCCGGACGTGGGGTCAGCGGCGGCGCAGGCGCCGTCGCACGATCCCGACCAGGCCCCCGCGCTCCTTCAAGGAGCGTCGCGACGTCGGCTCCGGGGCCGTGGGGCCCACGGTGGCACGGCCCTCGGTGGCCACGGCGCGTCCACCGTCCTCCGAACGGGTCTGCTCCTGCTGCTCGGCGCGGAGTCGTGACCGCTTCTCCGCCTCCGCCCTCGCCCGGCGCTCGCGGAGATCGGCGAGCCGCTGCTCCTCCTCCACCCGCTTGCGCTCCCCGGGCCCCTCGGCGATCCGGTACAGCACCGGCACGATGACCAGGGTGAGCAGGGTCGAGGAGATCAGACCGCCGATGACCACGACGGCCAGCGGCTGGGCGATGAACCCGCCGTTGCCGGTCAGGCCCAGTGCCATCGGGATCAGCGCGAAGATGGTCGCGGCGGCGGTCATCAGGATCGGGCGCAGACGCTTGGCCGCACCCACGTGCAGGGCCTCGTCGAGCGCCATCCCCCTGCGTCGGTACTGGTTGACCAGGTCGATCAGCACGATCGCGTTGGTGACCACGATGCCCACCAGCATCAGCAGGCCGATCATCGAGGGCAACCCCAGCGGCACCCCGGTGATCGCCAGCAGCCCCAGCGCACCGGTGGCGGCGAAGGGGATGGAGACCAGCAGGATCAGCGGCTGGACCAGGGACTTGAAGATCCACACCAGCAGCACGTACACGAGCAGGATCGCGGCGAGCATGGCGATGCCGAGCTGGCCGAAGGTCTCGTCGATGTCCGCGGCGGTGCCGCCGAGGTCGGCCTCGACGCCCTCGGGCAGCTCCGCCTCGTCGATCGCGGCGAGCGCCGCGTCGGTCGCTGCGCCCACGTCCTCCCCCGCGGGGGTCAGGGACACGGTGACGGTCTCCAGGGAGTCCTGGGTGGCGATCGTGGGGCGGGAGAGCTCCTCCTCGACGGTGGCGACGTCCGTCAGCGGGATCGAGCCCATCAGGGTCAGGTCCTGCAGCTGGTCGAAGGTGTCGACCTCCTCGCCACCGGCGACGTAGATGTCCAGCTCCGCGTCGTCGAGGGTGATGGAGCCGATCGCGCCGGGGAACATCTGCTGGGCGACCATGCCGACGACCGCTTCCTCGGTGAGGCCGAGCTGCGCGGCGGCCTCACGGTCCACCGTCACCACTGCGGTGGGCTGATCGGCCTCGAGGTCGCTGCCCACCTCGGCCACGCCCTCGGGCAGCGGGTCGAGCTCGGCGAGGATCGCGTCGTTCGCGGCCTGGCGGGCCTCCGTCGTGGGGCCGGTGAGGAGGATGTCCACCGAGTCGGAGCCGGTGGGCGAGGCGACGTCCGCCGCCTCGACGGTGCCGGGCTCGGGCAGGTCCTCGAGGGTGGAGACCATCGTGTCGAGCAGGGCCTCCTGGTCGGCGTCGGGGTCGGTGGTGATCGAGAAGCTGACCTCGTTCTCCGCACCGCCGAATCCGAAGCCGCCGCCGCCGATGGTGGTCTGCACGGTCTCGACGCCGTCGATCCCCAGCAGCGCCTCCTCGCTGTCGGCCGCCTTGTCCGAGGACTGCTCGAGGCTGGTGCCGGCCGGGAGGGTCTGGGTGAGCGAGGCGATGTTCTGACCGGTGTCGCCCAGGAAGCTGATGTTCAGCAGCGGGTACAGGAACACGGTGCCCACCAGGATCAGCACGGAGACCGCGATCGTGGCCAGGCGCCGCGGCAGCGTGCCCAGCACCGCCCGCAGCAGCGGCGCGTACACCCGGTGCAGCCAGCTGCGCTCCTCCTTCGCCTCCGCCTCCTCGCGGATCGCGGCGACCTGGGCGGCGTCGTCGGGATCGACGTCCTCGTGCCCCTTGGGGACCTTGAGGAACCAGTAGGCCAGCACCGGCACGATGGTCAGCGCCACCAGCAGCGAGGACAGCATCGCGATGCCGACGGTGAGGGCGAAGGGCCG
>DATGUQ010000221.1:0-18297 GCA_035301145.1 Brachybacterium sp. | reverse complement strand
TCCTCGAAGTCGATCTGCTCGAGCTCCTTGAGGCGGTTCACGCGCGCGGAGACGGTCTGCAGGTTGGTGAGCATGCCGCCCAGCCAGCGCTGGTTCACGTAGGGCATGCCCACGCGGGTGGCCTGCTCCTGCACGGACTCCTGCGCCTGCTTCTTGGTGCCGACGAACAGGATGGTGCCGCCGTGGGCGACGGTCTGCTTGACGAAGTCGTACGCCTTGTCGATGTACGTCAGCGTCTGCATCAGGTCGACGATGTAGATGCCGTTGCGCTCGGTGAAGATGAAGCGACGGACCTTGGGGTTCCACCGACGGGTCTGGTGTCCGAAGTGGACGCCGCTCTCCAGGAGCTGGCGCATGGTGACGACTGCCATGATGGTGTCCTCTGTTCTCCGGCCCTGGGCTCGCACGGCGCGCCCGTGGGCGTCCGCGGTCATCGCGCAGGACCTGCTTTCTCGGTTGTTCCCCGGCACCGGTCGGTGCGGGGCCTGGTGCCCGGGTGCCGAACGCCACGTCCGCCTCCCGCGCGATGCGCGAGGACGGTCGAGGACCGTTGATCGGCGGGCCCTGGTGGGCACGCGAAGTCATCCGGACGGACCGGATGCTGGGGTGAGTCTATCGGACGCCGCCGCGTCCTCGCGCGCGGTGTGCATCACCACGGTCGGCCGCGATCGCTCGGCCGCGGCCCACGGTTCCTCCCCACCGCCCGCTCCTCCACCGCGCGTGCCCGCAGCGGGCACAGCGAGCCGTCCTGCCGGAGGATGCGGGCCATGTCCTCTTCGTCCGCTCCGCCTCCGGCTGCGCCCCCGGCTCCGGCCCGCGCCCCGGTCCCCTCCGGTCTCCCCTGCCGTGCCGGTTCGACGGCAGGGGCTCGGCTGTTCGGGGCTCTGCTGCTCGCGGCGCTGCTGCTCACCCTCGTGCCGGAGGGTCCTGCTCGGGCCGACGGCGCGCGGTGGCGCTGGCCGCTGTCGCCGCCCCGCACCGTGGTGGCGGAGTTCCGGGCTCCCGAGCACCGCTACGGCCCCGGCCATCGCGGCATCGACATCGCCGTGCCGGCCGAGGGTGCCGAAGTGCACGCAGTGGAGGCGGGCACGGTCCGCTTCAGCGGGAGCGTCGCCGGGCGCGGGGTGGTCTCGGTGCTCCATGCCGACGGCCTGGTCTCGACCTACGAGCCCGTGCACGGCCTGGTGGAGGCGGGCACCCGCGTGGGAGCGGGCGAGGTGCTCGGCACGCTGGAGTCCGATTCCACGGCCTCTCATTGCGAGGGCGGCTGTCTGCACCTCGGCGCGCGCAGGGGCGGCATCTATCTGGATCCGCTGCCGCTGCTCGGGGCGCGTGGCCCGAGCGTGCTGCTGCCCTGGCAGGGGGCCGGGGGCGACGGTGCGCCTCCGTCGTCAGCAGGGGCCGCTCGGGCGATGGGCGCGGCCCTGGCCGGGTCCGCGGCCACGGCCGGGGCTCGGGGCGCGGCGACGGCCGGGGCGTGAGCCCCGGCGGCGGGCACCGGGCCGGCTCTCACGCGCGCGGGTGGGCCTGGTCGACGGTGCGCCGCAGGCGCTCCGCACTGACGTGCGTGTAGATCTGCGTGGTGGCCAGCGAGGAGTGGCCGAGGAAGTCCTGGACGCTGCGCAGGTCCGCGCCGCCTTCGACGAGGTGGGTCGCGGCGCTGTGACGGAGGGTGTGCGGGGAGATGTGGCGGGGGATCCCGGCCTGCCCCGCGTGGCGGTCCACGAGGGTCCGCACGGCCCGATCGCCGAGACGGCCTCCGCGCACTCCGAGGAACAGCGCCTCTCCGGCGCGGGCGGTCTCGCCGCCGTTCTCCCGCAGCACGGGGCGGCCCTCGGCCTCCCACCTCTGCACGGCCTCCAGCGCCGGGATGCCGACGGGGACGATCCGCTCCCTGTCGCCCTTGCCGCGGACCCTGACCGTGCGGTGGCGGTGGTCGATCCCCGGACGGTCCAGGGCGACCAGCTCGGAGACGCGCAGACCGGAGGAGTAGAGGAGCTCGAGCACGGCGATGTCGCGCAGCAGCACGGCCCGCGCGATCGGGTCCTGCGGCTCGGGCTCGCCGTCGACGGCGCTCCCGGGGTGCTCCGTCCCGCCTTCCTGCGGGGCGGGATCGCGGGACGCTGCGGAGCGGGGCGCGGGGGACCGCGGTCCGCCATCGGCCCGCTCCCCCATCCCGTCCAGCAGCGCACCGGCCTGGTCCCCGGAGAGCACGGTGGGCAGGTGGCGGCCGCGCCGAGGGGCGCGCAGGCGGCCACCGACGTCGTGCGGGATCCGTCCGGTGGCGGCGAGCCAGGTGGTGAAGGTGCGCGCCGCCGCTGCGGAGCGCGCCAGGGTGCTCGCTCCGGCCCCGGAGTCGGCGCGCACACCGAGCCAGGAGCGCAGAGCGGTGACGTCCAGCTCCTCCAGCGCGATGCGTTCGGTGCGGCGGAGGTGCTCGAGCAGTGCGGCGGCCTCGCGGCGGTAGGCGCTCACGGTGTGCTCCGACCGTCCGCGCTCGAGCCGGAGGTGCTCGGCGAAGGCGTCGACGACCGCGGCGTCGTCATGCTCCCGCTGCGTGCTCATGGACCCAGTGTCGCGCATCGACGCTGCACGGTCATCCCGTCACGCGGCGGGCCGGGCGCGCCGTGCCCGCTGCCCGGCACGGATCACCAGTCCCAACAGCTCCAGACGCGCCAGGGCCGCATCGACCTCCTCGGTCCGGAAACCGATCTCGTCCGCGATCCGCGCCTCGGCCAGGCTCGAGCGGGGCGGCACCGCATCGAGCACCCGTCGGTCCGCGGGGGTCAGCAGGTCCAGCTGGTCCTGGACGGCGAAGCCGCCCTCCCCGGCGGCGGGGCCGCCGGGAAGCAGGTCCAGCAGATCCGCAGGCTCGGTGACGAGCACCGCTCCGCGCTCGCGGATCAGCCGGTGGCTCCCGGCGCTCGCGGCGGAGGTGACCGGGCCGGGGACGGCGCCGACCGGGCGCGAGAGCTGATCGGCCAGGCGAGCGGTGGACAGCGCCCCGGAGCGCCATGACGCCTCGACCACGACGGCCGCCTGGGACAGCGCGGCGATCAGCCGGTTGCGGGCCAGGAAGCGCCACCGGGTCGGGGCGGTGCCGGGCGGTGCCTCGCTGACCAGCAGATGCCGTGCGCGGATCGTCTCCAGGAGCCGGGTGTTGCCACGGGGATAGAGACGGTCCAGTCCCCCGGCCAGCACGGCGAGGGTCGCTCCGCCGTCGGCGGCGAGCGCGCCGCGGTGGGCTGCGGCGTCGATGCCGTACGCCCCACCGGAGACGACGGTGCCGCCTCCGGCGGCGAAGGCGGCGGCCAGGGTCATCGCGGTGTCCTCGCCGTAGGGCGTGGAGGCGCGGGAGCCGACCAGCGCGGCAGTGCGCCCGCCCAGGAGGGCGTCCAACCGCCCGGGCCCCTGCACCCAGAGGCAGTGCGGGGCGGACTCCTGCAGATCGTCGAGCAGCTCGGGCCACTCCTGGTCGTGCGGGGTCAGGACGCGGATGCCGCGACGGCGGGCGTCCTGCCGCACCGCGTCGACGTCGACGCGCTCGAGGCGCTTGGTCCAGCGTGCGATCGCGTTCTCGGCCCGGCCCGTCGGCGTTCCGCGCTGGGGGTCCGTGGGCTGGCGCGGGACCTCGCCGCCCAGCGCCCGCAGCAGCCCGGTCGTGTCCTGGCGGCGGGCGAGCCGGAGGGCGGCGGCGGGCCCGAGCGCGGCGCACGCGGCGAAGGCGGTGGGGTCGCTGGGCTCGGCGATCAGCGACCAGGTGATGCGGGCGCTGCGGTCCGCGGGGTCGGTGCCCGCGTCGGCGAGAGGCGCGGTCGGGTCGGTCATCGCGGGTCTCCTTCGCGCAGGGTGAGGGCGTGGCCGATGTGCTCGGCGGTCGGGCGGTCGGCGGCGTCGAGGTCGGCGAGGCTCCAGGCCAGCCTCAGCACCCGGTCGTGGCCGCGCAGGGTGAGGCGACCCTGGGCGACGGCGTGGTCGAGCAGACGGCGCTCGGCGCGGTGCGGAGCGAACTCGGTGCGCAGCAGCGGGCCGGGCAGCTGGGAGTTCAGGGACCAGGCCCGTCCCTCGTAGCGCCGACGCTGGCGCTCGCGAGCCGCTCCGACCCGGGCGGCGATCGCCGCGCTCGGCTCCCCCGCCGCCCCCTCGACCCTGTGCAGGTCCACGGGCCCCACGTCCACGCGCATGTCCACGCGGTCGAGCACGGGGCCGGACAGGCGCGCCCGGTAGCGGCGGCGCTGCTGGGGCGTGCACGTGCAGGCCTCGCCCTTGCCCCAGGCCTTCCCGCAGGGGCAGGGGTTGGAGGCCAGGACCAGCTGGAACCGTGCCGGGTACCGGGTGACGCCGCGAGTGCGGTGGAGGGTGATGTCCCCGGTCTCGAGCGGCTCCCGCAGCGCGTCGAGCACGCGGGCGGGGAACTCCGGCGCCTCGTCCAGGAACAGCACGCCGGCGTGCGCCCGGGAGATCGCTCCGGGCCGGGCGAGACCCGGCCCTCCCCCGACCACGGCCGCGGTGGAGGCGGTGTGGTGGGGGTTCTCGAAGGGAGGGGTGGTCAGGAGCCCGCCGCGGGCATCGAACCGGCCGTCGACGGAACGGATCGCGGAGACCGTCTGGGCGTCCTGGGCGTCCAGCGGCGGGAGGATGCTCGGCAGGCGTGAGGCGATCATGGTCTTGCCGGTGCCCGGCGGGCCGGTGAGCAGCAGGTGGTGGGCACCGGCGGCGGCGACCTCGGCGGCGCGCCGGGCCCGGGCCTGGCCCAGAACGTCGGCGAAGTCGGGCCGGCGGGTCGCCGGCTCGGTGCCGGCGGGATCCGGCTCTGCGGCGACGGACGGCTCCCTCGCCGGGGAGGGCGGCACGTCGGCGCCGAAGCGGTGCAGGAGCTCGGTGAGGTCGCCGGCGCCGGCGATGTCCAGTCCGTCGACGAGACGGGCCTCGGTGAGGTTCTCCTCGGGGACGACCGCGCGGGTGAGACCGTGGGCGCGGGCGGCGAGCAGTGCCGGGAGGACCCCGGGGATCGGCCGCACCCGGCCGTCCAGACCCAGCTCCCCCAGCAGCACGAGATCCGGGGGGACGTGGGTGAGCAGGTCGCCCTGGGCGTCCAGCACGGCCATCGCGATCGCGAGATCGAAGCCGGAGCCGTGCTTGGGCCGCCAGGCCGGGCTCATGTTGACGGTGATCCGCCGTGCGGCGAGGTGGATCCCGCTGCGGGCGGAGGCCGCGCGCACGCGGTCCCGGGCCTGGAGCGTGGAGCGGTCGGGCAGCCCGACCACGGAGAACGCGGGCAGCCCCGGGGAGACGTCGGCCTCGACCTCCACGAGGGTGCCGTCGAGGCCGGAGAGGCTGACCGAGAGGGTGCGTGCGTGGCCCATCAGCACACCGCCTCGAGGTGCTCGAGCGAGAAGGTGCCGTCGAGATGGGCGTGGACGGCGACGACGTCGATCCGCACGTCACGGTGCGGGGTCGAGCGCTCCATCAGGTATTCGCCGGCGAGCCGGCGCAGGCGCCGCAGCTTGTCGGGGGTGACGGCGGCCTGCGGCACCCCGGTGACGAAGGAGCGACGGGTCTTGACCTCGACGAAGACGAGGGTGGTGTGGGCCAGTGCCACGATGTCCAGCTCGCCCTGCTTCAGGCGGAGGTTGCGCTCGACGATCTGCCAGCCGCAGGCGCTCAGATGGGCGGCGGCGAGGTCCTCCCCCGCGCGGCCGAGGGCGGCGGTGCTCATCTCCCGCACCCGACGGGGCGGCGGCGAGGCGATCGGGCCGGCCGGGGGTGGGTCCGCAGCGGGGCCGGGGACGATGCCGGCGGCAGGTCCGGGAACGGGTCGGCCGGTGGATCCGGTGCTCTTCGCGAGGCTGTTCATGCGGCCAGCGTGACCGGATCCGCCCGCTTCCGCAGCGGCCGCGGCGCCGTTGGGGACGCAGGGGCGCTGTGGAGGACCGGTGCGCCGCCGCACGAGGTCAGGGCAGGGCGATGTCCTGCTTGTTGAGCTCCTCGATGTTGACGTCCTTGAAGGTCACCACGCGCACGGAGCGCACGAAGCGGTTCGAGCGGTAGATGTCCCACACCCAGACGTCCGCGAGCCGCAGTTCGTAGAAGACCTCGCCTCCCCCGGAGCGGACCTGCAGGTCCACCTGGTTGGCGAGGTAGAAACGGCGCTCGGTCTCGATCACGTAGGTGAACAGGCTGACCACGTCGCGATATTCGCGGAACAGCTGGAGTTCGAGATCGGACTCGTAGTTCTCGAGTTCCTGGGCGCTCACCGACGCTCCTTCCCGTCCTGCGCGGACCACTGGTCGTCCCACAGTACGCCAGCCGGCACGGGCTCCGCGGTCGCCGCCGGCGTCCCCCGGGCAGAGCGGGGAGGCGGTGCGACGGCGGGCGCCGGCGGTGCCTGGGCGGCCCGGGAACCGAGCCGCCAGCTGCGGCGGTGGTGCGCGTGGACGCCCCGCTCGTCGATCGCTGCGCGGTGCGCCGCGGAGCCGTACCCCTTGTTCGCGGCCCAGCAGTAGTGGGGCGCCTCCGCGTCCAGTTCGACCATGTGGGCGTCCCGCGCCACCTTCGCCAGGATGCTGGCCGCGGCCACGCTGGCGCAGTCGCGGTCCGCCGCGACCTGCAGATGCACCAGCGGCGCGGGCCGGTCCGCCGCGGCCAGTGCGGGTGAGAGGACGTCGACGTCGCCGTCGAGCACGATCGCATCCGCCACGACGTGGGGCCCGAGCGCCTCCAGGGCACGCAGAGCGGCCCGGGTCAGCGCGGGCATGATCCCGATCTCGTCGATCTCGGCCGGGCCCGACCAGCCCACCGCGCCGGCATGCGCCGTCTCCAGGATGGGGGTCACGAGCGCCTCGCGCCTGCGCGCGGTCAGCGCCTTGGAATCCCTGATGCCCTCGGGCAGCGGGGCGATCACCCCGTCGATCACCTCGAGCGCGCAGGCGCCCACGGCGACCGGGCCCGCCAGAGCGCCGCGGCCCACCTCGTCGATCCCCACGATGACGCGGCGGCCGGCACCGCGGCGGGCGGCGAGGCCCAGCTCGACGTCCAGGGACGGCACGATGCCCGTCACGGTGCCTCCGGCACGTCGGAGAAGCTCGCGCGGCCGTCGTCCAGTCGGTCCCAGCTGCCGATGGGCCAGAAGATCACCTCGGCGCGGCCGGTGATGTCGGACTCGTCGACGAAACCGCCCTCCCCCTGGGACTCGTGGTAGGCGGAGTCGGCGGAGGAGTAGCGGTTGTCCCCCATCACCCACACCTTGCCCTCCGGCACGGTGACATCGAACTCCGCCTGGCAGGCCGGGGTCCCCGGATTGATGTAGGGCTCGTCGAGCGTGACCCCGTTGACCTCGAGCGCCGCGCCCCTCGACTCGCACACCACGTGGTCGCCCGACACCCCGATCAACCGCTTGACGAGGTGGTCCTGGGAGGGGTCGGGAGCCAGGCCGACGAGGCTGAGCAGCATCATCACCCGCACCCGCACGGTGGGGTCCTCGGTCGCGTCCCCGGGGATCCAGTCGTCGGGGTCCTCGAAGACGATGACGTCCCCGCGCTGCAGGTCGAAGACCCCGGGGCTGAGCTTGGAGACGAGGATCTTGTCGTTCTCCAGCAGGGTCGGGTTCATCGAGGCCGACGGGATGTAGAAGGGCTGGATCAGGAAGGTCTTCACCAGCACTGCGATGAGCAGTGCGACCACCATCGTCACCAGCGTGTCGAGCCACAGCGGCATGCGCTGGCGGCGCGTCCGACGCGAGGGGGCGTGCTCGGCGTCCCCTCCGGTGGGGTCCGTGCCGGCTGCGCGGTCCCCGTGGGGGGACTCGGCAGAGCGGGAATCGTGGGACGCGTTCATCGCCGTGATCCTATCCGCAGATGCTGGGCGTCAGAACGCGCCGCGGCGCGAGAGAGGCCACACGATGCGCTCCACCTCCCCCGTCACACGGTCCACCGGGATCATGCCGCCGCCCGGCGCGCCCAGCAGGTGCCGGGAATCCGTGGAGTCGGTGCGGTTGTCGCCGAGCACGAACATGTGGCCCTCGGGGACCTCCAGGTCGAACTCGATCTCGCTCGGCGCCGTGCCCTCGGGCAGGTAGGGCTCCTCGAGCGGGATGCCGTCGACCGTGATCTCACCGTCGGCGTCGCAGCAGCTCACGGCCTGGCCGCCGACGGCGATGACGCGCTTGACCCAGTACCGTTCGCCGTCGGCGGCCGAGGGCGCGAAGTACCCGCGCCCGTCGAAGACGACGATCTCCCCCGGCTCCGCGGTGCCGCGGGCGGCGCGATCGGCCAGCAGCACGTCACCGGGCTGCAGGGTCGGGGCCATCGAGGCCGAGGGGACGCGGAAGGCCTGGACGGCGTAGTGCCGCACGAGCAGTGCACCGACCAGCAGCAGCACGACGCAGACGGCGGCGGCCACCACAGGGTGGGGCCGCCGCCGTCCGTCCACGCCGCCTCGGGCCATGCCCGGGATCAGGAGTGCTCGCGCTTCTCCCTGATGCGGGCCTTCTTGCCGGTGAGGTTGCGCAGGTAGTACAGCTTCGCGCGGCGCACGTCGCCGCGGGTGACGACCTCGATCTTGTCGACGGTCGGGGCGTGCACGGGGAACACGCGCTCGATGCCGACGCCGAAGGACACCTTGCGGACCCGGAAGGTCTCGCCCACGCCGTGGCCCTGGCGACCGATGACGTAGCCCTGGAAGATCTGGATGCGGGAGCGGTTGCCCTCGGTGACCTTCACGTGCACCTTGACGTTGTCGCCGGCGCGGAATGCGGGGACGTCCTCGCGCAGGGACGCCTTGTCGAGCTCGTCGAGCTTCTGCATGTTCTCTCTCCTGCCCTCCGCCTCAGGTCGGACGGCGTCGTTCTCGGGGTCCCCCGACCGGGGCACCCTGTGGAACCGTCGATCCGGCGAGGAGCTGGCTCCCCGTACCGGTGTGCTGGGCCTCTGGCGGCGACTCCCATCGCCACGGACCTGCCCGACCGCCTGCTGCGCCCTCCCCTGAGGCAGAGGGACGCGCGGTGCGCACGAGGGGTCATTCTGCCAGCGCAGACCGGCCCCGGCAAGCGGGGGCGGCGCGGATCGTGCCGGTCATCACCGTGTCACGGCATCGGAAGCACCGCGGCGGGGCATCGCCGGGCCGGGTCAGGAGTCGGCGGCGTCCCCGTCGGCCCGTGGCAGCAGATCGGGGCGACGCTCGCGGGTGCGGGCGAGGGACTGCTCCCTGCGCCAGGCGGCGATCCGGCCGTGATCCCCGGACAGCAGGATCGGCGGGGTCTCACGGACCACCCCGGCCGGATCGGTCCAGCTCGCCGGGCGCGTGTAGAGCGGGTACTCGAGCAGCCCCTCGGAGTGGGATTCCTCGACGAGCGAGGAGGCATTGCCGACCACGCCCGGCACCAGGCGCACCACGGCCTCGGTGATCGCGAGCACCGCGACCTCTCCGCCGTTGAGCACGTAGTCGCCGAGGGACGCCAGCGCCACCTCGCAGCCGATGTCCGCCAGGTGCTGGTAGACGCGTTCGTCGATGCCCTCGTAGCGTCCGCAGGCGAACACCAGCCACTCGCACTCGGACCATTCCTGCGCCGTGGCCTGGGCGAAGGGCTCGCCCGCCGGGTTGGGGAAGATGATCAGCGGTTCGACGTCGGCGCCCAGCACGGCGTGTCCGGCCGCGCGTACCCCCGCGAAGGCCGCCGCCCAGGGCTCGGGCTTCATCACCATGCCGGCGCCTCCGCCGAGCGGGGCGTCGTCGACCGTGCGATGCCGGTCGTGGGTCCACCGCCGCAGGTCGTGGACGTGCAGGTCCACCAGCCCTTCCCGGCGCGCCTTCCCGATGAGGGAGAGCTCGAGGGGACTGAGGTACTCGGGGAAGATCGTGATGACGTCGATGCGCATGCGGATCCTCAGCGCTCCGTCCGCGGCGGAGCGGAGGTCTCGGGATCAGGACCCTGCGCGTCCTCGTCGAGGGCGTCGAACAGCCCTCCGGGCGGGTCGGCGAGCACCACCCCGGCCTCGAGGTCGACCTCGGGAACGAGCTCCTCGACCAGGGGCAGCTGTACGCGGCGTCGGTCGGGCGTGCGCACGATCAGCAGGTCCTGCGCCGGATAGTGGTCGATGCCGGTCACGGTGCCGAGCTCGCGGCCGTCGACGTGCTGGACGCTCAGCCCCTTGAGCTGTGCGGGGTACCAGGCGTCGGGGTCCTCGTCGGCCTCCTGCTGGGCGTCGACGTCGATCTGCAGGTCGATGCCACGCAGCGACTCGGCGTCTGTGCGGTCGGTGACCTCCTCGAAGCGCACGTACCAGCGACCCTGCTGGGTGCGGGTGGAGGCGACGGTCAGGGTGCGCTCGCGCCCGGCGACGCCGACGGCGAAGACGGCACCGGAGCGCAGGCGCTCCTCCGGCTGGTCGGTGCGCAGCGTGAGCGCGACCTCGCCGCGCAGGCCGTGCGCTCTGCCGATGGTCGCGACGATGACGTCGAGCGTGCTCATGAGCGTCCTCCCTGGTTCGTGCCGTGCAGGTCCTCGGCGTGGGCGCCGACCAACCCGCCGTCGCCGTCCTCGCCGATCTCCGGGGAGGAGTAGCCGACCGCCTCGCAGGCGGTGCCGAGCTCGGTGAGCGGGTCGCGCAGCCCGTCGGACCAGGTGTCCCCCTCCAGTGCGTCCAGGAACGGGGCGCGCACCTGGTCGAGGGCGGCGCGGACCTCGTCGTCGTCGACGGCGGCGATCTCCGCGGAAAGAAGGTCGGCGGTGTCGCGCACGTCCTGCTGACGGTCGGCGGGCACCTCACGGGGGGACAGGCCCACGAGCTTGAACATGTTCGAGGTCAGCACATTGGCGTTGGCGAAGTGGGTGAGGGTGCCGGGGGTGTCGAACACGTCGGCGCAGACGAGCGCGGCGGGCTTGGCCCCGTCCTCTCCTGGGCCCACGGCCCACCGCGCAGCCGCCGACGTCTCCCGGCAGCTGTCGGCCACGCCCTCGTAGGCGCTGCGGAAGGCGTCGAGGTCCGCCTCGGCGCCGCGTTCGGGCTCGGTGCGGAACCAGTCCGACAGCGCACCCGCGCTCTGCCGTGTCTGGGCGGGCGCCTCCTCGAAGGCGGCGTCGACCTCGTCGCCGGTGAGCGCGTAGAAGCTCGGGTCGGTGGGGCCGACCTCCGGCGCGGAGGCGGCCTGTGCGAGAACGGTGCGGGACAGGGGGTCGACGTATTCGGGGTCCCCCCAGAAGGTGGCGCAGGCGGTGCTCAGGGCTGCTGCGTCCGCAGCGTCCGGCGTCGACGTGGCCGAGGGGCTCGGTCCGGCGGCCGACGGGGTCGGTTCCGCGGCACGGTCCGCGCCCGTGCAGCCGCTCATCAGCATGCCGACGCCCAGCAGGACCGCCCCCGTGCGACCGGCACGGCGCAGCTGACCGGTCCGGGGATGCCAGGAGCGGTGCTGCCCGGATCTCCCGATCCGTTCGGCAGCACCGCTCCTCGGAGTGGCTCGCGGCACCTCAGCGCCGGTCGACGTCGACGATGTCGACCCGCACGTCGTCGTCCGACAGGGCCGTCGTCACCGTGCGCAGGGCACGTGCGGTGCGACCGGATCGGCCGATCACCCGGCCGAGGTCGGCGGCACCGACCCGCACCTCGAGCAGCGGGCCACGACGCGTGGACTTCTCGGTCACGCGCACGGCATCGGGATCATCGACGATGCCGCGGACGAGGTGGTCGAGAGCGTCGGCGCGGGAGCTCATGTCAGGCCTCGTCGTTCGCCGCGGCCTCGGCGTCCTCGGTGGTCTCGCCCTCGGCCGGAGCCTCCTCGGAACCCGGTGCGACCTCGGCGGCCTCGGTCTCGTCAGCGGCCTTGGCCTTCTTCGCACCCTCACGGGACTCCGCGGCGGCCTTGTCGGCGTCGGCGATGAGCTCCTCGGCGGACTTCTTCGCCTCGGCACCCTTCATGGAGCCGGCGACGTCGCCCTCGCCCTTGAACTTCGCCCAGTCGCCGGTGACCTTGAGGAGGGCGGCGACCTGCTCGGACGGCTGCGCACCGACCCCGAGCCAGTACAGCGCACGCTCGGACTGGATCTCGATGAGGGAGGGGTTCTCGGTGGGGTGGTACTTGCCGATCTCCTCGAGCACGGCGCCATCGCGCTTCTTGCGCGAATCGGCCACGACGATGCGGTAGAACGGTGCACGGATCTTGCCCATGCGCTTCAGGCGGATCTTGACAGCCACGTGGGTGGACTCTCCTTCAGGGATGTTCGGGTGAGTCCCGCCGCAGCCTGTGGGGTCATGCGGGCGCTGACGGTCCTCGGGGTGTCGCGCGCGGACGGGTAGAGGGCCGGCCCGCGCACATACAGCATCAGAGTATGCCAGGCGATGCGGTCACCGCACCACCCGGGAACCTGTGCGCCGGGGCACACGGCAGCGGGACCGGCCCCTTCCACGTGTCGTGACGCCCGCCGGTCCCTCACGCCACGATCCGACCGCCCAGCACCACGTGGTCCAGCTCGCGCAGGGCACGGTGGTCGGTGCGCGGGTCCCGGGGCACGACCAGCAGATCCGCCGGGGCACCGTCCTCGAGGCCGGGCACTCCCAGGAATCGGCGGGGCGCCCAGGTCGCCGCGTCGAGGATCGCGACGGGGTCGAGCCCGGCCCGCGCGAACTCGTCGAGCTCGTCGTGGATGATCCCGTGGCCGAGCACTCCCCCGGCGTCGGTCCCCGCCAGCAGCTGCACCCCGGCGTCGTGCGCGTCGCGGGTGCGCTCGTACCGCCCGGCGCGCAACCGGCGCATGTGCGCCGCGTAACGGGGGAACTTCGTCTCGCCCTGGCTCGCGTAGCTCTCGAACTCGCCGACGTTGACCAGCGTGGGGACGACCGGGATCCCGGCCTCCGCGGTGCGGGCGATCGTCTCGTCCGTGAGGCCGGTGGCGTGCTCGAGGCAGTCGAATCCGGCGTCCAGAGCGAGCGGGACCGTGGCCTCGGCGAAGGTGTGGACGGTGAGGCGGGCCCCGGCGGCATGGGCGGCGTCGGCCGCGGCGGCGAGGTCCTCCGCCTCCCAACAGGGGGTGAGGTCGCCGACGCCGCGGTCTATCCAGTCCCCGACCAGCTTCACCCAGCCGTCGCCACGCCGCGCCTGCCGGGCCGCGGCGGCGGGGAGATCCTCGGGTTCGACCTCGTCCGCGTAGCCGCGCAGGTAACGGCGGGTACGGGCCACATGACGGCCACAGCGGATCAGGCGCGGCAGGTCCGTCTGCTGCTGGAGCGGGGAGGTGTCGATGATCGATCCCGCGTCACGGATCAGCAGCACCCCGGAATCGCGGTCGACGAGGGCCTGCTCCCGCGCCTGCGCGAGGGTGGTACCACCTCCCCCGTCGGCGATGCCCAGGTGGCAGTGGAGGTCGGCGAGGCCGGGGACCACGTATCCGCCGAGCTCGAGGATCTCGGCTCCGCGCGGCAGCTCGGGCCGCTCGTGGCGGACGACCCCGCCCACGACCCAGGCCTCGGCGAGCTCCTCCCCGGGGCCCAGCAGGATCGGTCCGCGCAGGTGGAGGATCGGAGCGGCAGCGTCGGTGATCATGCCGGCGAGCCTATCGATCCGCCGTCGCACCAGCTGTCGGGACCGAGCGTTCGTCCGGGACCGGCAGCCCCGCACCTCCGCCCCTCGCCGTATCGCCACGCCGCTCCGCACCTCCGCCCCTCGCCGCGTCGCCTCCCGCCGCCGCCCGGGCGTCCCATGCGTGGTCGAGACGGGCGAAGACATCGGTCGGGTCGTGGAGGTCCTTCGCGTGCACCCGGAGCACGGTCCACCCCTCGCCGTGGAGGACTGTGCTCTTGTGATGGTCATGCGTGACGCGGTCCGGGTCGGTCACGTGGTCGCTGCCGTCGTACTCGATGGCGATTCGCTGCTGCGGGTACGCGAGATCGACGTAGTAGACGATCCCCGTGGCCGGGTCGACGATCTCGTGGTTGAGCGCCGGCGGCGGCCAGCCGCGGTCCCTCAGCATGAGGTGCATATGGGTCTCCTGTGGCGACCACACCCGCTCCCGGGCTTGCGCCACGGCTGCGCGGAGACGAGCTGCCCCACGGCCGCGTGCGTGCTCCGCCCGCTGCCGCACCTCGGGGAGCGGGATCCGCTGCGCAGTCCCGTAACGGTCCGCGACCAGCGAGTCGACGGCGACGACGAGCTCCTGGTGAGTGAGTCGGCCGGCGATCTGCTGCAGGGCGATGAGCGGCTCGACCATCGTCACCCCGTGCAGTCCGAGCGTCGCGGACGGGGCTCGACGATGCACGACGAGCAGCGCGGTGCGGCGAGGCGCGCTCCCCCGCTCGACCTCGAGGTGGATGGCTGCGCCTCCGGCTCGCGTCGTTCGGCGCGGCAGACGCATCCCGAACAGTTCCGCCGCCGTCGCACCGCAGGCCGCCGACGGGACGCCGAGCAGTTCCTGCGCAGCGAGCACCACCCGGCGCAGGTCTGCCGGGTGCTCGCTGCGGGTGTAACAGGTCGGGAGCACCCGGGTCATCCCGGGCGAGGACAGGTGCCGGGGATGCATCCCGTTCTCGAGCAGCCACTGCCGCCGATACACCGCCCCGCGCTCCAGATCCTCCGGTCTCAGTCCCATGACCGTGACCGTAGGCGGCACCCGGGAGGGACGGAGCAGCACGGGTACCGCTGTGGAGTGCGAGGTGATGTGGAGGAGAGGTCGCCGGGAACGGCCACGGCGGTGACCCTTCGCGCACGGCTCGGTCAGTCCCACGCCGTCCCGACAGGGCCGGCCTCCCGACAGGGCCCGGCCTCCCGACCGTGCCAGGCCTCCCGACAGGGCCGGCCTCCCGACCGCGCCAGGCCTCAAGACCGTGCCAGGCCTCCCGAGGCCCGAGGCCACCCACCGCAAGGTTGATCGACGATACGTACCAGGAAAGTGGAACGGGACGTCGCCCAACCTGCCCCGGGACGGAACGGGGCCCCGGAATCGCGCCACCGCGGGGTTGATCGACGATACGTACCAGGAAAGTGGAACGGGACGTCGCCCAACCTGCCCCAGGAGGGAACGGGGGCCTCGGAATCGCGCCACCACGGGGTTGATCGACGATACGTACCAGAAAGGTGGAACGGGACGTCGACCGACCTGGCCCGGGAGGGTATGGGACGTCGCCCAACCTGGCCCGAGCAGAACGGGATGTCGGTCAGCGTGCCCGGGGGCGGCCGCGGTGCCGTGACACGCGTCGGCAGGCGCCGCCGGGGCGCCCCCGCCGGCCGCGGCTCACTTGCCGCCGAGGAGCTTCTGCATCTCCGGCGGGAGCTGGCTGGGATCGAAGTCCGACAGATCGGGCTGACCGGCCTGCTTGGCACCGCCGCCGAACGCGGACCCACCCGTGCCGGAACCGGCCGCGGCCTTCTTCGCGGCCTCGGCCTGCTCGCGTGCGGCCTTGGCCGGGTTCTTGGACTTGGACTTCTTGACCTGCTTCTGCGGGGCCTGCCGGCCGCGCGACTTCTTGCCCATGCCCATGCCGGGGCCGCCGGGCATGCCCGGCATCGCGCCGCCGCCCATGCCCTTGCCCATCGACCTCATCATCTGCTGGGCCTGCTTGAAGCGCTCGAGCAGCTGGTTGATCTGCTGGACGGTGGTACCGGAGCCCTTGGCGATGCGGTTGCGGCGCGAGCCGTTGATGATCTTGGGGTCGTTGCGCTCCTGCGGCGTCATCGAGCGGATGATCGCCTCGATCCTGCCGATCTCCCCCTCGTCGAAGTTGTCCAGCGCCTCGCGGTACTGGCCCATGTTCGGCAGCATGCCGAGCATCTTCTTGATGCTGCCCATGTTCTTGAGCTGCTGCATCTGACTGAGGAAGTCGTCGAGGGTGAAGTCCTCGCCGGAGGCGAGCTTCGCGGCGGCCTTCTCCGCCTCCTCCTGGTCGAAGGCCTTCTCCGCCTGCTCGATGAGGGTGAGCACGTCACCCATGTCGAGGATGCGGTTCGCCATGCGGTCGGGGTGGAAGCGCTCGAAGTCGTCGAGGCTCTCACCGGTGGAGGCGAACAGGATCGGACGCTGGGTGACGCCGGTGATCGACAGCGCGGCACCGCCGCGGGCGTCGCCGTCGAGCTTCGAGAGCACCACGCCGGTGAAGCCCACGCCGTCGCGGAAGGCCTCGGCGACGCGGGCGGCGTCCTGACCGATCATCGCGTCGACCACGAACAGCGTCTCGTGCGGGTTCACCGCGTCGCGGATGTTCCGCGCCTGCGCCATCATCTCCTCGTCGATGCCGAGGCGCCCGGCGGTGTCGACGATGACCACGTCGTGCTGCTGGAACTGGGCGGTGGAGACACCGTTCATCGCCACCAGCACCGGATCGCCCACACCGTTGCCCGGCTCGGGGGCGAACACCGGCACCCCGGCACGCTCGCCGACGACCTGCAGCTGGTTCACGGCGTTGGGGCGCTGGAGGTCGGCGGCGACCAGCAGAGGGGTGTGCCCCTCGGACTTCATCCACTTCGCGAGCTTGCCGGCCAGGGTGGTCTTGCCCGCGCCCTGGAGGCCGGCGAGCATGATCACGGTGGGCGGGTTCTTGGCGAAGTGCAGGTCGCCGGTGGCGCCGCCGAGCACCTCGACCAGCTCGTCGTTGACGATCTTGACGACCTGCTGGGCGGGGTTGAGCGCCTTGGAGACCTCTTCGCCCAGCGCCCGCTCACGGACCCGGCCGGTGAACTCGCGCACCACCGGGACGGCGACGTCGGCGTCGAGCAGGGCACGGCGGATCTCGCGGATCGTCTTGTCGACGTCCGCCTCGGTGAGGCGGCCATGGCCGCGCAGACCCTTCAGCGATGCTGTGATGCGATCGGAGAGGTTGTTGAACACGAAGCGCTTCCCCTTGGTCGTATGGACCGCATCAGTCTAGTGCGCGCGGCGCGCCCGCCCCAGGATGCGCGGTCAGGCCCACAGGAGAGAACCGCCACCCCACCCTGCCTGCGGCCCCCTCAGGTCGCGGCGGCCTCCATCAGCCCGGCGACGATCCTGCCCGTGGTGGGCGGATCCAGCGCACGCCCGTGCTGGTCGGTGAGGTACAGGACGTCCACGGCACGACGGCCCAGCGTCATCACGTGTGCGCTGCGCAGCTCGAGCCCGTGCAGCGCGATCTCCTCGGCGACGTCGGCCAGCAGGCTGGGGCGGTTGCGGGCGTTTACCTGCACCACGGTCGCTTCCCGGGAGGCACCGGGCAGCAGCGTCACCACGGGGGTGTCCTCAGTCGTGCGCGGAGGGGCTCCGGGCGGCAGCTCGAGCACCCGGGCGTCTGCCCGGTCGCGGTGGGCGAGCTCGCGCTCCAGCGCCGTGCGCAGCACCGACGGGTGCGGCAGGTCCGCCGCGGCGGCGGCGACCCACCACGTGTTCACGGCGATCCCCTCGCGCGTGGTGGCCACGGCGCTGTGGACGTCCAGCCGCAGCCGTGCCAGCACCCTGGCCATCGCGGCGAAGACCCCGGCTCCGTCCGGGGCGCCCAGGCACAGCTCGGAGATCGGCCCGGTCTCCAGCGGGACCGGGTACAGGACCTGGGCGGAGCTGCTGCGGCGGACGGCCTCCCTCACCGCCTCCTGGGCGGAGCGCTGCGGCGCGAGGCGGGTGCGCGGGGCCGGGGCGGTGCCGCCGAGCGCGGTGCGGGCGAGGTCGGTGAGGTGGTCGACGAGGTCGGCGCGCCAGGTGGACCAGGCCGCCGGCCCGGCAGCGATCGCGTCGGCCTCGGTGAGCGCGCGCAGCAGTTCGAGGGTCCCGAGGTCCTCGTCGACGGCGTCCAGCAGGGCGCGCAGCGTGGCGGGGTCGGCGAGGTCGCGGCCGGTGGCGAGGTCGACGAGGGTCAGGTGCTCGCGCACCAGTGCGGCGATGAGGCGCGCGTCGTCCTCCTCGCAGCCCAGGTGCAGCGCGGCCGCCTCGGCGAGCGGGGCGCCGTCGGCGGCGTGGTCCCGGGAGCCGGCATGCTTGCCGAGGTCGTGGAGCAGGGCGGCGAGCAGCAGCAGGTCGGGGCGGCTGACCCTCGGCAGAAGGCGCTGCGCCTCGAGCACGGTCTCGATCTGGTGGCGGTCCACGGTGAAGCGGTGCACGGCAGAGCGCTGGGGCCGGTTGCGGATCCGCTCCCATCCCGGCACGGCGCGGGCGACGATCCCCTTCACGTCCAGCGCCTCGTAGGTGTCGACCAGGTGCTCGCCGGCGAGCGCGTCGACGAGCACGTCGCGCTGAGCGGGGCGGAGGGGGCCGACGGGTCCCTCCGCCAGGCGGGCGAGGGTCGCGGCAGACAGCGGCAGGCCGGTGGTGGCGGCATGGCGGATCGCGGCGAGGTCGCGCAGCGGGTCGCTCGA
>DATGUQ010000220.1:0-4510 GCA_035301145.1 Brachybacterium sp. | reverse complement strand
CCGGGCGGGCGTTGGGGAGCGGGCCAGGGCTCCGTGACGGAGCGGGCCAGGGCGCCGTGGCGGGCGCGGCCAGGCTCCGTGGCGAGACGCGCCGCTCCGTTCCTCCGATATCGACCGGCAGCGGATGTGATCGGGGGGAATGGGTCGGCGTGTCGGGGCCGGGCGGGCTCGTGGGTGCCGAGCCGGGAGCCGCGACGCACGGCGGCGCCGCACTGTGCGGAACGGTTCCGTCGACCCTCCCGCCCCACCGGGTGGTGGAGGGGTATGCTCGCCGATGTTCGGTACGCCGAACTCTGAACACACGGCGAGAGGAAAACATGGTGGCGGGGAACCGAAGAAGGAGCGTGCGTCGAGCGGTCGCGGGTGCGGTGGTGGCGCTGCTGGCACTGGCCGGTTGCGGGGCCGACGGGCTCTCCGAGCGCGGCGACGGGGACGTGCCCACGGTGCTGACCACGTTCACGGTGCTGCAGGACATCGCGCAGAACGTCGCCGGTGAGCACCTGGAGGTCGAGTCGATCACGAAGATCGGCGCGGAGATCCACGGCTACGAGCCGACTCCCCGGGACGTCGCGAAGGCCTCCGAGGCGGATCTGATCCTGGACAACGGGCTGCACCTCGAATCCTGGTTCGAGCAGTTCGTCGACTCCGCCGATGTCCCCCACGTGGTCGTCTCCGACGGCATCGAGGTGCTGGACATCACCGGTGACGCCTACGCCGGCACCCCTAACCCCCACGCCTGGATGAGCCCGCAGAACGCCGAGATCTACGTGGACAACATGGTGGCCGCGTTCAGCGATCTCGATCCCGAGCACGCGCAGGCGTACGAGGACAACGCCGCCGCGTACAAGCGCGAGCTGCGCACGATCCAGGACGACCTCGTCGCCGAGGTCGAGACCCTCCCCGAGAGCGAGCGGGCGCTGGTGACCTGCGAAGGAGCATTCTCCTATCTCGCGCGGGACGTGGGGCTCGAGGAGCACTACATCTGGCCGGTCAACGCCGAGCAGCAGGCCACGCCGCAGCAGATCGCCGGCCTCATCGAGACCGTGCGCGCGCAGCGGATCCCCGCCGTGTTCTGCGAATCCACCGTCTCGGACAAGCCGATGCAGCAGGTCGTCGAGGCGACCGGCGCCCGCTTCGGCGGGACGCTCTACGTCGACTCCCTCTCCGAGGCGGACGGCCCCGTCCCCACCTATCTCGATCTGCTGCGCCACGACGCGGAGGTCATCGTGACGGGCCTGACCGGTCAGGAGGCGGAGGCGTGAGCATCGAGGTCAGCGGGCTGACCGTGCGATACGGCTCGGTCACCGCCGTGGAGGAGGTGGACCTCCTCATCCGCTCCGGAGAGGTGACGGGACTCATCGGGATGAACGGCTCGGGGAAGTCCACCCTGTTCAAGGCCACCATGGGCATGGTCGCCCCGAGCGCCGGAGGCGTCCTGATGGACGGGAGCGATCCGGCACGTGCACGCCGCCGCGGCCTGGTGGGGTACGTGCCGCAGAGCGAGGACGTGGACTGGTCCTTCCCCGTCTGCGTACGGGATGTCGTGATGATGGGCCGATACGGGCACCAGGGCCTGACCCGCCGCCCGCGCCGCGCCGACCACGAGGCCGTCGCCGGCGCACTCGAGCGCGTCGGGCTCAGCGACCTCGCCGGCCGACAGATCGGACAGCTCTCCGGCGGCCAGCGCAAGCGGGCGTTCGTCGCGCGCGGCCTCGCGCAGGGCGCCTCCATCCTGCTGCTGGACGAACCGTTCGCCGGCGTCGACAAGCGCAGCGAGGCCACGATCGTCGATCTGCTGCGCGAGCTCGCCGCGGCGGGCTGCACCGTGCTCGTCTCCAGCCATGACCTGCACGCCCTGCCCCAGCTCGCCGATTCCGCGATCCTGCTGCGCCGCCGCGTCCTGTTCCACGGCGACGTCGCCGACGCGCTCGCCCCGCAGATGCTGGGCCGTGCGTTCGGCCTCGACCCCATGGCCCGCGGGGAGGCACGCCGATGAGCCCGGTCGATCTCCTCCTCGAACCCCTGCAGTACGAGTTCATGGTGCGGGCGCTCGCCGCGACGGTCGCCGCGGCGATCGTGTGCGCGCTGCTGTCGTGCTGGCTCGTGCTGGTGGGCTGGTCGCTGATGGGCGATGCGGTCTCGCACGCCGTGCTGCCCGGCGTGGTGCTCTCCTACATCGTCGGGGTGCCCTTCGCGGTCGGGGCGATCGTGTTCGGGGTGCTCGCCGTCGCGCTCATCGGGACCGTCCGCGGGACCAGCCGGGTCAAGGAGGACGCCGCGATCGGGATCGTCTTCACCACCCTGTTCGCGCTCGGCCTGGTGCTGATCTCGGTCACGCCCAGCCACACCGACCTCGGCCACATCCTGTTCGGCAACGTCCTGGGCGTCTCCTCCGGCGATCTGGTCCAGATCGGCGTCCTCGCCGGGATCGCGTTCGTGACGCTGGTGCTGAGACGACGCGACCTCACGCTCTACGCCTTCGATCCCACCCATGCCCAGGCCATCGGGTTCTCGCCGCGTCGGCTGGGGGCGCTGCTGCTCGGCCTGCTGGCGGTGACGGCCGTGGTCGCGCTGCAGATCGTGGGCGTGGTGCTGGTCGTGGCGATGCTGATCGTCCCCGGTGCCACCGCGCATCTGCTCACCGACCGCTTCGGGCGGATGCTGCTGATCGCGCCGACGATCTCCGTGCTCGCCTCCGTCACGGGGATCTTCCTCAGCTACTGGGTCGACGCCTCCTCCGGAGGTCTCATCGTCCTCGTCCAGGGCGCGATCTTCACCGCGGTGTACCTGCTCGCCCCGCGGTACGGGATCCTGCCGAGGCTGCTGATCGCGTCGCGTCGCCGCAGCCTCGCGGATGCTCCGGCCGACGACCGGACGGGCACCGGCGGGACGACGGACGAGGCCGGCGCGGCGGACGACGTCGGCGCGGCGGACGGGACCGGCCGGGCGGGCGCCGCCGGTCCGAGGGGCGGGGCGCAGGTCCCGTCGGCCCCGCCGGGCTGAGGCCCCGGGGCGCCGTCAGGCGGGGGTGCTCACCCAGATGGCGTCCGTCGCCGAGCGTCCCAGCGGCACCCGGGTCGGGGCGCCGGGCACGGCGACCTCGAGGGAGTCGGAGAACGCCGGGCCGGTGCGCACCTCGAGGGTCGCGCCGACGGTGATGCCGTGCTCGGCGCAGAAGGACAGCAGCCGCGGGTCGGCGTCGGAGATGCGCTCGACGACCACGGCGGTCCCGGTCGGGACCTCGCTGAGCAGGCGGGCGTCGGGCAGCTCGACCCGGCCCTCGGCAGTGGGGATCGGATCGCCGTGGGGGTCGCGCGCCGGATGGCCCAGGAGTGCATCGATCCGATCGACGAGCAGGTCGGAGACGGCGTGCTCGAGGTGCTCGGCCTCGTCGTGGACCTCCTCCCAGCCGTAGCCGAGGGTCGCCACCAGGAACGTCTCGATCAGGCGGTGGCGGCGCACCATCGACAGCGCGTGCTCGCGGCCCGTCGCACTGAGGGTGATCGCGCCGTAGCGGGTGTGCTCGAGCAGGCCCTGGTCGGCGAGCTTCCGCACCGCGTCGGAGACCGTCGACAGCCGCACCCCCACCCGTTCGGCGATGGCGGAGGTCGTCACCGGCTCCGGCGACCACTCCGCCAGGCTCCAGATCGCCTTGAGATAGTTCTGGGCGCTGGTGGAGAGCTCGGAGACGGACATGCCCTCACCGTATCCAACTCTCCGCTTCGTCTCCTCGAACTCCGCGGAAGCGCCCCGCGGCGGCACGTAGTCTTCGCCCATGCACGAGTCGACGATCTTGCTCGAGAACCTGCAGTCGATGTGGTGGATCGCCGCTGCGGCGGTGCTGGCCCCGGTGCTCGCGCTGGCGACGCGCCGCATCATCCCGGACGTGGTGTGGCTGCTGGTGCTGGGCATCGTGATCGGCCCGAACATGCTGGGCCTCGCCCACGCCACCGAGGCCGTCGACTTCCTGCGGGAGCTCGGGCTCGGGTTCCTGTTCCTGCTGGCCGGTTTCGAGGTGAACACCTCGGACATGCGCAGCCGCGCCGGGCGCAGCACCGCGTCGACGTGGCTGCTGTGCATGGGTCTGGGCGTGGGCGCCGGGCTGGCGATCACCGGGGGAGACTGGCAGGTCGCCGCCGTGCTGGGCATCGCCGCGACCTCCACGGCGCTGGGCACCCTGCTGCCGATCCTCAAGGACTCCGGTGTCCTCGGCGCCCCGCTGGGCAGGGCGACCATGACCCACGGCGCCTACGGCGAACTGCTGCCCGTGATCGCGATGTCCCTGCTGCTGACCACGCGCGCCACCGTGCAGGCGGCCGCGGTGCTGGTGCTGTTCGCGGTGCTGGCGGTGGTGGTCGTGGCCGTCCCTGCGCGGATCTTCCGTCGGGTGCCGCTGCTGGGCCGGGCCTTCGCCGCCGCCTCCGACTCGACGATGCAGACCATCGTGCGGATCACCGTGTGGGTGATGATCTCGCTGATGCTGCTGACGGCGGTGCTCGAGCTCGACGTG
>DATGUQ010000219.1:0-4549 GCA_035301145.1 Brachybacterium sp. | reverse complement strand
GTGGATCGTGGTGGAGACGACGTCCGCATAGGGGACCGGGCTGGGGTGCAGGCCCGCGGCGACCAGGCCCGCGAAGTGCGCCATGTCCACCCAGAGCGCCGCCCCGACCTCGTCGGCGATCTCGCGGAAGGCGGCGAAGTCCAGCTGACGGGTGTACGCGGACCAGCCGGCGACGATCACCTTGGGCTGCTCGGCCACGGCGAGCTCGCGCACCTTGTCCATGTCGATCCGGCCGGTGCCCGGCTCGGTCTCGTAGGCGACGATGTCGTACAGACGGCCGGAGAAGTTGATCTTCATGCCGTGGGTGAGGTGGCCGCCGTGAGCGAGCGAGAGGCCCATCAGCGTGTCCCCGGGGCGTGCCAGGGCGTGCATCACGGCCGCGTTGGCCGAGGCCCCGGAGTGGGGCTGCACGTTCGCGTGCTCCGCGCCGAACAGCTCCTTCGCACGGTCGATCGCGATCTGCTCGGCGACGTCGACCTCCTCGCAGCCGCCGTAGTAGCGGCGACCCGGGTACCCCTCGGCGTACTTGTTGGTGAGCACCGAGCCCTGGGCCTGGAGCACCGCACGCGGCACGAAGTTCTCGCTGGCGATCATCTCCAGGGTGCGCTGCTGGCGCGCCAGCTCCTTGTCGAGGACCTGGGCGATGTCCGGATCGAGATCGGCGATGGACTGGTCGAGCACGTTCACTGGGCCTCCTGCGGGGTCGGGGCGGGACGGCGGCGGGAGCCGCCCGGCCATCTTAGGACGGACCGCGCTCCCACCGCTGGCCGGGTCAGAGATCGACGCCGAGGCGCACCGGCTCCGGCTCGAGACGGATCCCGTAGCGGTCCTGGACGCGGGACTGCACGTCGCGGGCGAGCGCCACCAGGTCGTCGCTGGAGGCACCGCCGCGGTTGGTCAGGGCCAGCGAGTGCTTCGTGGAGACCGAGGCCCGTTCCCCCACCGCGTGCCCGCGCTCGACGCCCGAGTGGCTGATCAGCCAGGCCGCGCTGGTCTTCACCCGTCCGTCGCCGGCGTCGAAGCGCGGCGCTCCCGCCGGCAGGGCGGCGGCCTCCTGCGCATCGAGGATCGGGTTGGTGAAGAACGATCCCGCGCTCCAGGTGTCGTGGTCGCGCGGATCCAGCACCATGCCCTTCGAGGCACGGATCCGCAGCACCGCCTCGCGCACCTCGGCCATCGGCGCCCGCTGCCCCACCTCGACCCCGAGGGCGTCGGCGAGCTGGGCGTAGCGGATCGGCGCGGAGAGCGACCCGATGGTGTGCTGGAAGGTCACCGACAGCACGACGTAGCGCCCGGTGCCCGAGGGCACCGCTCCCGAGTGGCGGGTGCGCTTGAAGACGCTGTCGCGATAGGCGAACCCGCAGTCGGCGGCGAAGAAGGTGCGCACGGCGCGCTCCTCCCGGTCCCAGGTGCGCACCCGGGAGATGGTGGCGGAGACCTCCTGGCCGTAGGCGCCGACGTTCTGGATGGGTGTGGCGCCGACGGATCCGGGGATCCCCGAGAGGGCCTCGATCCCGACCATCTCGCGCGCGATGGCGTAACGCACCGCGCGGTCCCAGTTCACGCCGGCGAAGTACTCGACGATCGCGCCGCCGCAGGTGGGGTCCAGCGGGGTGAGCTCCGCCGGGTCGACGGGGATGCCGTCGGGCTCCCCGGAGGCGCCGACCTCGCAGGTGGCGTCCAGCAGCGGCGGCTCCTCGGGATCGCGCAGCAGCACGACGGTGCCGCGGAAGGGGGCGTCGGAGGCGACGAGGTTGGAGCCGCCGCCCAGCACGAGCAGCTGCTCGCCGGCGTCGTCCGCCGCAGCGACCGCCTCGATGACCTCGTCGGCGCTGCGGGCCTCGACGAGCTTCTCGATCTCGCCGCCGATGCGCAGCGTGGTCAGGTCGGAGAGCCTCATGCGGCGTCCGGGAGGGCGAGGGTGGCGCGGGCCCGGCCGAGCACTTTGGTCCCGTCGACCTCCGCGGTGAGGTCCACCCGGGCGGTCCGCCGCTCCTCGTCGATGGCGCCGACGACGGCGACGACCTCGAGGGTCACGCTCCCCGTCGCAGGCACCGGAACGGGGTTGGTGAAGCGGGTGGTGTACCCGCGCACGGCGGCGGGGTCGGGGAGGGCGTCGAGCAGGCCGGTGATCGCGGTGCCCATCGTGAGCATGCCGTGCGCGATGACACCGGGCAGCCCGGCCTCGGCGGCGACGGTGTCGTTGTAGTGGATGGGGTTGAAGTCGCCGGAGGCGCCGGCGTAGCGCACCAGGGTGTCGCGGGAGATCTCGTGACGGGTGCGGGCGAGCTCCTGCCCGACGGTCAGCGCGGTCAGGTCCGCGGGGGCGGGGGTGGTGGTCATGGCTGCTCCTGGATCCGTGGAGTGTGCGGGAGGGGTGCGGGCGGTGGGCCGTCGGCCTCCGCCGTCGAGGTCAGTCGCCGCGGACGACGAGCATGCTGCGCACAGCGGCGACCTCGGCACCGGCCTCGTCGGCGAGGTCCACGCGGGTGGTGATCATCGAATGGCCGCCGGCGGCACGGACCGACTCGACGGTGAGCGTGGGGACCAGCCGGTCCCCCGCCACCACGGGGCGGTGCAGCGTGAAGGTCTCCTCGCCGTGGACCACGCGGGAGAAGTCGATCCCGGAGGCGGGGTCCTCGATGTACTGCGCCTCCGTGGCCTGTGCGAGGGAGACCAGGAAGGTGGGTGGGGCGAGCACGCCCGTATGGCCGGCGCGGTGCGCCGCCTCGGGATCGGTGTGCAGCGGCGACCTCGCACCGGTGGCGCGCGCGAACTCGGCGATCTTCGCGGCGGAGACCGTGTGCACGGGCCCTGCCGGGTAGGTGCGCCCGGCGAAGGAGGGGTCGGGGGTGGTGGTCATGACGTCTCCCGAGGTCGGGTCGGCCGGGGCCGACGGATGCGGAACCCCCTGATCATCTCACCGCCCCGGCGGTCGGGTGGGGAGGCCGGCCCGCACCGCCCGTCGCGCTGTGCGCGCCGCACCCCGAGCATGACGAAGGCCACCCGGGATGATCCGGGTGGCCTTCGTGGGAGCGTGCGGGGACCGCTCAGCGGGTCTCGCGGTGCGCCGTCTGCTTGCCGCAGGTCGGGCAGAACTTCGAGAGCTCGAGCCGATCCGGGGTGTTGCGACGGTTCTTCTTGGTGATGTAGTTGCGCGCCTTGCAGTCGACACACGCCATGGTGATCTTGGGACGCACGTCAGAGCTCTTGCTCGCCACGGTTCGCCTCTTTCGTCCGGGTGGCACGCCCGGCGGCGCACCTCGTGGGTCCCCGTGCTCGGGGGATGTGGATTCTGCACTCCGGTGGTGACCGGTGTGGTACCGAGGGCGGGGATCGAACCCGCGACCTCACGATTATGAGTCGTGCGCTCTAACCGTCTGAGCTACCCCGGCGTGACCGATGAAGCGGCCCGATCTCGAATGAGACCGGGCCGCCGCATCCATCAGAGCCCTGAAAGGGAATCGAACCCTTGACCTTCTCCTTACCATGGAGACGCTCTGCCGACTGAGCTATCAGGGCAACCCGGTGAACTTTACCCACCTCCTTGCCCGGAGGCAATTCGGGGGGCATCCCCGGTGCTTCGGATCACATGGACCCTCCGCCGTGGCAGATGAGGGATTCGAACCCCCGTAGGCAATGCCAGCTGATTTACAGTCAGCTCCCTTTGGCCGCTCGGGTAATCTGCCGTGACTGCTCCCGTCGCCCGTACGGTCCTGGACCGTGCGGCCGCCGGAAGCGGACCGGGAACAGCATACCGGCGCCGCGCCGCCGATGCGAACCGGGAGGGCCTCTCCGGCGCATGAAGAGCATCACAGGCCCTCCGGATGCTCGAGGACAACGAGACGGCCGCCCGTCCGGGCCGCCGCACGAAGGAAGGACCCACCGTGGCAGATTCATCGTTCGACATCGTCAGCAAGCTCGACCGCCAGGAGATCGACAACGCGGTCAACCAGGCCGTGAAGGAGGTCGGCCAGCGCTACGACTTCCGGAACACGGGTGCCTCGCTCACCCTCGGCGGCGACGAGATCGTCATGACCGCCAACGCGGAGGAGCGCGTGCTCGCCGTGCTGGACGTGCTGCAGTCCAAGCTGGTGCGCCGGGGCATCTCGCTGAAGGCGCTGGACGTGGGCGACCCGAAGCAGTCGGGCAAGGACGTGCGCCTGGTGGCCTCCCTGAAAGAGGGCATCAGCACGGAGAACGCCAAGATGATCTCCAAGCTGATCCGCGACGAGGGCCCCAAGGGGGTCAAGGCGCGGATCGAGGGTGATGAGCTGCGGGTCTCCTCGAAGAGCCGGGATGATCTGCAGGCCGTGATCGCCCTGCTGAAGGGCAAGGACCTCGACGTGGCGCTCCAGTTCGTCAACTACCGCTGATCGGCTCCCGCCGGTCCTCGTGCCGGCGGGGTGCCCGCGCACGCAGCAGGGCCCCGCACCCGGAACGGATGCGAGGCCCTGCTCGCACAGAACGCGGAACCGGGAACTCAGCCCTGGTTCGACGTGGTGTCCTGCTGCTCGGCGTGCTGCTCGAGCTCCTTGCCCTTCTGCTC
>DATGUQ010000218.1:0-2426 GCA_035301145.1 Brachybacterium sp. | reverse complement strand
TCGGCGAGCGAGCGCACCAGGCGCCGCACCTCGACCACTCCCTGCGGGTCCAGGCCGTTGACGGGCTCGTCGAGGATCAGCAGCTCGGGATCGGCGATCAGGGCGAGCGCGATCCCGAGGCGCTGGCGCATGCCGAGGGAGAAGTCGCGCACCTTCTTCCGGCCGGTGCCGGCAAGGCCCACCAGCTCGAGCAGGCGCTGCTCGATCCCGGGATCGGGCACGCCGCGCAGCAGCCGGTGCAGGTGCATGTTCTGCGCCGCCGTCATCCCGCCGTGCAGGGACGGGGACTCGACGAGGGTGCCGACCCTGGAGAGCTCCTCGGTGCGGGGGCGGTCCGCGCCGGAGCCGAACAGTTCGATGCTCCCCGAGGTGGGGGTGCTCAGCCCCGAGACCAGCCGCATCAGGCTGGTCTTGCCGGCACCGTTGCGACCGATGAGCCCGTAGATCCGCCCCCGCCGCAAGTGGATGCTCATCGACCGCACTGCCGCATGGGCACCGTAGCGCTTGGTGAGATCCCGCGTCACCAGGACGTCCTCGCTCACTGCCCGCACCTCCTCCGTGATCCGTCCGATGCGTCGGACACTACGGAGCGGAGGTGGGGAAAGTGTGTGGTGCGGGCCGCGGGAGGTCAGGAGTGCGTGAAGCCGCTCGTCCGGCCGGGCGCCCCGGCCCGTTCACTCCGGCGGCAGCGCGCGCAGGCGGTACCCCAGTCCCCACACCGTCTCGATCGGGTCCAGCGCCGGGGCGGCCTCCCGCAGCTTCGCCCGCAGGTTGGAGACGTGAGTCTTCACGGCGGCGTCGTCCCCGACGAACGGCTCCTGCCACACCGCCTCGTAGATCCGCGGCCGGGAGAACACCTGGCCGGGGGATTCCAGCAGCAGCTGCAGCAGGCGCAGCTCGGTCGCGGTGAGCGAGACCGGGGCGCCGTCGAGGCAAGCGTGGGCGCGAGCCGGGTCCAGCTCGAGCGGGCCGTGCGCCAGCGGTCCCGGTTCCGCCGCGGCCGGTGCGGCACGGCGCAGCAGCGCCTCGATGCGGGCGGTGAGCTCGACGAGGTCGAAGGGCTTGGTCACGTAGTCGTCGGCCCCCAGGCGCAGCAGATCGACCTTCGTGTACACCGCGTCCTTCGCCGAGAGCACCAGCACAGGCACCCGGCTGCGGCGCCGCAGCTCCGCCAGCAGTACGGAGCCGTCCACGTGCGGGAGCATCAGGTCCAGCACCACCAGCTCCGGGCCGCCGTCGCCGCCCGGGCCCGGGCCCAGGTCCGGGATCGCGGCGTCGGCCGTCAGGAGCCGGCGGGCCTCGAGACCGTCGTGCGCGGAGAGCACGTGGTGCCCTGCGGCCTCGAGCATCTCCACCAGCAGGGCGTGCACGTCCGGGGAGTCCTCGACCACGAGGATGCGGGCCATCGGGTCCTCCGGGAGGGGTGGTGGGCAGGAGCTCCCAGTATGCAGGCCGCGGCTCCCCGCGCCCGGAGGCGGCGGGAGCCCATGCCGGCTGCGTGCGCGGGCCGACGGTCACGTCCCCGGCCGCTCGTGCGTCGAGGAGGCAGGAGCTGGGGGCCTTCCGGGCCCGCGGCGCACCGGGAAGGATGACCCCATGACCGCGAACCCGCCCCGCGACTCCGCCGACCGACGCAGGGAGCAGCGCGCCGCGCAGCTCGAACGGGACAGGCCGCGCCTGGTCGCGCTCGCCGCACGCATCCTGGCGGACCCGAGCGAGGCGCAGGACATCGTCCAGCAGGACTGGCTGCGGCTGGAGAGCACGGACCAGGACATCGAGAACCTCCCCGCCTGGCTGACCACCGTCATCACTCGGCTGTGCCTGGACCGGCTGCGCCGCCGAACACCCGTGCCCGAGGCCGAGATCGAGGTGGCCGAGACCGCCCCCGACCCGTCGGAGGACGTCGAGCTGGCCGACACCGTCGGCATCGCTCTGCAGCTGGTGCTGGACCGGCTGAGCCCGAACGAGCGCGTCGCCTTCGTGATGCACGACAGCTTCGGCTTCGAGTTCACCACCATCGCCGCCGCCCTGGGCACCAGGCCGCAGGCAGCGCGGAAGCTCGCCTCCCGCGCCCGCGCGAAGGTCACCCCGCCCCGCCCCGAGGACGCCCTCGCCGACTGGGAGGTGGTCGATGCGTTCATGACCGCCGCCCGGGAAGGGGACTTCACCCGTCTGCTGGAACTGCTCGCGCCCGACGCCGTGGTCCGCGCCGACGTGCAGGCGATCGAGACCGGCACCCCGGCCGCGATCGACGGCCGTCAGGACGTGGCGAGCTTCTTCAACGGTGCCGCGCACGCCGCCCTGCCCGTCGGCATCGACGGCCGCGCCGGCTCCGCCTGGTACGACCGCGGCACGGCGCGGGTCCTGTTCGACCTCACCGTGGTGGACGGGCTCGTCACCCGGATCGACTTCCGCGCCGACCCGGC
>DATGUQ010000217.1:0-6147 GCA_035301145.1 Brachybacterium sp. | reverse complement strand
GATCACCTCGGCCCGCTC
Organism: Brachybacterium sp.; assembly: GCA_035301145.1. Lineage (GTDB taxonomy): Bacteria > Actinomycetota > Actinomycetes > Actinomycetales > Dermabacteraceae > Brachybacterium. The sequence continues at coordinate 6,129 of DATGUQ010000217.1, read as the reverse complement.
GACCACCTCGAGCTCCGCCCGGCCGGCGGTCCCGTTGACCGCCACGCGGTACCCCTCCCACGGGCTGTGGGCGTTCAGGGCGTAGGTGAGCACGGCGCCGCGGGAGTAGTCCACGATCGCGGTGAGGTTGTCCTCGGCGGTGATGCCGTCCGCGAACACGGACCGGTCGCGCCGGTAGCCGTCGTGCTGCTCGGCCTCGAGGTACAGCGCCTCGAGGCGCTCGTCGGAGCGCAGGTCCAGCTCGAACGGGTCGTGGGGGCCGTCGTGGGTGCCGCGCTCGGGCAGCAGCTCCTGGCCGCGGGCGGTGGCGTTGTGCTGGCCGTAGAAGCGCAGGCCGCCACGGGCGTAGACCCGCGCGGGGGTGTCTGCGAGCCACCAGTTGACCAGGTCGAAGTGGTGGGCGGCCTTGTGCACGAACAGGCCGCCGCTGTTGGCCTTGTCGCGGTGCCAGCGGCGGAAGTAGTCCGCGCCGTGCTGGGTGTCCAGCACCCACTCGAAGACCACCGAGACCACGTCACCGATCTCGCCGGAGGCGATGACCTGCTTCAGCGCGGTGTTGCGGGGGCTGTAGCGGTAGTTGAAGGTCACCACCACGCTGCGGCCGGTGCGGTCGATCGCCTCCTGGATCGCACGCGCCGACGGGGCGTCGATGGTCAGCGGCTTCTCGACCACCACGTCGGCCCCCGCCTCGAGCGAGCGCACCACGTGCTCGGCGTGCAGGCGGTCCACGCTGGTGACGATCACCCGGTCCACGCGCTGCTCCGCGATGACCTGCTCGAGCTGGTCGGGGCCGGCCAGGACCACGTCCGCGAAGGCGGGGACCCGATCGCGGTGGAACTCGCGCCGGGAGGGGTTCACGTCGATCAGCGCCACGAGCTCGGCGACATCGGCGTGCGGGCCGGCGATCGCGTCGAGGTACATCTGAGCGCGATGGCCGGTACCGATCAGGGCGTAGCGGGTGGGCATGGGGCTTCCTCCAGGGACAGGACGGGGACGGGGTGCGGGGGCGTGCGGACGGTCGGGGCGGGTCACTTGATGCCGGTGGTGGCGAAGCCCTTGACCAGGAACCGCTGACCGAACAGGAACACCAGGAACAGCGGGATCAGCGAGACGACGGACATCGCGAACATCGCGCCCCAGTTCGAGGTGCCCTGCGTGTCCAGGAACTGGCGCAGCGCCAGCGGCACCGTGAAGTTCTCCGGGGTGGTGAGGTAGATCAGCGAGCCGAAGAAGTCGTTCCACATCCACATGAAGGTGAAGATCGTGGTGGTCGCCAGGGCCGGGAGCATCAGCGGCAGGATCACCCGGAAGAAGATCCGGAAGTGGCCGCAGCCGTCGATGCGCGCCGCCTCGTCGAGCTCCCGCGGGATGCCGCGGATGAACTGCACCATGAGGAACACGAAGAACGCGTCGGTGGCCAGGAACTTCGGCAGGATCAGCGGCACCAGGGTGTTCACCCAGCCGGTCTGGCTGAACAGGATGTACTGCGGCACGATCACGACGTGGATCGGCAGCATGAGGGTCATCAGCATCACCGCGAACGCGATGTTCCGGCCCCAGAACCGCAGCCGGGCGAAGGCGTACGCGGTCAGCGAGCAGGCCACGAGGTTGCCGATCACGCAGCCCAGCACCAGCACGGTCGAGTTGATGATGTAGTGGCTGAACGGCTGGGCGAGCGCGTTCCACCCCGCCTCGTAGTTCTCGGTGTTGAACGACAGCGGGAGCAGGCCGGGGTTGCGGAAGATCTCGTCGTTGGGCCGCAGCGAGGAGACCACCATCCACAGCAGCGGGTAGATCATCGCCAGCGACGCCGCGATCATCACGACATGCTTGAGGGTGCGGCGCACCAGGTGGCGGGGGCGGGGGCGCAGCTCGAGCGACGAGGACGCGCCCGAGCCGGACGCGGGTGCCGCGGAGGCGCGGGGGGAGGTCTGCAGATCAGTCATCGTAGAACACCCAGAACTTGGAGACGAAGAAGTTGATGGCAGTGAAGATCGCGACGATGATCAGCAGCAGCCACGCCATCGCGGAGGCGTACCCCATGTCGAACTGGCCGAAGCCCTTCTGGTAGAGGTACAGCGTGAAGAACATGGTCGAGTCCGAGGGACCGCCCGTGCCGCCGGAGACCACGAACGCCTGCGTGAAGGTCTGGAACGCGTTGATCACCTGCAGGACCACGTTGAAGAAGATGATCGGCGTGAGCAGCGGGATCGTGATGCGGAAGAACTGCGCGACCTTGGAGGCGCCGTCCACGGCGGCGGCCTCGTAGTACATCTGCGGGATCTGCCGCAGCCCGGCCAGGAAGATGATCATCGGCGAGCCGAACGTCCACACGTGCAGCAGGATGATCGTGCCCAGCGCCGTGTCCGGGTTGGAGACCCAGCCCGGCAGGTTCTCGAAGCCCAGCATCGCACCGATCTGGTTGACCAGGCCGTTGGCGCCGAACATCTGGCGCCACAGGATCGAGATCGCCACGGACCCGCCCAGCAGCGAGGGCAGGTAGAACACCGAGCGGTAGAAGGACAGGCCCTTCATCCCGTGGTTCAGCACCACGGCCAGGGCGAGCGCCGCGATCAGCTGCAGCGGCGTCCCCACGAACACATAGATGAACGTGACCAGCAGCGAGTTGTGCAGCCGGGTGTCGGCGATCATCGCCTTGATGTTCGCCAGCCCCGTGAACTCCGGCGGAGCCAGCAGGCTGTAGTCGGTGAAGGCGAGCGCGAGGGACGCCAGCATCGGCAGGATCGTGATGCCCAGCAGGCCGATCAGCCACGGCGCCATGAACACCAGCGCCGGCTTGTTGTCCGGGTGCTTCTCCTTCGCGCCGCCCTTCTTGCGGCTCGACACCATCTGTGTCAGTTCTCCGACCGCACTCATACGGTCACTCCCTTCTGCGCTGGGGCCGGGTCACGGGCCGGCGGGGCGGGGTCCGCCCCGCCGGCCCGTGGGTCCCGCGGTGCTGTCGGGCCGTCGGGCGGCCCGGCGGCGGGTATCGGCCGCGCGCGCGGCGCGGTGGCCGGGTCGGTCAGGACAGGGCCGCGGCCAGCTCGTCGACGAGCCGCTTCCCACCCTCCTCGGCGGTGATGTTGCCGAACAGGACGTCCTCCCCGGCGCGCTTGAGGATGTTCTCGAACTCGCCGCCGCCCTGCGGCGTGATCTCGGGGGCGGGGCCGAGCTCGGACTCGATGGCGTCGAGGTAGTCCACGGCCATCATGTTGGACTCGTCGAGGTCGGGGACGATCGCCTCCCGCACCGTGAGGTTGCCGGGCACCCCTCGTTCGACGGAGAGGATCTTCCCCGCCTCCGGCGAGTTCACGAGGAAGTCGACGACCTTCAGCGCCGCCTCCGGGTTCGCGGTGGCCGACGAGATCGACCAGTACATCGAGGCCTTGTACCACAGCTGCGCATCGGCGGCCGAGCCGGTCATCGACGGCGGGCGCATCACGATGATCCCGCCCTCGACCGCGGCGTCGTGCGCGACCACCTGGTTCGACCAGGCGACGGTCATCGCGAGCTTGCCGGTCGCGAACAGCGACTGGTCCAGGGACTGGGCGGCGTCCTCGACGGAGACGGAGGCGCCGGGGCCAGCCCCGGTCTCCTGGATCTGCTGGGCGAATTCGAGCAGCGAGGTCGCGGTGGCGGCGTCGAAGCCGGGCCCGCCGTCCTTGTACTGGTCCTGGCCCTTCTGGCGCACCCACACCTGGAAGAGGGCCTGGACCGTTCCGATCTGGCTCATGCCCCAGGTGCCGTCGGGCGTGTTCTCGGTGATCTGGACGGCGATGTCGATGAGGTCGTCCCAGGTCCAGGTGGTGTCGTCGGGCAGGTCGACGCCCGCCTCCTCGAACAGGGCGGGATTGACCAGGAAGGTCGCCGCGTTCAGGCCGGCGTTGATCGCGACCAGCCCCTCCTCGGGCAGCTCGCCGACCTCGACGGATCCCTCGACGAACTCGGAGGTGTCCAGGCCGGCCTCGGCGAGGTCCAGCAGCGCCCCGCGCCCGCCGTACTCGGCGATGTACTTCTCGTCCATCTGGATGATGTCGGGGGTGTCGCCGCCGGCGGTCTGGGTGGCGAGCTTGTCCCAGTAGCCGCTCCATTCGCCGGGCTCGAGGCTGACGGAGATCGAGTCGTCGACCTCCTCGAAGGCCTCGACGACCTCCTTCGTGCTCTCGTCGCGGGTGGGGTTTCCCCACCAGGCGAGCCGGAGCGAGGCCGAGCCGTCCGCGGACCCGCCACCGCCACCGCCGCTGGCGTTGGGGCCGCAGGCGGCGAGGCCGGCGAGTCCGGGGACGGTGAGGCCGAGGGCGAGGGCTGTGCGTCGGGTGAGCATGGGTTCTCCTGTCATGGTCGCTGCCGCGGTCCGGCGGACCACCGTGGTCCTCCGAGCGGGTCGTGCCGGGGGAGGAACGTCGTCGTCCTTCCCGCTGCGCTGCGGACGGGGCATCCGCCCGTCCGCGCCGCATTGTGTGAAACCTTTCAAATCCCTGCGGCCGCTCGGATCCTGGCCCGAGTGGTGGACTTAGGAAAGCGCTTGACGAAAGCGTTTGTCAAGCCCCGATCATCACACGCCGGTCACGATGCCGCGCGCGGCGCCGTGGGGCGGGCCGATTCCGCGCGCATTCCGCCTCGCCGTGCGAGGACCTGCAGGATCGCTGCTCGACGCGCCTCTTGTGCCGCAGCACGGACCGGGCTTAGCGTGAGTGCACGACTCACGCTGGAACGACTCAGCGGGGGCGCTCCCCGTGCAGGCCGCAGGAAGAGCCCGTGCCGAGCGCACCGCCGGGGCACAGCCGCCCAGCCCCTTCGACTCCCCCGACCGGCGCAGCATCCCGCCGCCGGCCCCTCAGGACCCCGGTCCACCGACCCGAAGGATCGACGATGATCTCGCGCCGCCGCACCCTGTCCCTGCTCGCCGCCGCCGGCGCCGTCCCGGCGCTCACCTCCCTGGCGGGCTGCGGCCCGAACACCTCCCGCGGCGGGGAGGGCGACGGAGCGCTGCGCATCTACTGGTGGGGAGGCGACCTGCGCAACGGCCTGACGCGTGAGGCGCTCGAGCTGTTCTCCGATGCGCACGAGGACATCGAGGTCTCCCCCGAGTACAGCGAGTGGACCGGGTACTGGGACAAGCTCGCCACCCAGTTCGCCGGCGGCGACGCCCCGGACGTGCTCCAGATGGACGAGGCGTACATCGACTCCTACGGCACCCAGTCCTCGCTGCTGGACCTCGAGACCGTCTCCGACGTGCTGGACCTCAGCGCGATGGACGATGCCGTGCTGGACACCGGCCGGCTCGCCGACGGCACCCTCGTGGGCGCGCCGCTGGGCATCGGCATCTTCTCCGTGGGCGTGAACCCCACGATCCTCGAGCAGGCCGGTCTCGAGATGCCCGACGACACCACGTGGACGTGGGAGGACTTCGACGAGCTCAGCGCCGCCGTGAGCGAGTGGGCGAAGAGCGCCGGGGAGGACGTGGTGGGCTTCGACTTCTTCGGCACCAGCGCCGCGGAGCTCGGAGCCTGGGCACGCCAGAGCGGCGAGCAGGTGTTCCCTCGCGAGGACGAGACGCCGATCAGCAAGGACACGATCGTGACCTACCTCGAGTACGCCCGCTCCCTGGTGGACTCGGGCGCGACGGCGGGGCCGTCGGAGCAGATCGAGGACTTCGCAGCCGGCGTGGAGCAGGGCCGCTTCGGCAACAACCGCGCCGCCTTCCATCTCCAGTTCCACACCCAGGTGCAGACCTTCCAGGCGTCCTCCGGCTCGCCGCTGCAGCTGCTGCGGCTGCCGGCCCGCACCAGCGGCGACCCGCAGATGGTCAACAAGGCCTCGATGTACTGGTCGATCGCGAGCAGCACGGCCGCTCCGGAGGACGCCGCGACGCTCGTGGACTTCCTGCTGCGTGACCCCGAGGCGGCGAAGGTCCTCAAGATCGAGCGGGGAGTGACCTCGTTCCCCGAGCTGCAGGACGAGATCGAGACCGTGCTCGACGAGGACGAGATGGTCTCGCTCGACTTCGCCCGCGAGATGCAGTCCGAGGTGGTCCGCCCGCCGCTGGTGACCCCGGCCTCCGGTGTCGGCTTCGGCGACGAGCTCGCCCGCCTGGGCGAGGAGTCCCTGTTCGGCAACCGCGAG
>DATGUQ010000216.1:0-24029 GCA_035301145.1 Brachybacterium sp. | reverse complement strand
GGCAGGGTGGAGATCTGCGCGCGGGACTCCACCTGGAACACGCCCACGCTGTCGCCGGCGCACAGCATGTCGTAGACGGCCGGATCCTCCTGCGGCAGGGTGCGCAGCTCGAAGTGCTGGCCGTGGTGCTCGGCGACGATCCGCAGCGCGTGGTCGAGTGCCGTGAGCATCCCGAGCCCGAGCAGGTCGAACTTCACCAGGCCCGCATCGGCGCAGTCGTCCTTGTCCCACTGGAGCACGGAGCGGTCCGCCATCGCCGCCCACTGCACCGGGCACACCTCGATCACGGGCCGGTCCGCGAGCACCATCCCGCCGGAGTGGATGCCGAGGTGTCGGGGCGCGTCGCGCAGCTGCTGGGCGAGCGCGACCACGTCGGCCGGCACGTCGGCGTCGGCGAGCGAGGAGAAGGAGCGCTCGATCCGCTTGGAGAAGGCGTCCTGCGCGCCGGGGTCGTAGCCGAGCGCGCGGGCCGCATCACGCACCGCGAGCTTCGCCCGGTAGGTGATGACGTTGGCGACCTGCGCGGCGTTCTCCCGCCCGTAGCGCTCGTAGACGTGCTGGATCACCTCCTCGCGGCGGTCCGAGGCGATGTCGATGTCGATGTCCGGTGGGCCGTCCCGCTCGGGGGCGAGGAACCGCTCGAACAGCAGGTGGTGGCCGACGGGCTCGACCGCCGTGATCCCCAGCGCGTAGCAGACGGCGCTGTTGGCCGCCGAGCCCCGCCCCTGGGCGAGGATCCCCTCCCCGGCGCAGAAGTCGACGATCTCGTGGACGATGAGGAAGTAGCCGGGGAAGTGCAGGTCGGTGATGACTTGCAGCTCGTGGTCGATCTGCGCCCATGCGCCCGGCACCTTCTCGCTCCGGCCGGGCGCGGGGCGCGGCCCGTAGCGCTCGCGGCCCTCGATCTCCACCAGCTCCATCAGCCAGCTGGCCTCGTCGTGCCCGGCGGGGACGGGGAAGGGCGGCAGGTCCGGGGCGAGCAGGCGCAGGTCCAGGGCGCAGTCCCGGCCCTGCCGGGCCGCCTGTGCGATCGCTGCCGGGTAGCGGGGCAGCAGCTGCGCCATCTCCTCCCCGCTGCGCAGGTGCGCGGGCCGGGAGGCGAGATGAGGGTCGGCATCGCTCAGCGCCACCCCGGCGCGCAGGGCGGCGTGTGCATCCGCGAGGCGCTTGTCGGCCGGGCGGGCGTAGTGCGCGTTCGTGCTCGCCACCAGCGGCAGCGAGACCTCGTCGAGCCCGGACTCCTCGCGCACCAGGCGGGCGCCCTGGGCCAGCGCGTCGTGGAGCTCATCGGCCTCTCCCCCGCCGCCGACGATCAGCTCGACGGCGACGTTCCCCGCCCCGAACAGCTCCACCAGGCGCGCGATCTGCGCGGCGGCGGCATGGGCGGCGCCCTCGAGGTCCCCCTCGGCCAGGCGCGCGGCGGCGGCCCGGGTCACGGCGCCCTTGCGGCAGCCGGTGAGGATCAGCCAGTGCCCCTCCCGCGCGCTCCGCGACAGCTCGGCGAGGCGGTAGCGGGGCGCGGCCTTCTGCCCGCTGTCCAGATGGGCGCGTGCGATCGCGGCGGAGAGGCGCCGGTACCCGGTCTCGTCCCGCACCAGCACCAACAGATGCTCGCCGTCCGGGTCCGGGACCCCGGTGCGGGGCGCGGAGATCACGGGGGTGCTGCTCGCGGTCGTCGCCCCGGGCTCGAGGCCGAGGGTCAGCTCGGCGCCGAACACGGTCGCGATCCCCGCCTCGGCCGCGGCCTTCGCCGCCCGCACCACCCCGGGCAGCCCGTCGTGGTCCACCAACGCGATCGCACCGAGCCCGAGCCGGGCGGCCTGCGCGGCCATGTCCTCGGGGCTCGAGGCGCCGTCGAGGAAGCTGAAGTGCGAGTGGGCGTGCAGCTCCGCGTACTCGACGTGGCGGGCCGGCCGGTAGGCGTCCTCCGTCCGTTTCCCGGTGTGCTCGACGACGATCGGCGGGGAGACCAGCTCGGCGGGACGGTCCGAGAGGATCGCCTCGATGTCCTTCCACGCGGGCGGGCCCAGGAACCAGCGGGCCATCAGGTCCCACCACCCCGGGAGACAGGCTTGCCGGGCCCGGGCAGGGGCCCGAGGATGGCGTCATGCGCGTGCAGCTGCGGGACGTCGACGATGCGGTCCTCGACCAGCTCCTGCGCACCGCCGTGCAGGACGCGGCGGCTCACGAGGTGACGCCCCCGCTGACCTCGGGGCCTGCCTGGACCGCCGAGCGCATCGACTGGTTCCTGGACCATCACCGGCGCGCCCGCTGCGGAGTGGACGGTCCTGCGGGCGAGGCCACGTGGGCGGTGATGCTGGAGGGCCGCCCCGTCGGCGCCGTCCGCCTGCGCAGGCTCGACGCCGACACCCTCGAGACCGGGATCTGGCTGGGCAGGTCCGCCCGCGGGTGCGGTGCGGGCACCCGTGCGATGCAGGCCGTGCTCGCCCGGGCACGGCAGGAGCGGGCCGGTGTGCTGAGGGCGGAGACGGCTGCGGAGAACCGCGCCATGCAGACGATTCTGTACGGGCTCGGGTTCGTCCCGGACCTGGAGGCCCCACCGGGCCGGGTGTCGATGAGCCTGTCCCTCGCAGCAGATCGCCGCTGAGGCGCCGGCCGCTCGTGCCTCGCTAGTCATAGAGCCCCTCCAGCGTCCACTCCCCCGCCCGGGACAGGGCCAGCACCGCGGTCTCCTCGGCGCTCGCGCCCCGCACCACCAGCTGGAGGCGCGCGGCGCGGGTCCCGTCCGGGGCCCACCAGCGCTCGTCGAGCACGGTGGGGGCGCCGTATCCGAGCACGGGATAGCCGGAGCCGGCCCGAAGCCCGGCCCGCTGCAGCGCCGGAGCCCCCGGAGCGGGGACGAGCAGCCGGGCCGGCGCGGCGCTGAGCAGTCCCCGCGCGGTGACCACGACCGGCTCCCCCGCCGCGTCCTCGAGCCGCACCGGCGGCCGCTCGCGGAACACGGTCGCGGGCACCGGGCGGGGCAGGGAGCCGGGCCAGGGGCCCTCGCGCCGGGCGGGCTTCTCGCTGCGCCAGGGCACGAGGGTCGCCTCCTCGGCGAGCAGCCGTCCGCCGGTGAGCACCGGCACCTGCACCGCCTCCTCCCCCGCCAGGCCCTGGGCTCGGGCGAGCGCCCGGGAGGCCCGCTGGGCCGCCTCCCCCGCACTGCCCCACAGCGCGGGGGCGCTCTCCCCCGCCGGGGCCAGCTGCAGCGGGTGCAGGCCGATCCGGGTGATCGCGCCGGTCGCGGGCCCGCCGAGCCGCGCCCGGGTGATCCAGCCGTCGCACTGCCAGCGGATCCGGTCCACGACGTCGGCGACGGTGAGCGCCCCGTCGTGCCGCCAGGTGCGCTCCATCTCCTCGCCGCCCTCGGTGCGGGCCACGATCCGCAGCCTGGTGCACACCAGCCCCCGCTCCACCAGCTGGGTGTGCAGCTGCTCGGCCAGCGGGCGGGCGATGAAGGCCGCCTGGTCGGTGCGCACCAGCGGGGTCTCGAGCGTCGTCTCGGCCAGCAGCGGCTGGGCGGGGTGGTGCGCGGCGGGCGGGGCGGGCTCCTGTCCGCGGGCGAGCAGGTGCAGCGTCGCGACGTCCGGCCCGAAGCGGTCCGCGACCGCGGCCGAGGGCAGCGCGGCGAGGTCGCCGAGGGTCGTGATCCCGAGCCGCTGCAGCAGGTCGACGGTCTCGGTGAGGTCGAGGCGGCGCTGGTCACGGGCGGCGGAGGGCTGGCCGCGGTGCCCCCAGCCGGGGCCGACGGGGGCGCTGCGCAGGGCGGCGATCGGGTGCGGGGCGAGGTACTCGGCGCTGCGGCCGGCGCGCACGATCCGGCCCGGCCCCGAGGCGAGCAGCGCGGCGAAGGGGCCGTCGGCGATCCCCACGGCGCAGTCCCAGCCGGTGAGCTCGGCGACCGCGTCGAGGATCCGCTCGGCCAGGCTCGCCTCCCCGCCCTGGTGGCGGGCGGGGCCGCGGGCGGCCATCAGCAGCACTCCGGGGCGCAGCACGTCCACGCCGGCCGCGATCGTGTCCACCGCGGCGGCGACCAGCTCGAACAGCGCGGTCTCCTGCTCGCGGTCGGCCTCCAGCACGAGCGCCTCGGGGCAGGCCGCGCGGGCGGCGCGGCGAGTCATCCCCGGCCGCACCCCGGCCTCGAGGGCCGCGGTCCCGGCATGGGTGACGCGGTGCTGGTCGAGCAGGAGCACCGGGGCGGCGGCGAGGTCGAGGGCGGGGGCGTCCTCGTCGCGTCGCTGATGGCGGTCCAGCGCGGCCAGCAGCGGCCAGTCCGGGACGGTCACGGCGACGGTGCGGGTCGCCCGGGCGGCAGCGGCGGGGGCGGTGGGCGCGGTGGGAGCGCTCATCAGCCGGCCCTCTGCGCGCTCGGCAGCAGCTGCAACCGCTCCCCGACCGCCGCCGGACGGGCTGTGCCGTCGGCCCGCGCGGGAACGGCCGCGATCATCCCGTCCACCCGCGGCAGCAGCACCTCGGCCGTGCGCTGCCCGGCGATGCCGCGGCCCTCGGCGGTGATCTCGAGGCGCCGCCGACGCAGCCGCCCCGAGCCCCGGCCGAGCCCGCTCCAGCCCTGGGCCACGGCGCGCAGCGTGAGGTCGGCGCGGCCGGGCGGGGCGGCGGCGAGGACGAGGGTGTCGGCGGTGCGGGCCCGGCCCAGCAGGCTGCGCCAGAGCGCGGGGGCGAGGTCCAGGTCCGGGCCGAGCACGAGCACGCCCACCCCGTCGACGAGGGCGGAGAGCACCTGCGGGCGCTGTTCGCCGCCGGCCGGGGCGAGGGCGAGGCGGCAGGGGTCCAGCCCCGCGTCCATCGCGGAGCGCAGGCCGAGGTCGGTCATCCCGGCGATCGCGCACCAGGAGTCCTCCCCCGCTGCGGCGACCGCGAGGGCCAGCAGCAGCGAGGTGCTCGCGGCGCCCTCGAGCGCCACAGAGCTGCCGGCGCGCAGGCTCCCGCGCGGGAACAGCGCCTGGAGCGGTCCCGGGACTGGCAGGCGGGTGCCGAGGCCGTCGTCGGCGGCGTCCTCGACGGACTGCGGCGACGACCGCAGGGCGGTGCGGTCGATCCGTCCGCCCCAGCGGGCGGCGGAGCGCTCGGCCGCCCCGAGCGCGGCCCGTGCCCGGGACAGCCGCTGCTCGCGGTCCTCGCTCTGCAGGGCGATGCTCATCGCGCTCCTCCTCCCGGATTCCGCCATTCCTTCGCACGCATGTTCGAACAGAGGTTCGAACTCTACGCCGTGGAGAGGCGGTGCTCAAGGCGTCCAGGTCGTGACTTCGAACGTACATGCGAAGCTTTCGGGAGGGGTGTGACAGACGAGGGGCGGGTCGATGCGGTAGGATCGGGGGATGGATCTCGAGCGCTGCGTGTTCCACGCCCGGACCGACCAGAACGCGGGGGTCGACGAGCTGCGTCCGCTGAGCGCTCTCGAGCACACCGACCCTCGGGCCTTCGCCCGCGCCCTCGCCAAGTACGACGACACACCGGAGCGCCGCCGCCTGCGGGAGACATGGATCCCCGTTCTCGAGGCGCGATGGACGGAGGCGGTCTTCCTCTCCCCGGTCAGGCCTCATGCGATCTGGCGAGCGTGGAGGGATATTGCCGGAGTCGACCTGCCCTCCCAGGAGTTCTGGGCGATCCCGGTCGAGGAGGTCGGCGCGGCGGTCATCCTGGACCGACAGCGGAGCGCGACCGGGGACCCGATCGAGACCGAGGAGGTCGAGCACCTCGACCCGGGCACCTATCGCTCCATGTCGGGGACGACGAGGCGGAACCGGGAATGGATCGCGCATCTGTCCTCCGAGGGGAAGCGCGGGGCGTGGTTCAACGGCGTCCCGCACGTGCTCACACGGGGGCCGGTGGCGCTCGCCTCCGCTGCGGTGATCGACTGGAGCGAGGCATGAGTGTCGAACACGAGAACCCCTTCCGCCTCCGCCCCGCCGCGCCGGGCGACGCGGACGGCTGCGCGCGGGTGCACCACACCTCCTGGGTCGAGACGTACTCCGGTCTGCTCCCGGCCGCGCACTGGGAGACGGACACCCTCGCGCGGCGCAAGCAGCGCTGGCGGCGATCCCTCGCCGGCGGTGCCGACGTGACGGTCGCCGAGGCGGGCGGCGAGATCATCGGCTTTGCCATGGCCGGGGCCGCGCGTCGGATCGGCGAGCACGACCCGGTGCGCGAGCGCGAGCTGTTCTCGCTCTACCTGCTGGCCGCGCACCATGGCGGCGGCGCCGGCCGGGCGCTGCTCGAGGCGGTCCTGCCGGCCGGTGCCCCGGCCCAGCTCTGGGTCGCCGAGGAGAACCCGCGCGCGCGGCGGTTCTACCAGCGCAGCGGCTTCCTCCCCGACGGGGCGCGCTTCCGCGACGAGGGGCTCGACCTGGCCGAGGTGCGGCTGGTCCGCTGAGCCCGCAGCACTTCCCCGCCGCCGGACCGCACCTCCTCCCCCGCCGCTCCTCTGCGATCATGAGATCGACCGCACATCGAGGGAGAGGACTGGGATGCGAGCGCTGGTGCTGCACGAGAAGGGCCGGATGTCGATCGAGGAGGTCGAGGCGCCCGGGACCCCCGGCCCCGGCCAGGTGAAGATCGCGATGCACACCGTCGGCATCTGCGCCTCGGACGTGCACTACTGGACCGACGGGAAGATCGGCCCGTTCGTGGTCGAGGCGCCGATGATCCTCGGCCACGAGGGCGCCGGCACCGTGCTCGAGGTGGGCGAGGGCGTCACCGATCTGACCGTCGGCGACCGCGTCGTGATGGAGCCGGGCGTGCCCGATCCCACCTCCCGCGCCGTCAAGGAGGGCCACTACAACGTGGACCCGGGCGTCGAGTTCTGGGCCACCCCGCCGGTGCACGGCTGCCTCGCCGACGAGGTGCTCCACCCCGCCGCGTTCACCTACAAGCTCCCCGAGACGATGAGCTTCGCCGAGGGCGCGCTGATCGAGCCCTTCGCCGTCGGCATGTTCGCCGCGACCAAGGCGCAGATCTCCCCCGGCGACGTCGCCGCCGTGGTCGGCGCCGGCACCATCGGGATCATGACGGCGCTCGCCGCCCGCGCCGGCGGCGCGAGCCGCGTGGTCATCTCCGACGTGCTGCCCGAGAAGCTCGCGCTGCTGGACGGGATCGACGGGATCACCACGGTGGACGCGACGCAGCAGAGCCTCGGCGAGGTGGTCCGCGAGGCGACCGGCGACTGGGGCCCGCAGGTGGTCTTCGAGGCGACCGGCGCCGCACCCGCGTACAAGGACCTGTGGGCGCTGCCCGCCCCGGGCGGGCGGATCGTGCTGGTGGGCATGCCGGTGGACCCGGTGCCCTTCGACATCGCCACCGCCCAGAGCCGCGGCGTCTCGCTCGAGACGGTGTTCCGGTACGCCAATGTGCATCAGAAGGCGATCGACCTCGCCGCGAGCGATGCCGTGGACCTCTCCCCCTTCGTCAGCGAGACCTTCGCCTTCGACGACTCGGTCGCCGCCTTCGAGCGCTTCCTCGAGGGGCGGCCGACGGACGTGAAGATCCAGATCACGCTGTGAGCACCCCGGCAGGCTCGTCGTCGGAGCTGCGAGGCCCGCAGGAGACGGCGCTGCTGCTGCCGGTTCCCGACGCAGAGCGCGCAGTCGCCGAGCATCGACGACGGCTCGACAGCGCGGCGGCTGACGGGATCCCCGCGCACCTCACCGTGCTCTATCCCTTCGTGCCTCTGGAGGCACTGAGCGACCACGACCATGATCGACTGCAAGCACTGTTCGCGAGTTCACTTCCTATTTCATGCGTAAGTCGACGGACCGGGTGGTTCGGGGAGCGTGTCCTGCACCTCGCGCTTGACGACCCCGCACCGGTCCGGAGACTCACCGAGCAGGTCGTCGCCGCCCTCCCCGGCCATCCTCCCTACGGAGGCGAGATCCCCCTCGAGGACGTCCTGCCCCACCTGACCATCGGGCATGACCGGCCCCTGCCCGAGCTCCTCGCGGCTGAGCGCGCGGTGGCGGCGCATCTGCCCGTCGAGGACCACCTCGATCGCGTGGAGCTCTGGAGCGGTCCCGCGCTCGCGGGACGGACATCGCCGCAGCCGTGGCGGCACGTCCGCTCCTACCGACTCGCGAGGCGATGACCCCTCGCGCGAAGCGCTCCGAGCGCACGGGCGGGACCCGCTCACAGCGACCCCGGCACCTCCGTGGGATCCGGCGCCCGCAGCACCGGGGCGAGGTCGGGACGGGCGGAGGAAACGGGTGGCTGCGACAGCGTCACCCGCTCTACCCTCGCATGACGATCACAGTGCTGGACACCGCCGCCGGGATGCGCGAGGTGCTCACCGCACCGCCCGGCGACCGCGAGGACCGCCTGCGCCGGATGCTCACCCCGATGCAGGACATGTACCGCTACTTCCCCGGCGAGGTCGACCTGGTCGCACTGCATGCCATGGGGCAGGGCTTCCCGCTCGATCGGCGCACCGACGAGGTGCTGGACGCCCTCGAGCAGCTCGAGGCGGCCGACGCCTGGACCAGGATCGAGGCAGCCCTCCTGCGGTCCGTCGACGTACAGTCGCAGGCGCTTCCGGACCTGCGTGTCCCCGACATCTCCGTGCTGCTCGTGCTGGGGGACCCGGGGGACGAGACCTTCATGGGGCCCGCCCGCGGTGCCACCGGCAACGGCAGCATGTCCGGGTACATCCAGTTGACGATGTGGCCCGCCGAGGAGAACCTCGTTCGTCTCGAGGCCGCCGCGGCGCACGAGCTGAACCACAACCTGCGCTACGCCCCCGGCGGCGTGGTGTGGGATCCCGCCCGCGTGGTGGTCGGCGAGCATGTCGTCTCCGAAGGACTGGCCGATGCCTTCGCCCGTCAGCTGTACGGCGACGACCTCGGCCATACCCCGATCGGTCGCCCGCACCTGGACGACGACGCCGTCCTCGAGAAGGTGCTCACCGGCCTGGACGTCGGCGGGATGGAGAACTTCGCCGCCTGGGTGCTCGGGGACGAGATCGCCCAGCGGTTCGGCGGATCCCCGGTGGGGGTCCCGACCGGCGCCGGCTATGCGGTCGGCAGCCGCCTGGTGGACGCCTACCTCGACGCGACCGGCCTCACCGCGGCGGACGCCCTCCACGTCCCCAGCGCCGAGATCCGTGCCGCCACCCCGGCGGCCGCCGCACCCGGGCAGTGAACCAAGTCGCTCCCTGGCCGCGCCGCACCGAGCGCCTCGAACTGCGCGAGATGCTCCCCGAGGACGTCCCGCGCGTCACCCGGATCCGGCAGCTTCCCGGCGTGGACGAGTGGCTGCTCAACGACGCCGTCGACCCCTCGGAGCATCGCTAGCAGCTGTTGGCTGAGATCGCCGCGGAGAACACGCACGAGGTGGTCGCGGTGCACCAGGGCGAGATCATCGCCCATGCCGGCCTCACCGTGCTCCCGCCCCGCGCCCAGGCCAGCACCTCCTCGGCTCCCGGCGAGGGCGGTATCGGCTACCTCCTCGATCCGAGATGCGCCGGTCGTGGGTTCGCCACCGAGATCGCCGCCGAGCTGCTGCACGTGGCCTTCGAGGACCTGGGCCTGCACCGCGTCGTCGCCGACACCTTCGCCGACAACACCGCCTCCTGGCGGGTGCTGGAGAAGGTCGGGATGCGACGCGAGAAGCATGCGCATCGCAGCGTGCGGCACCGTGAGCTCGGGTGGGTCGACGACTACGAGTACGCGATCCTGCGCGAGGAGTGGCTCGCCCTGCGCGGGAGCTGAACCGACGGGGTGGCGGCAGCCGGAGACTCCTCTGTCATGCACCGCAGATGACCCCGGTGCCGTGTGCGCGCAGGACGTGCTGGCCGCTGCGCTGATACTCTTCCTCGGCATGTGCACCGCACCCGGCTCCGTGGGCCCTGCTGTCGGGGACCTCTCCCTCGAGGGACGGCCGACGGGACCGACGACCCAGAACACGCCGTGAGGCCGCTGCGGGTCCTCCTGGACCTGGACGACACCCTGGTGGATCGGCAACGGGCCTTCGAGGACTGGGCGCGCTCGTTCCTCGACGAGCTGGGAGCGGCTCCCGACGACCTCGACCGGATGGTGGAGGCGGACCGGCGCGGAACCCGGCCGCGGGACGAGTTCGCGGCGGAGATCATCCGCCATCTGCGCTCGGGCATGCCGGCGCAGGAGATCCTGGAGCGACAGGGGCGCGGTGTGGTCGAGCACATCGCCTGCTGTCCGGGGATCCCGGCGGCGCTGCGAGAGCTGCGAGGGATCGGCGCGGAGCTGGTGCTGGTCACCAACGGCACGGTCGCGCAGCAGACGGCGAAGCTCGAGCGCACCGCTCTCGGTCCCCTGCTGGACCGGGTGGTGACCTCGGAGCAGGCCGGCGTGAAGAAGCCGGATCCGCGGATCTTCGCACTCGCGGTCGACGGGATGGCGCAGGGCGCCGAGACCTGGATGATCGGCGATCATCCGACCGCCGACATCGAGGGCGGTCGCGCCGCGGGGCTCTCGACCGGATGGGTCTCCCACGAGCGGCCGTGGCCCCATCCGTGGGAGCCGACGCTGACCGCGTCGACCCCGGCAGAGCTGTTGGGCATGCTCCTCGCACGGCGCCGGTGAACGACCTCGCCGCGAGCGACGCGGTGGACCTCCTCACAGCGGACCCAGCGCCACCTCGGGGTCCGCGTCGAGGTCGAGGCCCTCGAGCACGGTGAGCAGCTGGCGCTCCTCGTAGCGGAAGTGGCTCTCCATGATCGCGGCGATACCCTCGAGGTGACCGGCGAGGACCTCCGGGGAGGAGCGCGACCGCACCGCCGCCTCGAGCCCGCCGAGCAGGTGGCCGATCATCGAGTGGTCCTGCTCCAGCGCCCGCAGCACCGGGGCGAGGTCGGGACGGGCGGCCGCGATCGCCGGGAACAGGGTGCGGTCCTCCCCCGTGTGGTGGGTGTCCAGCGCGCTGCAGAACCCGTGGCAGAACAGCAGCAGCTCCCGGGCGGGGCCTCGGCGCCCTCGCCGCGGTCCACGGCCTCGCGGGTGATCTGCAGGGCTTCGCGCAGGCGCGCATGCACGCGCCGCATCTCATGGCTCCAGGCGATGAGCCTGGTCGTCTCGCGCTCAGTCACGCGCGGACGAAGGGTGCGACGAAGTCATCGTCGGTCTCCTTCGGTTCGGCGCCTCCATGCCTGACACGGTCTGCCACCGGCACGCGACGCTGACCGGAACAGTAGCAGAACGCGGAGAGTCGGCCCTCGCCGCACAGGGCTCCGGAGGAGCGTGCGCCGAGGGGTGCCCTGGCAGGTCCTCCCACCGGCAGCCACGACGGTTTAGCGTCAGTGGCCGCACTGTTCGCCCGAGGAAGGACCTCCATGCCCGGTGACGCCTCGCGTCGCGCCCTCGCTCCCCGCCTGCTCGTGCCCTCGTCGGCGCTGCTGTGGGGGCTGCACTCCTCCCTGCTGAGCCCCGCGCTCGCGCTCGCTGATCCTCGCCACGCTCTTCGATGCCTCCACGGCGGACATCGGCTGGTCGCTCGCGATCTACAACGCCGGCGGCTTCGTCGCCTCGCTGGTGCTGCCCGCCTGGGCGGACCGCCGCCGCACCTACCTGCCGATGCTCCTGGCCGCCGGGGTGCTGACGATCGCGCTGGCGGCGGCGCTCGCCGCGGTGAGCACCCTGCCGGCGGCGACGGTCGCGCTGGTGGTGCTCGGCGGACCGGCCGCGCTCGGCACCACGATGCTCTTCGCACACCTGCGGGACGCGGGCGCGGCGACCTCCTCGATCGTGAACACCCGCGCGATCATCTCCGCGGCGTGGATGGGCGGTCCGCCGCTGGCGACCGCGATCATCGGCTGGGCCGGGGCGCGCGGCTTCTTGGCCGCCCTGGTGGTGATCGCGCTGGCGAATATCGCCACGACCGCCGTGATGATGAGGCAGCGCCGCACCACGCACGCGGAGGCGGCCCAGCCGGCACCCTCTTCGCACGCCCTGCCGCCCGGCAGCCGCCTCGCGACCCTCGTGATCATCGGGGCGTTCGTGCTGTTCCAGGCGACGAACGCGACGGCGATGACGTTCATGGCGCTGTACGTCACCGAGACCGTCGGCCTGCCCGTGCTGTGGGCGGGCGTGGTGCTCGGCCTCGCCGCGGCGCTCGAGGTGCCGGCGCTGGTGCTCATCGGGCGGCTCGGGGACCGGATCTCGCACCTCACCCTGGTCGCGGTCGGCGCCGTGCTCTCGGCCGTGTACTACGCCGGGCTGGTGGTGGTCACCGGGCCGGTGTTGCTGCTCGCGCTGCAGATCCCCAACGCGCTCGGCTTCGCGGCGATCTCCGGGATCGGGCTGGCGCTGTTCCAGGACCTGATCCCCGGGGCGGGGATGTCCACGGGCCTGTTCATGAACGCGCGGCGCGTCGGCGCGGTGCTGTCCGGGCCGATCATCGCCGCCGGGGCGCTGCCGCTGCTGGGTCAGCGGGGCATCTTCGCGATCTGCGCGGTGCTGACCGTGCTCGGGCTCGGCATGATCCCGCTGGCGAAGCGGCTCGCGGCACGGCCGGCGGCGGAGAAGTCCGTGACGGCCTGAGCCCCGCGACGGTCGGCGCCGGTCAGCCGGTGGTGGTCCGACCGTCGATCACCGACTGGTTCCCGTCGGCCGTGGCCGCCTCCTGCGCAAGGCTGCCCAGCAGACGCAGCCGCTCCTCGCTCGGCGAGCCGGGCGCGGCGGTGTACCCGAACATGAACCAGTCCGGGTGAGCCGGGAACTCCATCGCCTCGTAGCCGAGCTCGAGGTCGCCGACCTCCGGGTGGCGGATGCGCTTCAGGCCGGTGCGATGGTGGCGCACGTCGTGCGCGGCCCAGCGCACCCGGAAGTCGTCGCTGCGGGTGGCGAGCTCCCCGATCAGGTCGCTCAGCCGCCGGTCGCGCGGGCTCTGCCCGGCATAGGAGCGCAGCGTGGCGACGATGCCGGTGGCGTTGTCCTCCCAATCGGGGAAGAAGGTCCGCGAGGCGGGGCTGAAGAAGACGAAGCGGGCGGTGTTGCCGCGGGCGGCAGGGTCCTCCAGCACCGGCGCGTACAGGGCGCGGCCGACGGGGTTGGCGGCGACCACGTCCATGCGCCGGTCCCGCACCCACACCGGCACGGAGACCGCGTCGAGGAATCGCTGCAGAGTGTCCGGGAAGGAACGATCCGCCGGGCGGGGGCGCCGACGGGCCGGCGGTCCCGCGGCCGCGGCGAGGTCGTGGAGATGGTCGGTCTCCGCCTCGTCCAGCAGCAGCGTGCGGGCGAGCGCGTCGAGCACCTCGACCGAGACGCCGCGCAGGTCCCCCCGCTCGATCCGCGCGTAGTACTCCACGCTGATCCCTGCGGCGGCGGCGACCTCCTCGCGCCGCAGCCCCGGCACCCGGCGCCGGGTGCCGCCGAGGATCCCCGCCCGGTCGGGCGTGAGCCGGTCCCGGCGTGTGCGCAGGAAGTCGCTCACCTCTGCTCGATGGTCCATGCCTCCACGCTACGACCACGGGCGGTGCGGAGGGAGGGACTGCGAGGGCACCCCTGCGCTCCGGCTCAGTCCATGCAGGTGCCAGTGTAGTGGTCGGACAGCGTCTCGCCGGCGGCGGCGACCTCGTCGGTCCGGGACTGGATCACTTCGTTCAGCTCCTCGGAGTCCTCGGAATCCAGCTTCGGTCCGATCTCCTCGAGGTGCTGCTGCCAGATCGTGAACTCCTCCTGGATCTCCTCGGGCACGTCGTCCTCGACCTGTTCGAGCAGGTCGAGCCGCTCTTCGGCCTGTTCCGAGGTCGCCATCCCCGGGATGGCAGGGGCGAACACCGTCGCCGAGACGGCGCTGTTGTCGGTGAGGGTGTCGCAGTAGGCGCTGCTCCCACCGCCGCAGGCGCTCAGGGTGAGCGCGAGGGCGGGGACGAGCAGGGCGGCGGCACGGAGGCGACGCATGAGGAGACTCCTGAGGGTTGCGGGGGGCGCGGACCGCCCCCTGCGGCCCGGCGGACGTGCGTGTCCGGTCCTCCAGTATGACGGCGAGCTCGCGGGCCGGCGTTCAGGCCTCGGGGATCTCCCGGCCGAAGGTCTCCAGGGTGACGGCATCGGGGTCCGGGCCGCCGCGCTCGCCGGTGTCCAGGGCGTCGATCCGGGCGAGCTCCTGGTCGGTGAGCCGGAACCCGAACACGTCGGCGTTCTCCGCGATCCGCGCCGGGCGGACGGACTTGGGGATCACGGCGCGGCCCTGTTGGAGGTGCCAGCGCAGCATGATCTGCGCCGGCGTGCGGCCGTGCTCGGCGGCGATCTCCCCGAGCACCGGATCCTCGAAGGTGGAGCGCGTCGCCTCGCCGCGGTAGCTGGTGATCCCGCCGATCGGCGACCAGGCCTGGGTGAGGATGCCGTGGCGCGCGTTCGCCTCCTGCACCGCGGGCTGGGAGAAGAAGGGGTGGACCTCGACCTGGTTCACGGCCGGGGCCACCTCGACCTGGTTGAGCAGACGCTCGAGCACGTCCGGCATCATGTTGGAGACGCCGATGGCGCGCACGAGCCCCTCTCCCAGCAGGGCCTCCAGAGCCCGGTAGGCACCGAGGGTGCGCTCGAAGTCGCTGGTGAGCGGCTGGTGCAGCAGGAGCAGGTCGATCTGCTCGACGCCGAGCTTCGCGGCGGACTTCTCGAAGCCGTGCATCGCCTGGCTGTAGCCGTAGTCCGTGATCCACAGCTTCGTCTCGAGGAACACCTCGGAGCGGTCGACGTCGGAGGCGCGCAGGGCTTGCCCCACCTCTCGCTCGTTGCCGTAGGAGGCGGCGGTGTCGATCAGGCGGTATCCGAGACGCAGCGCCTCGGAGACCGCGGCGACGGTCTCCTCGGGCGCGGTCTGGAAGACGCCGAGGCCCAGGGCGGGCATCTGGACGCCGTTCTGGAGGGTGAGGCTGGGGTGCGGGGTGTGATCCGTGCTCATGACGGCCACGCTACCGAGGGCGCGGATGAGGAGGGAGGAACCGTCAGTTCCCCCTTCCCACCCTTCGTCGTCCCTCAGAACGGCGGGGGCGGTGGGTTCTTCCGACGCTCGAGGGCGCGACGCCGGGCCTCGGGCCGTGCCTGGTGGCGGGTCCAGGAGTCCAGCAGCTCCTGGGTCGTGGCGGGACTGGCGAGATCGGTGTTGTCGTGGACGAGCACGTGCGCCCGGTCCCGGAACGACCAGGATGTCCGCCCCGGCAGCCCGGGCGTGCACGGCAGACGGGTCGGGTCCAGCAGTCCGGCGGTCTTCGCGCGGTGATGCTGCCAGCACAGCAGGTGCAGGTTCTCGATCTCAGTGAGGCCGCCGCGCTCCGGGGCCCCGTGGTCGTACTCCTCGATGTGATCGGCCTCGGAGGCCCAGGAGCTGCCTCGGGTGCAGCCGGGGACGGCGCAGATGGAGTTGCGCAGGCGGAGGTGCTCGAGCATCCCGCGCGACGGCGTGTAGCGCTCGGCGGGCAGCGGCAGGAAGGCGCCGCTGCAGGGGTCGGTGAGCACGCGGTACTAGGTCCCGCTCTCCCCGGCGAGCTCACGAGCCATCACGGCGGGGATCGGGATCGTGCCCTCGAGCATGCCCGGTTCCTCGGAGGCACCCAGGAGGGTCAGGACCGGCACGGTGAGGTTGAGGCGGAAGCGGGGAGCGGGGACATGCACGCCGTCGGTTTCGAAGGGAGCGCCGCCGAGCAGGTCGTACTGGATAAGGGCGAGAGAAGCGGGCATCGCCGTTGCGGCGACGGTGCCGCGCGGGTCCATCGGCGGGGTCTGCCCCGTCGCGAAGGCGTGGCGCTGGGCGGCCTGGATCGCCCGCGCGGCCGCGTCGAGCCGCTGGGCCAGGGCGAAGATCTCCGGGGCCGGGCCGATCACCCGCAGGCACCCGATCCCGTCGTCCCGGGTGGGCAGCAGCTCCACCCGTCGGCGTCCCTCCGGGGTCAGATGGGCGGGAGTCTCCTGCTGGGACTCGAGGCTGCCGAGCAGACGGGAGAGCCGGTGGTGGAACTGCTCGGTGGTGATCGTGGCAGGCCAGTGGGAGGCCGCGGCGTCCACCACCTCCATCTGACCCGGGTTGAGGTGGCGCGTGCGGCGCAGGATGCGCTCGTACCACGCCGCAGGGAACTCTCCGCTCCCCAGCCGCTCCAGGGTGCGCGGGAGCTGGGTGGTGGCCACGTGGGCGTCGCGGACGATGCGATCGGCGACCGTGCGGGTGCAGCGCAGGGCGAGCGCCACGGACAGGAGCTCGGCCTCGGCGGCGTCCTCGTCGAAGTCGTCGCTGTCGGGATCGTGGAACGAGGGGGCGAGGGCGGTGAAGCGGGTGGCGAGTCGCCGGCTCTCCTGGACGGCGGCGACGCGGACGGGCTCCAGGTGCGGCGGGAGGGCGGGCGCGGCGGGAGTGGGCTCCGGGCTGCCCGGTGCCGTGCCGGCAGCGGAGCCGTCGCCACCGTGCGGTGAGGATGCGCCGTCGAGGAGCTCCCCCATGATCCGCACCTCCTCAGTGAATGGCCCGCGGAATGCTCGCGGTGAGTGAGCCGGTCGTGCATTGCGACCGGAATTCTCTGTCGTGCACCCAGTTTATCGTCGCCCGGCCTGTGCGCAAGGCGCCCGTGCAAATATGTGGAAAGTGTGGATAACCGAGGTGTGTGGAGGAATGGAGAGCGGAGAATGTGTGGATAACTGGGCTCGGTGGAGGAAGCGTCGATGGTCTGGAGCCAGGCAGAGGGCAGACGGGTGACGAGCCGACGAGCGTCGGAGCGACGGCGGCTCGGAGAGCGTTCCGCTGTGCTGTCCGAGGTACCCGGGGTCGCGGTGGAGATCGTCGGTCATGGATGCGCGTCGCGACGAGCGGGCCCTTCGGAGAAAGGATTTCCGATTTCGGGACGGAAGGGGTCCGACGGTCCGGAAGAATGCATGGGAAAGAAATCCGAACAGCGCTTCGATCTCCTGCACAGATGACCCTGCTGCGCTCGGACGGTAACATACTCCGCAGGCGGCAGTCGACGGCACCTCAGAATTGCCGGAATGTGCATTCCATGCGTATCGTCGAACCATGCCGAAGAATGCTGAGCGCCACTCCCGAACCGGCATCGGGCAAGCGGTCGCAGGCCCGTACCGCACCGCCGCCGCCACGCTCTCGGCGTCCCCCGCGCTGCGCACCTTCGCCCTCCTCACCGCCGTCAACGCGCTCGGCAACGGCCTTTTCGCCGCGCTCAGCGTGCTGTACTACACCCGCCATCTCGGCGTGCCCGTCGGCGTCGTCTCCGCGGTGCTCGTCGCGGCGACCGTGCTCGCGATCGGCGGTGACCTGCTCAGCGGCAGGTACTCGGACCGTGCGAGTCCGAAACCCGTGCTGCTGGCCGGCCTGGTGCTGTCCGCGGCGGCCACCGCCCTGCTGCTGGTGGTGGACGGTCTGACGAGCTTCGTCCTCGTGCTCTGCCTGATCAGCCTCGGCCAAGGGCTGTGCATGTCCTCGAACACCACCCTGATCCGTCGCATCGCACGAGAGAACCCCGCGCTCGCCCGCGCCTCGCTGAGGTCGCTGCTCACCCTCGGCATCTCCGCGGGTGCGCTGCTGGCCGGACTGGTGCTCGCCGACGGGAGCACGACGGCGTTCCGCCTCGCGATCCTCGGCGATGCCCTCACCTTCGTGATCGCCGCCGGGCTCCTGCTGCGGATCACCGTGCCGCCGGCCCCTCAGGAGGCGGCGGGGCGGCCCCGCCTGGTGCTGCCCGACCGGCGCTTCGCCGTGTTCTCGCTCGCCAACGGCATGATCGGCATCTACCTGCACGTGCTGCCCTTCGCGCTCCCGCTGTGGGCGGCGCTCCATCATCCGGACCTGGTCTGGATCGTGGGCCCCGTGGTGGCGGTCAATGCACTGCTGACAGCGCTCTTCCAGGTGCCGGCCAGTGCGGGGATCACGAGCAGACGTGCCGCCTGCCGTCGCCTGCTGTGCGGGGCCGGCTGCCTGGCGGCGTCCTACCTGTTCTTCGTCTCCGGATGGTCCCACTCCCCCGCCGCCGTGGTGCTCGCGATGGGGATCTTCCTCACCGCCCACACCGCCGGGGAGGTGCTGTACAGCGCCGGGACCATGGAGCTGCTGTTCCGCCTGGCACCGGAGGAGCGGCAGGGGCAGTATGGCGCGTTCTACGGGATCAGCAACGGGCTGCTCTCCGCCGCCGCACCGGCGGTGCTCGGTGCGGCGATCGCGCTCGGGGCCGGGTGGGGATGGTGGGTGCTGGCCGCCGCGACGTTCCTGCTGGCCCTGTTCATCCGTGCGGTCAGCGCGGACCCCGGCGACCGTTCCCGGCGGTGACGCCGTCGACCGTCGGCCGGCGACGAGGTGGCGGAGTTCCCATTCGGGCCACGGGAACGGTGCAGGAATGCGCTCAGGCCCGCAACCTCAGGAGGGGGCCATCTCAGCCTCGTCGGCGCAGCTGGACCGCCACCGCGGCGCCGAGCGCGAGCGCACCGAGGGAGACCACCACGGCTCCTGCGCCGACCAGCCCCGAGGCGAGCGCCGCGCCCCAGAGGATGCCCCCGGTCCATAACCCGCCGTCGACGGCGAGGTTCCACACCACGGAGGCGCTGCCGGCGGCCATCCGGTGCATGGCCACGTGCAGCACCACGGTCTGGACGATGCCGACGCCCAGGCCGATCAGCGCGCCCGCGAGGGACACGGCCACGGCACCACCGCCCAGCACCCCCAGCACCCCGCCGACGGCGAGGCAGAGCGCCCCGATGCCGAGCGACACCGGTGCCCCGGCCCGCGCCTCGACCTCCCCGCCGAAGCCGCGACCCAGCGCGTTGCCCGCCTGGACGGCGAAGACGACGACCGCCGCACCGCTGAACGCAGTGGCCAGCACCGGCAGGCTGGTCAGCCCGTGCGAGAGGAGGATGACCGTGGAGAGCAGGAGAGCGAGGGCGAGCCAGGGCGCGCCCGCCAGGAGCCGCCGGAGCCCACGGGACGGTCCCGGCTCCGCAGCGGTGGCGGGCTCGGTCTCCGCCGCCCCGACTCCGCGCGGCAGCCGCAGGGCGAGACCGGCGCCGAGGAGCCCGGCAAGAGCGGCGCACACGCCGAAGAACGCCTCGGAGAAGGTGAGGGCCAGCTGCACCCCAGCGGGCGAGCCCAGCGCCGTCGCCGCCATCGTGACCAGCCCGTAGGCGCCCAGGGCCCGTCCCAGGTGCGTGGGAGGCACCAGCAGTGCGACGCCCTGCGCGCCGGCCACGACCAGGATGCCGAAGGCGGTGCCGCTCAGCACCGCGCCCGCGAGCAGCAAGAGCGTGCCCTGCGCCGTCCCCGCCATCAGGGCTCCGAGCGCCAGCACCGCCAGCGGGACCGCGATGACCAGGCGCAGCGAGAAGCGGCGCACGAGGGCGGGGGTGAACACCTGCACCGCCAGCACGCACGCCATCATCACGCCGACGAACAGGCTGCTGAGCGCCGGATCGTCGGCGCGGGTGACGGGGATGAGCGAGTAGAGGGTGAAGAAGACGGCGATGCCGAGCGCCATGGCAGCGGTCAGTGTGGCGACGACTACACGGTTCACCTCTCCCTCCTCCCGGTCTGCGGCGCGTGAGGTGCGCGAGGAGCCTGCAGGCTCCGTTCGACGCCTCCAGGCGATCGTCGCACAGCTGTGCACGGGGATCGCGGGAGCCGGCTCTGCGGCTCACCGGGCGGGCGCTCCCCTAGCGGCCGTCGACGGTCTCGTCGACCAGCATCGCCCGTCGCTGCCAGAACACCACGGCGCTCGCCGCGGCGACGTTCAGCGAGTCCACTCCCCCGGCCATCGGGATCACCACGTGCTCGTCGGCCGCGCGGAGCGTCGCGGGCTTCAGGCCGTGCCCCTCGGCGCCGAGCACGAACGCGACCTTGCGGCCGGGGCCGAGGTCGACGGCGTCGAGCGTCGAGGCGCCGTCGCTCAGGGCGAGGGCCAGCACGTCGAATCCCGCTTCGTGCAGCAGCTCCACGCCGGCACCCGGCCAGGCCTCCAGCCGCGTCCACGGCACCTGGAACACCGTGCCCATCGACACTCGGATCGAGCGCCGGTACAGCGGATCCGCGCACTGCGGGGTCACCAGGACCGCGTCCACGCCGAGCGCGGCGGCGGAGCGGAACATGGCGCCGACGTTGGTGTGGTCCACGATGTCCTCGAGCACCGCGACGGTGCGCGCCCCGGTCAGCAGCTCCGCGACGCCCGGCAGCTCCGGGCGCTGCATCGCCGCGAGCGCGCCGCGGTGCAGGTGGAAGCCGGTGAGCTGCTCGAGCAGCGGCTCCGCGCCGACGAACACCGGCACCTCGGGGAACCGCTGGTACAGCGGCGCGAACTTCGCCAGCCACTTCTCGCTCATCAGGAACGAGCGCGGCGCCATCCCGGCGTCGATCGCCCGGGAGATCACCTCGAAGCTCTCGGCCATGAACAGCCCGCGCTCCACCTCCACGCGGGAGCGGAGCTTGACGTCGGTCATGCGCAGGTAGTCGTCCAGCGCCGGGTCGGCGAGGTCGGAGACCTCGGTGATCTGCCGCAGCTGCGCGTCGCTCACGCGCTCAGCTCAGCGAGAGCGAGCGGGCGGTGAAGCGCTCCCCGCGCTGCTCGACCACCAGCGGGAGGCCGAAGGTGCGGGTGAGGTTCTGGGAGGTGAGCGTCTCCGCGATCGGACCGGCGGCGACCACGGCGCCCTCCCGCAGCAGCGCCACGTGGGTGTAGCCGGGAGGGATCTCCTCGACGTGATGGGTGACCAGCACGGTGACGGGGGTCGCCGGATCCTTCGCCAGCCGGCCCAGGGTGCGCACCAGCGACTCGCGGCCGCCCAGGTCCAGCCCGGCGGCGGGCTCGTCGAGCAGCAGCAGCTCGGGGTCGGTCATCAGCGCCCGGGCGGCGAGCACGCGCTTGCGCTCGCCGGTGGAGAGGGTGGCGAACATGCGGCCGGCCAGATCGCCGACGCCGAAGGCGGCCAGCAGGGTGCGGGCCCGGTCCAGGTCCAGCGCGTCGTACTCCTCGCGCCAGCGGCCGACGACGCCGTACCCGGCGGTGACGACCACGTTCTCGGCGGTCTCCTGCGCCGGGACGGTGTCGGCCAGCTCCTGGCTGGCCAGGCCGATCAGCGGGCGCAGCTCGAAGATGTCGACCCGGCCCAGCTGCTCGCCGAGGATCTCGACCGTGCCCTCGGTGGGGTGCAGGCGGGCCGCGAGCAGGCGCACCAGGGTCGACTTGCCGGCACCGTTGGGGCCGAGCACCGCCCAGCGCTCCCCCTCGTCCACCTCGAGCGAGACCGCATCGAGGATCGTGGTGCCGCTGCGGCGGACGGTGACATCGTTCAGGGCTGCTGCTGCGACGGACATGCCCTCGAGCCTAGCGGTTCCCCGGCCCGGATCCGGCCCACCGCCGCGTGGCGGCGCCCATAGACTGACCGGGCCCGATACCGTGCCCCAGGAGGTCCCCGTGACGCGTCGCCCCGTCTCCCTGCACGCCCCGCGGGGCTCGGTCGCCGCCGACGAGCTCCGGGCCGGGATCGACGCCCTGCTCGCCGAGCAGGACGGCGACGTGCCGCTCGAGTTCCCGGCGGAGGTCCTCGCCGCGGCGGAGGACGCTGCCGCGCGCGCGACCGCGACGCAGGGACGCGCCGATCGCACCGATGTCCCCTTCGTGACCCTGGACCCCGAGAGCTCCACGGACCTCGACCAGGCGATGCACCTCGAGCGCACCGAGTCCGGCTTCCGGGTGCTGTACGCGATCGCGGACGTGCCCTGGTTCGTGGACCTCGACGGCCCCCTCGACCAGGAGGCGCGTCGTCGCGGCGAGACGCTCTACCTGCCGGACCGGCGCCTGCCCCTGCACCCCGAGCTGCTCTCCGAGGGGGTCGCCTCCCTGCTGCCGGACCAGCCCACCCCCGCCTTCGTGTGGGTGCTGGACCTGGATGCGGCGGGCGAGGTGGTCGGCATCGACCTGGAGCGTGCGCTGGTGCGCTCGCGGGAGAAGCTCGCCTACGACCAGGTGCAGGCAGAGCTCGACCGCGGCGCGGGCCATCCGATGATGCTCCTGCTTCAGGAGATCGGGGCGCTGCGCACCGCGCTCGAGTCCCGCCGGGGCGGCGCGAGCCTCAACGTCCCCGAACAGGAAGTCGTGGCGGACGACGGCCAGGTGCGCCTGCAGTGGCGCCGCCCCCACCCCATCGAGGACGCGAACGCCCAGATCTCCCTGATGACCGGGATGGCCGCGGCGCAGCTCATGCTCTCCCGCGGCGCCGGGATCCTCCGCACCATGCCCCCGGCCGAGCCCTCCGCGGTGACCCGCTTCCGCCGCCAGGCCGAGGCGCTGGGCACCCCCTGGCCACCGGACCAGGCCTACGGCGCCTTCCTCCGCTCCCTGGACTGGCACGACCCCGTGCACCTGGCGCTGCTGAACCAGGCCACCGCGCTCTTCCGCGGAGCCTCCTACGCGGCGTTCACCACCGCGCAGGAGCTGCCGGAGGATCCGGAGCAGGCGGCCATCGCCGCCCCCTACACCCACACCACCGCGCCGCTGCGCCGCCTGGTGGACCGCTTCGTGCTGCTGGTCTGCCATGCGCACGTCCGCGGCACCGCGCCCGCCCCGGAGCTGCTGGCCGCCCTCGGCGAGATCCCCGAGGCGATGCAGTCCACCGGCGCACGGGCCGGGAACCTCGAGCGCGCGGCGCTCGAGCTCGTCGAGACCATGGCGCTCGAGGCCTGGGTGGGCGAGACCTTCGACGCCTCGGTGATCGAACGGCGCGAGGCCACCGAGTCGGAGAACGGGGACGGCGCCCCCACCCGCGTCGAGGTGCAGCTCACCGAGCCGCCGGTCACGGCGTGGGTGGCGATGAACGCCGCCCCCGGCGAGATCGTGCGGGTGCGCCTGGCCTCGGTGGACCGAGCGAACCGCCGCGCCGAGTTCGTCGCCGAGGAAGGGGCACACCGGTGAGCGAGGCCGCCGCCGGCCGGGACCTCGTCGCACTCCCGCGCGCCGCGGTGCTGATGCTGTGGACCGCCGCCTACCTCCGCGGCGATCTCGGACCGGACGACGCCGCGCAGATGAGCTACGGGGTGGGACGCTCGGGCCCCAGCGGGCAGGGTGAGGACCTGTTCACGTGGATGACCTCGCTGCGCCGACTGCCGCTGGCGCAGCTGCGCCTGGTGCTGCCCGTCCCCGGGCGGATCGCCGGCCTGGTGGGCCCGCCCGCGGCGATCGGCCCGGCGCTCGAGGCGGAGCAGGCGATCGTGGTGACCGCTGCCGGGATCGCCGATCACACGCTGATCCCGGTGCTCACCCCGGTCGAGCACGAGAGCCGGGCGGTCACCGCGGTCACCTGGCAGAAGGTGCCCGCGCCCGTCGGCGCCCAGGTGGCGCCGACGGCCAGCTCCGGAAGCGCGCGCGAGGAGCTGCTGCACGCCCTGCGCCGCACCGCGGGAGGCAGCGTGGACCTCGACCTGGTCCCCGAGGAGCCCGTCGAGCCGGCCCGCATCCCGCAGGGCTGGATCTCCACGGCGCTGCCCCGCCATCTCGAGCCCTCCGCGGCCCACCTGCTGGTGCTCGCCGCCCGGACCCTGCTGCTCACCCGGGCGGAGATCGAGGAGGGCCACGGCCACACCGTGCACCTGGCCGAGGCCCTCACCCGCCGGGGCCTGCTGGACGAGCTGCACGACGCGGCCCGCAGCGCGCTGGTCGAGACCGTCGAGCGGCTGGTCGCGGCGGAGACGGGCTGAGCCCGGCGCCGCCGCGCATTGCTCAGGAGTGGGAGGCGATCACGGCGCGGTAGACCTCCAGGGTGCGCTCGGCGATCGATGTCCAGGAGAAGTGCTCGGCCGCGCGGCGGCGGGACGCCTCGCCCATCTCCTTCGCGCGCACCGGGTCGGAGACCATCCGCACCAGCGCGTCGCGGGTGTCGGCGATGAAGGTCTCCGGGTCCACGGGGGTGCCGGTGCCGTCGGTGAGCTGCTCGAGCGGGACCAGGTAGCCGGTCTCCCCGTCGGCCACGACCTCCGGGATGCCGCCGGTCGCGGAGGCGACCACGGGCGTGCCGCAGGCCATGGCCTCGAGGTTCACGATGCCGAGCGGCTCGTAGATGCTCGGGCATGCG
>DATGUQ010000215.1:0-6657 GCA_035301145.1 Brachybacterium sp. | reverse complement strand
GTCGAGACGCATGAGCGAATCCACGGCCTTCGGCGTGGGATCGACGATGTCGATCAGGCGCTTGTGCGTGCGCATCTCGAAATGCTCACGGGAGTCCTTGTACTTGTGCGGAGAACGGATCACGCAGAACACGTTCTTCTCCGTCGGCAGCGGCACCGGGCCCACGACAGTCGCGCCAGCGCTGGTGACCGTCTCGACGATCTTGCGCGCCGAGCTGTCGATCACCTCGTGGTCGTACGACTTGAGCCGGATGCGGATCTTCTGTCCCGCCATGGCGTCCTGTCTCTCTTCTTCGTCTGGCATGGATGCAGCCGCTCCCGGCACCCGAGGACGGGCGTGTCGGCCTCCGCGGGGCGCAGGAGCCCAGCACGAGGCCGCCGAGGATCGGCTGCGTCTGCGTCGAATCCCTGCGACGATGCGCACTCCGCGCCATGGGGCGCGGTTCGCATCCTCGGGACGGGCCTCATCCGGTGGTCATTCGCCGAGGTGGCCCTCGGAGAACGGAACCGGGCATGTCGGCCCGCGCAGACAACTCGAACAGTCTGCCAGAGACGAGCAGGTGCGACAAGGCGGGCCCGGGTGCACCCCATCACATCGGGGTGCCTCCGGGCCCGCCGCGCCGGCGCTCGGCGGATCCCTGCGGTCAGGGAGCCCCGGTGCTCGCGCCCCCGTCGGCCGACGGCCGGACGCTCACTTGTCGGAGCCGCGGGAGACGCCGCCCTGCAGCTGGCGCTGGAAGAACACGTAGACGACCAGCACCGGCAGGATCGTGATCGTCACGGCCGCGAACATCGCGCCCCAGTCGGACTCGTAGCCCTGCTGCGCCTGCATGTTCGCCAGCCCTTGGGCGAGCACGAACTTGCTCTGGTCGGTGTTGAGCACCACCGGCAGCAGGAACTGGTTCCACAGGCCCAGGAAGTTGAAGATCGTGACGCTGGCCAGCCCTGGAGCGGCCATCGGCACCATCACCTGGAAGAACGTGCGGAAGTCCCCGGCGCCGTCGATCGCTGCGGCCTCCGCGATCTCCTCCGGGAGCTGGCGGAAGAACGCGTAGAGGAAGAACACGGTGAACGGCAGTGCGAACCCGGCGTAGGCCAGGATCAGCCCGATGTACGTGTTGCGCAGCGAGAGCGACTCGAGCACGAAGAACAGCGGCACGACGGCCAGGAACAGCGGGAAGGTGAGCCCGCCGATGAGGCCGTAGTAGATCAGCCGCCGCCCGGGGAAGGAGTAGCGCGCCAGCACGTAGGCGCACATGGCACCCAGCAGCATCACGAGGAACAGCGCGCCGCCCACGACGATCAGCGTGTTCCCGAAGAAGCGGCCGATCCCGGCCTCGGTCCACGCGTTGACGAAGTTCTCGACGCTGAGCTCCGCCGGGAGGCTGAACGGGGAGGTGAGGATCTCCCGCGAGTTCTTGAACGAGCTGTAGAAGGTCCACAGCAGGGGCAGGACGACCAGCAGCGCCCAGATCGTGAGGATCGTCGTGGAGACGGCTCCGAACGTGCGGTCCCCGCCGGAGAGGCGCTGGGGCGAGGTGCCCTCGCGCCGCCGGCCCGCCCCGGGGTCCGACGCCGACGTGGATGTCGTGGAGGTGTCGGGAGCACTGCTCATGGCGTCTCGTCCTTCCGTCGGAAGCCGAACAGGACGATCACGGCCATCAGCATCGTCACCAGCGCCAGCACCACGCCCATCGCCGAGGCCAGACCGAACCGCGAGTCGAAGAACGCGGTCTGGTAGAGGTAGCGGGAGATGACCTCGGCGCTCTTGGCAGTCCCGCCGTTGGGTGCCATCACCTGGACGTACACGAACATGTCCAGTGCGACGATCCCCATGTACACCGCGGCCGTGGAGACGTTCTCGCGGATCATGGGCATGATGACCCGCACCGAGAGCCGCAGGCGGCCGCAGCCGTCGAGACGCGCGGCCTCGACGATCTCCGCCGGGATCGAGTGGATGGCGGCGACGAACAGCACCATGTAGAAGCCCAGCAGGTTCCAGACCACCGCCAGGACGATCGCCGCGAGGGCGAAGTCCGGGTCACCGAGCCAGGCGATCCCCGGATCCAGCCCGACCAGCCCCAGCGTGCCGTTGAGCAGGCCGCCGTTGGGCGAATAGATGAACGCGAACAGGATCCCCACCACGACGGCCGGGATCACGTACGGGAAGAAGCTCACGGTCCGGAAGAAGTCCGCCCCGCGAACGCCGCGGATCTCGCCGCGCGAGCTGCCGCCGACGGTGACCAGCACGGCCAGGGCGAAGGCGAGCACGATCACGACGGTCGGCAGGACGACCAGCAGGACCAGGTTGTTCGTGAGGGCCTTGAGGAAGGTGGGGTCCTGGAAGAGCGTGACGTAGTTGTCCAGGCCGATGAACTTCGGGGCCGCTGCGAGACCGCGCCAGTCGGTCAGCGAGTAGTAGACCGCCTGCGCGACCGGCCACACGACGATCACGAGGTAGAGCAGCAGCGGCAGCCCCAGGAACACCGCGAAGAAGAGCAGACGCGACGGGGAGACCCCCGGCCGCGCCCCCCGGCTGCGCGGCGGCGCGGCCGGGGAGGCGGGAGCGGGTACGGCTGCCATCACTCGGCGACGTCGAACTTCTCGATGCTGTCGTCCTCGCGGACGGCGTCGATCAGCCCCTGTTCGCGCTCGCGCGCCTGGTCGGCCGTGAGGTCGCCGCTGAGGAACTCGGTCCACAGGGTGACCGTGTCCGGGCCGAGCCCGTACCAGTCGCGGTAGTTGAAGTGGAAGGTGTCCTCCCCCGCCGCGGTGATCATCTCGTCGGTGGACGCGAGCGCGGTCGAACCGAAGGCGTCCTCCGGGATCGTGTCCTTGAGGATGGTCACGGAGGAGGTCATCTCCGAGAAGTTCTGCGCCTGCTCCTTGGAGAGCATGATCCGCAGGAACTCGAGGCCGCCGGCACCGTTCGCCGCATCGCTGGGGACGAAGAACGGCTCGCCGGCCGTGCCGTGGATGGCCTCGGCGGGCATGGCCGAGCCGCTGCTCAGCTGCGGCGTGGGCACGCCCACCATCTCGTAGTCCTCGGGGGTGATGCCCTTCTGCTCGTTCTCGATCCAGGAGCCCGAGGGGTACATCACGGCCTTGCCGGTGACCCACTGGGCCTGGGCCTCGGTGTGCTTGATGCCCGCACCGCCGGAGAGGAAGTACCCCTCCTCGACGGCGTCCTCGATCGCCGCGTAGGCGGCCACGAGGGCGTCGTCCTCGAACACGCCCTCCTCGAGGCTGTCGAGGCGCTTCTGCAGGTCGACGCCGGCCTCCTTGATCGCCATCGAGATCGCGAGCTCCTGGTAGTAGTTCGACGCGTTCTGGCCGCCCCACGGGAACAGCGCGAGGTCCTCGCTCTTGGCCGCCTCGCCGATCGTCATCACGTCGTCCCACGTGGTCGGCGGCGTCCACCCCTTCTCCTCGAACTCCTTCTGCGAGTACCAGACCGCATAGACGGTGTAGACGTAGTTGAGCGCGTACACCTTCCCGGAGTAGGTGCCCGGCGCCATCGAGCCCGGGATCAGGAGGTCCTTGAGCGTGCCGCCGTCGAGGGAGGGGGCCTCGAGGAGCTGATCGATCTCGGCCACGCTGCCCTCGCCGACCAGCGCACCGGCGTTCATGGACTGGGCGCCGGAGTTGTCGAACAGGTCCGGCGGGTTCCCGCCGATGAACCGCGGCTGCAGATCGGGCTGGATGTTCACCGTGGAGGAGACCTTCACGTCCGCGTCCGGGTACATCTCCGCGTACTTCTCACCGGCGTCCTTCGCGTACTGGTCGCCGTAGCCGCCGTTGAAGATGACGACGTCGACAGCGGCATCGCCCGCGACGCCGAAGGGGTTGTCGTCGGTCACCTCGCCGTCCCCGCCGGAGACTCCGGAGCCGCCGCCCTCGTCGTCCCCGCCGCCACCACCGGCGGCGCAGGCGCTCAGGGCCGCCGCTCCGGTGCCGGCGCCTGCCAGGCCGAGGAAGAGCCGTCGGGAGGCCCCGAGCCTCTCCGCCGGGGTCTCGAGGATGGAATCCTGGGTGTCGTCGTACATCGGTTCCTCTTTCATCATTGAAACGGAGGACGTCCAGAGCCCTCTGGACGGCGCGGTCCGACCCGCGCACCTCAGGCTACGCGCCGATGTGCCCGAAATTGCGTATATGAGCCTCGCCGTGACCGTAATGATGCGCTCCGGATGCTCGTCGGCCGATGGGCGTGGGCAGCCCCATGCCCGGAGCGGGCGGAGCCGTCCCGCTCCCCGCGGGGCTCTGCGCAGCCGAGGGGCACTGCGGAGCCACGGAGCGCTGCGGAGCCGAAGGCACTGCGGCGTCCCGGCCTCGCTCCCTTCACCTCGCGGACAGCGCCGGTACAGCGTTCTCGCGAGTGCCTGAACTACGGTTGCCGCATGAGCCAGCCACCGCGTTCCCCCTCCCCGCTCACAGCGCGCCTCTACGACCTCGAGTACCCCCGCTCCCTCGGCGTGTACAACACGTACCAGGAGGTGCAGTCGGTGGTCGACACCCTCGCGGACGAGCAGTTCCCGGTGCAGAGCACCCTGATCGTGGGCACCGACCTGAAGCTCATGGAGCGCGTCACCGGGCGCCGCACCTGGCCGAAGGTGATCTCCCAGGGGGCGCTCTCGGGCCTGTGGATGGGCCTCTTCCTCGGGCTGCTGCTGCTCCTGCTCTCCCCCGGGAACCTCACGGTGGTCCTGACCAGCGTGCTGCTCGGCATCATCTTCTTCACCGTCTCCTCGGTGATCGGCTACTGGATGACCGGGGGTCAGAGGGACTTCACCTCGATGACGGCCACCATCCCGATGCAGTACGAACTGCTCGTCGAGCACAAGCATGCCGCGCAGGCGCAGCGGATCCTGGCCGAGTCCGGCGCGGCGCCCGCCCCGATGCCGGCGCAGCCCCGGGCCCCGTACCGCGACGCACCGCACAGCGGCGGGCACCAGTACGGTGCCCCGGCCCCGCAGCCGGGTGCGCCGTCGCCGTCGACCCCCTCCCCCTCCCGCCCGAGCTACGGTCAGCCGGCCCCGACAGGCCCCGTGCAGGATCGCGGGCCCGCCCGCAGCGGCCGCCCGAGCTTCGGCATGCCCGCAGGAGCCCCGTTGCGCGAGGACTCCCCCACCCCGGGGCCGACGGGCCACGGCTCGCCCTCCGTCGGCGCCCCCGACGGTGAGGACCCGGGCGCCGGGCGGCGCCCCGGCCCGGGGCAGGATCCGGGCGCGGAGCACGACCCGCCGCAGGACCCGCGCCCCCGGGATCACCCCGAGCGCTGAGCCGCCGGCGCTGCACCGCGCACGGCCCTCCGCGAGCGGCCCTCCGCACCCGGCCCTCCGCGCGCAGCCCTTTGCGCAGGCCCCCGGGCGACGAGAAGGCCCCGCACCGGATCCCGGTGCGGGGCCTTCCTGTGTTCAGCACTCGCGGGGCGAGCGCCTCACGGCTGCGGGGTGACCCCCGCGATGATCACTTGGTGATCTTGGTGACGCGGCCGGAGCCCACGGTGCGGCCACCCTCACGGATGGCGAAGCCGAGGCCCTCCTCCATGGCGATCGGCTGGATCAGCTCGACAGTCATCTCGGTGTTGTCGCCGGGCATGACCATCTCGGTGCCCTCGGGCAGCGTGATGACGCCGGTGACGTCGGTGGTCCGGAAGTAGAACTGCGGACGGTAGTTCGAGTAGAACGGGTTGTGGCGGCCGCCCTCGTCCTTGGACAGGATGTAGACCTGAGCCTCGAAGTTGGTGTGCGGGGTGATCGAGCCGGGCTTGGCCACGACCTGGCCGCGCTCGACGTCCTCACGCTTGGTGCCACGCAGGAGCAGACCGCAGTTCTCGCCGGCCCACGCCTCGTCCATCTGCTTGTGGAACATCTCGATGCCGGTGACGATCGTCTTCTGAGCCTCACGGATGCCGAGGATCTCGACCTCCGAGTTGATCGCGAGCTTGCCGCGGTCGACCTTGCCGGTGACGACGGTGCCACGACCCTGGATCGTGAAGACGTCCTCGATCGGCATGAGGAAGGGCTGATCGAGATCGCGGACCGGGTCCGGGATGGACTCGTCCACGGCGTCCATGAGGTCCTCGACGGACTTGACCCACTTCTCGTCGCCCTCGAGCGCCTTGAGCGCGGAGACCTTGATGATCGGCGCGTCCTCGTCGAAGCCCTGCTCGGTGAGCATCTCGCGGACCTCCATCTCGACGAGCTCGAGGATCTCCTCGTCGTCGACCATGTCGGACTTGTTCAGCGCGGCGAGCAGGTACGGCACGCCGACCTGCTTGGCCAGCAGAACGTGCTCGCGGGTCTGCGCCATCGGGCCGTCGGTGGCGGCGACCACGAGGATCGCGCCGTCCATCTGAGCAGCGCCGGTGATCATGTTCTTCACGTAGTCGGCGTGGCCGGGGGCGTCGACGTGCGCGTAGTGGCGCTTGTCGGTCTCGTACTCGATGTGCGAGACGTTGATCGTGATGCCGCGCTGCTTCTCCTCGGGCGCGTTGTCGATCGTGTCGAAGTCACGGGCCTGGTTCAGCTCCGGGAACTTGTCGTACAGGACCTTCGAGATCGCAGCGCTCAGCGTGGTCTTGCCGTGGTCGACGTGACCGATGGTGCCGATGTTGACGTGCGGCTTGGTCCGCTCGAACTTGGCCTTCGCCATGATG
>DATGUQ010000214.1:0-4170 GCA_035301145.1 Brachybacterium sp. | reverse complement strand
GAGCACCTCGGCGATGACCTCGTCGATCCCCACCTCGGCGGCGATCTGCTCGGCGGCGGCCCGGTTGTCGCCGGTGAGCAGGATCGGGGTGAGGCCGAGCCGCTTCAGCTGGGAGATCGCCTCGGCGCTGGTGGGCCTGACCGTGTCGGAGACCACCAGCACCCCGCGTGCCCGCCCGTCCCAGAAGACCACCACGGCGGTGCGGCCCCGGGACTCGGCGGCGTCCTTGGCCTCGGCCAGCCGTGCGGGCAGCTCCTGGTCGTCGACCAGGCCGCTGCGGCCGACGAGCACCGTCCGACCGTCGACGACGCCGCGGACGCCGCGCCCCTCGAGGTTCTCGAAGTGCTCCGCCTCGGGCAGCGCACCGATCCTCTCGGCGGCTCCGGCGGCGATGGCCCGGGCGATGGGATGCTCGGAGGCCTCCTCGACCGCACCCGCGAGGCGCAGCAGCTCCTCGGAGTCCACGTCGTCGGCGACGATCGTCTCGGCCAGCGCCATGCGTCCGGTGGTGACGGTGCCGGTCTTGTCGAGCACCACGGTGTCGATGCGCCGGGTGGACTCGAGCACCTCGGGCCCCTTGATGAGGATCCCGAGCTGGGCGCCGCGCCCGGTGCCCACCAGGAGCGCAGTGGGGGTGGCGAGCCCGAGGGCGCACGGGCAGGCGATGATCAGCACGGCCACCGCCGCGGTGAACGCGGCCTCGAGGGGGAACCCGGCGCCGATCCAGGCGCCGAGCACGATCGCCGCGACCGCGATCACGACGGGTACGAAGACCCCCGAGATCCGATCGGCCAGCCGCTGGATCTCGGCCTTGCCGGACTGGGCGTCCTCGACCATCCGCGCCATCTGGGCGAGCTGGGTGTCGCCGCCCACGCGCGTGGCCCGCACCAGCAGGCGGCCGCCCGCGTTCACGGTCGCACCGGTGACCGTGTCCCCCTCCCCGACCTCGACCGGCACGGACTCGCCGGTGAGCATCGCGGCGTCCACCGCGGAGGAGCCGGAGACGACCACACCGTCGGTCGCGATCTTCTCTCCCGGCCGGACCACGAACTCGTCGCCCACGGCGAGCTCGGCCACCGGGACCCGCACCTCGGTGCCGTCCCGCAGCACCGCGACGTCCTTCGCGCCCATGTCCATCAGGGCCCGCAGCGCGGCTCCCGCCTGCCGCTTCGAGCGCTTCTCGAAGTACCGTCCCAGCAGCAGGAACATGGTCACTCCGGCGGCGACCTCGAGGTAGATGTTCGCCGCTCCGTCGGACGGACCGATCGCGAGGGAGAACTCGTGGGTCATCCCGGGCTCGCCGGCGGTGCCCAGGAACAGGGCGTACAGCGACCACAGGAAGGCGGCGACCGTCCCCACCGTGATGAGGGTGTCCATCGTCGCCGCGCCGTGACGCAGGTTGATCAGGGTGGCGCGGTGGAAGGGCCAGGCGGCCCACACGACCACCGGGGCGGTGAGCGTGAGCACCGCCCACTGCCAATGGGTGAACTGCAGCGCCGGGATCATCGAGATCACGATGACCGGCACGGCCAGCAGCACGGCGCCGATCAGGCGGTGGCGCAGGGAGGTCAGCTCCGGATCCTCCGGCTCCTGCCCGTCCTGCCCGTCGGCGCCCTCAGGGGCCGTCCGCGCGGGTGCGGGCAGTGCCGCGGTGTACCCGGTCTGCTCGACCACCGTGATCAGCTCGTGCGGGTCGTAGCCCTCGGGGACGGAGACCCGCGCCTTCTCGGTGGCGTAGTTGACCGCCGCGGTGACCCCGTCGAGCTTGTTGAGCTTCCGCTCGACCCGGTTGGCGCACGAGGCGCAGGTCATCCCGCCGATCTCGAGTTCGATATCGGCGCCCAGCGGGGACTGGGCCGGGGGAGTGGTCATGATGGGGATCCTCTCGTTCGAGCGGGGTCGCGGACTTCCGGGGGTGGTCGGGCGCGGCGGTGCGGGCTCAGTGCCCGGGGCCGGCCCAGCCCGTCGCCCATGCCTCGGGCACCACCGCGCCGGCGATCAGGTACGACGCGGTGAACAGGGCCGCCAGCAGCAGGCTGTACAGGGCCACCCGTGTGCCTGCCCTCATCGGCTGCGGACCGCGGAGTACCCGGCCTCGGAGACCGCGGCGAGCACCGCGGCCTCGTCCACGTCTCCGTCGGCGGAGACGCGCAGCACGCCGGTCTCGTGGCTGACCTCGACGCCGTGCACGCCGGGGACCTCCCCGACCTCCTCGCGCACGGACATCTCGCAGTGGCCGCAGGTCATGCCGGTCACCTGGAACTGGGTGGTGGTCGTGCTCATGGTCGTCTCCTCGATCGGTGGAACATCTCGGTCCTATACCCCAGCGGGGTATCGGGTGTGCGTCCATTTATACCCCTGAGGGGTACCGCGTGCAAGTGGTGCCGCGAAGAATCGGGTGCCGTATGTCACGCCGTCGTGCTTCGATGGGGGTATGAGCAACGACGCGATCATCACCATCCGTCAGGAGTCGGACCGCCTCGCCACCGCCCTGACCTCCGCCGACCGCGACCAGCAGGTCCCCACCTGCCCGGAGTGGACGGCCGACGACCTGCTGTGGCACCTCACCGAGGTCCACGAGTTCTGGTCCGAGGTCCTCGGCACCGGCGCCACCACGGAGGAGGAGGTGAGGGCGATCGAGGCCGCGAAGGTGCCGCGCCCCGAGGAGTGGGAGGCGCTGCTGGAGCGACGGGTCGCCGCGACCGAGTCGCTGATCGCCCAGCTCGAGGCGCGCGGCGACGAGGAACGGGCCTGGTTCTGGTTCTCCGCGCAGCAGAGCGTCGGCGTCACCCGGCGCATGCAGACGCATGAGGCGACCATCCACCGGGTCGACGCCGAGCTGACCGCCGGCCATCCGGTCGGCGCGATCGACGCACGTCTCGCCGCGGCGGGGCTCGACCACGTGCTGGAGGTGATGTGGCCGGCGGCGTACGAGTGGATCCCCGACTGGGCCGAGCGCACCCCGGTCGCCGCGATCGAGATCCGTCCCCAGGGCGGCTCCACACGATGGCTCGGGATCGACCGCTGGACCGGCACGCGGCCCCGCGACGGCGAGGAGTTCGATGTGCCCGTCGGCCGTCCGCTGGAGGGACCGCCCGGCGAGGGGGAGCTGCCCCGCGCCGGTGCGAGCGGGTCCGCGGTCGCGCTCTGCCTGTGGGCGTGGGGGCGCGAGAAGGCGCTGGAGCATCTCGCCGGCGGCGCCGAGACGGTGCGCCTCCAGGGGGACCCCGAGGCGATCGCCGCACTCGAGGCGCTGATCGCCGAGGGCCACGACTGAGTCCCGACCTCCGTCGGAGCGCACGGCGCCGGCGCCCGGAGGAGAGCCGCAGGCTCCCTCAGCGTCGCGGGACGAGCACCACCGGGGCGTGCGCCCAGCCTCCCACCGGGGCGATCTCCCGCTCGCCGGCGGTCGGTGCCGGCCGCACCTCGGCCACCGCGAGCAGCTCCTGCATCAGGGCCACCAGCTCGAGCGTCGCCAGCGGCCGGCCCGGGCAGACGTGCCGGCCGGTGCCGTAGACGAGGTTCTCCGCCGCATTGCCCTCGGGGTCGAAGGCGTCCGGCGCGCGGAAGACGCGCTCGTCGCGGTTGGCCGACGTCCAATGGATCAGCACCCTCTCACCCGCACCGATCTCCTGACCCGCGAGGGTCACGGGGCACGTGGTCACGCGCCGGTTCGAGACGAAGGGGTCGTCGATCCGCAGCAGCTCGTCGACGATCGCCGCCGCCTCGGCGGGCGATCCGATGCGCAGCCGTTCGGCGATCTCCGGGGCCCGGGCCACCGCCGTCAGCAGAACGCCCGTGCACAGCGCGATGGATCCCAGGTCGCCGCCGGTCCAGTTGCGCAGGATCGAGACGACCTCCTCGTCCTCCAGGCCTCGCTCGGACGATCCGGGGATCCCGGGGTCCGGCAGCGGCACCCGCACCCGCATCAGCTCGGTGGTGAGGTCCTCGGGGGCGTCCGCGCCGAGCGCCCGACGGGGCGCGACGACCGAGCGGATGATCGCGTCGAAGCGCTCGGCGACCTCCGCTGTGCGGGCGAGCTCGCCCGAGCGGGACGCCTCGTGGTTGTCGACCATCCACTGCAGCAGCTCCGGCTCGAGCCGCGAGGGCCAACCGAGCCAGGCGGTCTGCGCACGGACCGCGAACACCGCGCCGAGCGCCGCCACCGCG
>DATGUQ010000213.1:0-2453 GCA_035301145.1 Brachybacterium sp. | reverse complement strand
TCGATCTGGGCCGCGCTGCGCGCGAGTCGCGCCAGGTGGGGGCCGACGTTGACGGGCTTCCCGTCGAAGGCGCCGATCGTCTCGAAGACGCCGTCGCCGCGGGTGGCGACGAGGTCCGTGACCGACAGCTGCGGGACGGTCCCGTCGGCGAGGTGGAACGGCTCTCCGCCCTCGGCGGGCGCCGCGGTGGCGCCGGGGACGAGGACGAGGACCGGAGCGGGGGCGGCGGGACTGGTCGTGGTCATGTCACGGCTCCTGATCGAGGGGCCTCACGGTGTGAGGGGCTGTCGCTCCAGCGTAGACCCGATCCGCGGTGCGTCAGCGTCGCGCGCCGTCGAGGCCGGCGGTCCCGATGTCGTCCCCGGCCGAGGCGGCGCCGCCGGTGGCCGGGCCGATCACGTCGCCGACCATCTCTCGCAGCCGGTCCAGGAGCGTGAGCGGGTCCTCGTCGGCGGTCGGCGCGAACCGTGCGGCGTCGGTGGTGCCGCCGCTCAGGGCGGGTCCCTCTGCGACGGTCTCCGACCTGCGGGCGCCACGAGCGTCTGCCGCCCCGGCCGACGCGTCGGCCCCGGCGTCGGCCCCGACCGTGACGTCCGCAGCTCCTGCTCCCCCGGCCTCGCCGCCGGTGCCGGCGCCCTCACCGGTGCTGCCGCTCCCGTCGGCGCCGCTCCCGTCAGCGCTGCTGGCGGCGCCGGCCGAGCCCGCAGCGCCGCCCGACCCGGGATCCGCACCGCCGGCGCCCTGCGCCGCGTCCCCGCCCGACGGGTCCCCATCCGGTGCGGAGGGTCCGTCGGCCCCGCGGGGTGCGGCGCCCAGCAGGTCGCTGAGGCCCGCCCCGGGGCCCAGGCCCTCCAGCAGGGCCTGCGGCGCCCCACCCGACCTGATCGCACGGAGGACGACGTCCGCGAGCAGACCGCCCAGCGCACTGCCGAGGAACGCACCGAGGAAGGCCGAGCGGCCCTGCGGGGACGCGAGCACCTCACGCAGCAGCTCGGCGAGCGGACCGTGCTGACCGGGCTGCTGCCCGGGGGCGCCGCCGAGGAGATCCCGCAGCACGGAGTCGGCGCCGTGGGGCAGGTCCCGCAGGAGCTGGCCGGGCGTCGACCACCCGCCGCGACCGCCGCCGAGGCCCCCTCCGTCGGGAGCGGAGACGGCGTCCTGCTCATCGGCGTGCTGGGCGAGCCGGCGCGCCCGCAGGCGCAGCTCGAACTCCTGGTCCTGGAGGCCGGTGCGCACCCCCCGGGTCCATTCGGCGCGGAAGTGCTCGGCGTCCTCCCCCACCCATTCGAGGGAGTCGACGGCGGAGGCGAGCGTCCCCTCGAGCTCGCCCAGGACCCGTGCACGCCGTGCGAGGATCGTGCTCATCGTGCGCAGGGCATCGGTGTCCGCGCCCCAGAATCCGCTCATCCCCCGCCGGTCCCCCTGCTCCTCGCCCGCCCCGGCCGTGCCGGCCCCTGCTGTCGGCCCTACCGTAATCGGCCGCCGCGGCACGGACCATGGGGAGGACTCCCCATCCCGTGGCCTGCACGGATGAGTGGACGGACGGGAGCGGGCTCAGCCTCCGAGCACGGCGACGACGCGGCCGCGCGCACTCCAGGCCACGTGCGTCTCGAGCGGGTCTCCGGGCACCTCGACCTCGATCAGGTCCACGCGCGCGCCGACGGGCGCGGTGCGCAGGTCGGCCACGGCGAGCGTCCCCTCGGGAAGTCCCTCGATCCCTGCGGAGGCAGGGTCCTGCAGCGGCACCTCGACGGTCGGTGCGGCCTCGCCCTCCCCGAGGATCTGGGCGAAGAGGTGCTCGTCCATCAGCTGCTGGGCGGCCTCGGCGCGCTCGGTCCCGGAGTCGTCCGCCGCCGGCCCCCGGGTCGCGAGCGCGGTGAGGACGATCTCGAGGGCGTCGGCGAAGCGCTCGAGGTAGCCGGGGAGATCCTCGGCGGCCAGCTGCAGGGCGAGGTCCTCGCCGATCCCGTACACGGCGCCGGGGGCGCCGTCCTCGTCCAGGGCCAGCACCACGGCCGCCTCGGGCGTCTCGTACAGGGGGTAGAAGCTGGTGGCGGGGCCGAGCAGGGTATAGGGGCCCACGTCGGTGCGGTCCTCGATCTGGAGGGTCAGCATCGTCAGCCCGCACACCCGGACGCCGCCGAGCTCGTCGCCGATCTGCTCGAGGGCGGGCGGTGGGTCGGCGGCCACCTCTTCCTCGGTGACGGCGAGTCCCGGGATCAGCGCGGCATCCTCCTCATGGGTGGTCACGAGCGAGGAGAGGCGGTCCAGGACCGGGCGCACAGAGGCCAGCGGCAGCACCTCGGCCCCGGTGGGCCAGGGCAGGGAGTTGTTCATCGGCGTGCTCACGGCGACCAGTCTGTCACGGGTCCCGCCATGTCCCGGGGCCCGGCCCGGTACCGGCCGGGCAGCGGGGTGGCGCGCTGCCGGTCAGCCGGGCGGGATCCGTCCGT